>DASYAR010000712.1:0-30035 GCA_036501235.1 Planctomycetaceae bacterium
AGCCCATACCAGATTCGAGCGGCCCCAACGCGGCCAGTCCCTGATCTCGCTCATTCCTTTCTGATGGCACAATCGCCGACGCTTCGGCGGCCGCGTTGCCCCATGCCCGGAACCCTCAGCCAACTACATTTCGCGACCAAACGCAACCGAGTGCATGAGTGACACGGACAAACACCATCATACCCGTTAGACTGACGGCGGGCGGAATGCGCCCTTGTTACTCCGATAACGACATGAAAGGGAAAGCGATGAAGACTGCGACTCAAGTTCTGTTCGTCATCGTCGGGTACGCGATGTTGTCGGGCGCCAATGGCGCAAGCGCGCAGGACTGGCCCCAATGGCGCGGGCCGAATCGCGATGGGAAAGCGATGGGTTTCCATGCGCCCGCCACCTGGCCTAAAGAGTTGAACCAGAAATGGAGAGTGACAGTGGGCGATGGCGTCGCCACCCCCGCATTGGTCGACGACAAGCTCTACATCTTCACTCGGCAGGATGGGAACGAGATTATTCGCTGCCTGAATGCCGTCACCGGGGAAGAGAACTGGCAGGACAAATACCCGGCTGAGGGCGTGAGGGGACCTGCCTCCGGCTTCTCGGGGCCGAGAAGCTCGCCGACGGTGGTCGGTCGTAAAGTTGTGACCTTTGGCGTGCAGGGAACCCTTTCCTGTCTGGACGCTGCCACCGGAACGAAGTTGTGGCGTAAAACGGAATTTCAGGACTCGTTGCCCAGGTTTTCCACATCATGTTCACCGATCGCCGTGAATGGCGTCTGCATCGTGCAACTCGGCGGCGAGCGGAATGGCGCGATCGTGGGCTACGACCTGGCGACTGGCGACGAGAAGTGGAGATGGACCGGTGATGGCACGGCCTATGCTTCGCCCGTCCTCCTCTCCCTGGATGATGCGGTTGAGATTGTGGCGGAAACCGCCGGGAGCATCGTGGGCTTGAGCGTCGCCGATGGAAAGCTCCTCTGGCAGGTCCCGTTCGTAGCACAGGGAAGAGCCTACAACGCCGCGACTCCAATCGTGGACGGAGCGACCGTGATTTTCTCCGGAGCGGGGCGCGGCGTCAGGGCCGTGGCGATCGAAAAGCAGGGGGACGAATTGGCGGCCAAAGAATTGTGGAGCACCAAAGACAACGGTGTCCAATTCAATACGCCGATTCTCAAGAACGGCCTGGTCTTCGGCATCTCCGACCGTGACATGTTGTTTTGCATCAACACGCAGAACCGGCAGACGGCTTGGACTTCCAAGACTGACGGTTCACGTGGTTATGGGTCGGTCGTCGACGCTGGGTCAGTCCTCGTGGCATTAACGCCCGGTGGCATGCTGCATTTTTTCGAACCCAGCGACAAGGAGTACAAAGAACTGGCAAGCTATAAAGTCGCGGAGAACGGAACCTACGCCTACCCCATCATCTCTGGCAAACGCGTATTTATCAAAGACAAAGACGCGGTCACGCTCTGGGTGATTGAGTGAAAGTCGTCGTTTCTGCTGTGTGCATTGTCAGGTAGCGCTGGTTGGCGTATTTTCCGCCAGGTTGACGCCGGCCGGACGTGATGTCGGGAGCCTCAGGTGAGCATTGCGAGGCATCGAGTCGTATCGGCGACACCGACCCTGATTGCCGATGCCGGGAAGCCCTCCCAGTCAGGCGAGAGCTTCTTGTTTTTCGAATAGCGGATAGAAAGCACGCTGGCACGGTCGCCAGAGGAATGGCGGCCGTGTAGAATGAACGGATCGAAGGACAGGGCCGATTGGTATATCCGCAACGGAGAATTTGTGTCTGTGCCGGTGGAATGGGGCCTTCCGCGGCACAAAGGACTGCTAAGCATTACCAGCATCTACGGTTATTTTGGTCCAGCCCATCCCCGCTTGGGGAAATTCTTCTACACGGCGAGCCGATTTTGGTATCGGGCCAAATTTGCGTTCCAGCACGTCTTCGATCCTGACAGCCATTTCGCGCGCGAACGCATCGAATCCATGCGCGCCCGGCTGGACCGCGGAGAAACGGTGTACCTGGCCGGATTGGGGGTCGCCGGGCACAACAGTGGCGCGGCTTTGCTGGAAGTGACGGCCAAGAATGGGATACGTCTGCTGTCGAATGACGAGGAAGAGCGTTTCTCGGGGATCAAACATTTCGCCGAATATCCGACCCACAGTCTCGATTGTCTGCGACAGCGCCTGTCGGACCTGGGTCTGACGCCCAGCGACCTGCATGCGGTCCTGTTGAGCTGGAACTATGCCAGCATGACTTGCCTGGGCCTTCGCAGCGTCATCGAACACTTTCCGCGGAGCCTGCAATTAGCCCGCAAAGATTCCAATACCGGCTGGGACTTTTTCAACAACGGAAAGCGGGCTCGCGCCGCACCGGCGCGGCTGGCCAGGCAGTTCGGACTGCCGCAACCGCAACGCCTGATCGCCATGCCGCACCATGAAAATCATGCGGCGTTTGCGTACGCAACGTCACCCTTCACGCGCTGCGACGGACCGGTGATGGTCAGCGTGCTCGACGGTTTTGGAGACGACGGGGCGATTTCCTTATTTGTGGCCGAGAAGGGTCGATTGCAACGGTTGCGAAAAAACGACAGCTTGTGCGACTCGCTGGGAGTCTTCTATTCGATCATCAGCTCGACGCAAGGCGGCTGGACCACCCTTTCCAGCGAAGGCCGCTATATGGGGGCCGTCGCCTGGGGAGATCGCGATCGATTGACGAATCCCTACTACCGGCAATTGCGGCAGATCTTCTATTTTGGCGCCGAGGGGCACGTTCATGTCAATCGGGCTATGGTGAACTGGCATCTGGCAGGCGAGCGCAATTCTTACGGCCACGCTCTGCGGGCGGCCATCGGCGAACCGATTCCCGCTGACAAAATGTGGGACCCCGATGCCGTCTTGCGAATCGAAAATCTCGAACATGCCGATGCGACGCGCGAGCGCGTCGATCTGGCGGCGGCCACACAATTGGTTTTCGAAGACGTGCTGTTTCATGTCGTCGATCACCTGATCCGCTCAACGGGCAGCGATCGACTCGTGCTGAGCGGTGGAACCGCCCTCAATGCTTTGGCGAACATGCACCTGCTCGATCGCTACGACGAAGACTGGTATCGACGTAATCTGGGGAAGCGGACGCGGTTGCATGTATGGGTCCCGCCCACCCCGGGCGACGCCGGCGTCACCATGGGCGCTGCGTTCAGTTTTGCATTGCGGGCCGGCGCTGCGCCCGGCGCTCCCATGAAACATGCGTTCTGGTGCGGCTTGCCTCCTGCCGCGGCGGAGATCAGCACGGCGCTCGAATCGGCCGGAAACGTCGATTATGAGCTTCTGGGAAACGTGGGGGATCCGCAGCAGTGCCAGCGGATTGCGGACGATGTCGCCCGGCTCGTGGCCCAGGACGGCGTGGTCGGGCTCTATCAAGGCGCGGCGGAGACCGGCCCACGGGCCTTGGGGCACCGCTCGATTTTGGCGAACCCCTGCAATCCCAAGACCCTCGAAACCATCAATCTACGCGTCAAATTCCGCGAGCCGATTCGTCCCCTGGCGCCGATGGCGACCCTTGCAGCGGCGAGGCGATTCTTCGAATTGTCTCCCGGCGCCACCGAGGACGACTACAACGCCTATAACTACATGGTGCTCACGGTGCAGGCCAAACCCGAGGCGTATGAGATGATACCCGCGGTCGTCCATCGGGACGGAACGGCGCGACTGCAAATCGTGCGCGAAGAGACCGATCCCTTCACCTATGCCTACTTGAAGGCCATGGGGAGGCACGCGGGAGTCGAGGTTTCAGTGAACACCTCGCTCAATGTCGGCTCCCCGATCGCGCAAACTCCGGTCCAGGCGCTGGCCACTTTAAAACGGGCCAAGGGCCTGAGCGGAATGGTGATGATTGCGGCCGACGGCCAGACCTGGTTTGTCCGAAAGGCCGCGGTAACCAGTCCGGCGACCTCGCAACTGACGTCGTCGCCGGCGTGATTCGTCGGTTCGACCCGGTCACTCATACCGGCCGCTCATGTCGGCCGCTCATGTCGGCGGTTGATCGGTACGTTACGACACGCAGGTACCTGTTAGGAAGGCGTCATTTCCCGAGTAAGAGCTCTTGCTCGGCCTCAAGCCAGAAATCCACGCCGTCTCCCTCGGGCATTCCTCGCGTCACCCATTTCAGGTAGGCGCGGTGGCGAATCGTGTCTTCGATCGCCGCGGGGCCGTGGTGCGGCGGGATGGCCGGACCAGAGAGAATGGTCGTCTTCGATCGGGTCGTGAGCGCGGTCTCAGCAGGTTTCGCCAGGATGGCCGTTGTGCTGGGCATAATTTCTCTCCGATGAATTCCGCGAGTTGAATTCTGCGAATCACCCAAGATGATCCTGCTTGACGGGTCGCCGGAACCTCGATGGTCATTGACCACCGGTGGCCGTCTCGAAAACAACGCTCTTTTCCATGACCCTCGTGACGCCGGGGACATGCCGACAGCATTCGTCGCAGAGCCGTTTCTCGGCTGCCGTCAGCGAATCGCCGCGAAAAACCACCGTGCGACCGATCACCGTGACTTCGACGCCGGCGACGGGATGCGGTAGCCGACTCTGCAGGCAGGCGACCACTCGCCGTTTGAGCTCGTTCTCGTGGAAATTCCCGGCGTCGGCGAATTGCGGCGGTGTGACGCAGATGTCTGCAATCGGTTCCATGTCGATGTCTTTCAAATCAAGTTCTTGATACCAAAAAAAAGGCCCCTGCAAGTGCGATTGTTGCACTCAAAGGGGCCTTCATAACCCGGTGACGGCTGCCACGATTCGAGCAGCGTTTACGACGGCCATTATCAGCAGAGGAAGTCGGAATGTCAAATGAAAAAATTCCAGGTAAAAATGGCCGGAAAATGAGGTCTGCGAAACTGCGAAAGGACGAACATGGAACGGATTCCGCGGCAATCCACTCTTTTTTCACGCAGAGGGACGATCTTTGCGGCGCGATTAGGATTTCGTGGTTTCGACCGCCGCGCAGACGCGGTGCACGAATTCCAACTTGGCGATGGCCGGCGCCGAGAGGATGAACGGATACGGATCTTTCTGTCCCAGTCCGCGGCTCAAGTTATTCAACAGAAACGTCACCCCCAGCCAATCGCCGATGACCCGCTCGAAGGGAGTTGCCGCGGCATCCTGCAGCGAGAACCTGGGACGTGTTGCCGGCAGTTCGCTCCGCCCCGTCTTGAGCGTCAATCCACATTCGCAGGCAGTGTCGAGCGTGTCGGTCAGATGCAGATAGTGGGCCCAAGTCTCGGCCCAGTCCTCCCAAGGGTGCGACGTGGCGTATGCCGACACAAAGTGATTTTGCCAGTCGGCTGGAGGGCCCTCTCGATAGTGCTTTTCCAGAGACGCCGCATAGTCTGCGCGTTCATCGCCGAAAATGTCGCGAAATTCCTGAATCGCCTCTCGATCGCGAATCAACTGGTCCCAGTAGAAGTGTCCCGATTCGTGCCGGAGGTGGCCGAGGAGCGTTCGATACGGCTCCTGCATGGCCAGTCGCCTCTTCTCGCGCTCCGCATCATCGGCTTCCGCAATGTTGATCGTGATCACCCCGCCGGCATGTCCCGTCTTAACCGGCGTTGCGCCCGGCGGTCCGTCGGCCAGGAATTCAAAGATGGGTTGGATCGGCGCGCCATCGTGATTGAACTGGAGAGGCAGACCCAGAGTCAGCAGATCATAGACCAGCCGCCGCTTGGCCGCTTCGAGTGCTCCCCACGCGGCGCGATGCTGTGGCTGCGACAAGTCGGGGACGGTCCGCGTCAATCGACAGGAAGAGCACAGTTCTTCGCCGTCATCTGCAGGAATCGCCCAATTGCAAATATTCTCCACAGTAAAATGATGGCACAAGCGATAGGCGCGACCATTCGCCACGCTTCCTAGCGGCCGCCACAGGTCGTCGCCAGCCGGTTCCAACGCCGCCATGACCGCGACGTCGGGCAAATAAGCGAGCTGGTGACCACAGCGGACACATTGCACGTTTTCGAAATAGATCGCCTGTTCGCACGAGTCACAGTGAAAGATTCGCAATTGGCCCCTTTAGTGAAGAGCGGACGACGTCCGAATGGCCGGTAGTTTCAGCCCACATTCTTTCGACGGGTTTCATTTCAAGTCAACCAGTCAACGACAAGATCGCCCAGATTCCTTTGGCGATGACGGCAATGGCGTGAATAACCGCGATTTTCGAGAATTTGTCGGGCATGGCAGAACCTCTGCAAGAGGAAACAAAGCAAGGGGGCAAGACTCCAGACAGACTTCCGTGACAGATCAGGCCGCAGCGGCTGCGGCGCTTCCGGCCCTGAGGCCGTTAGCGCCGGCCTTGCCGCTGGGCTCTCGCAAGACGTTCTCGAATCGCGCCTATTTCACCGGTTTCTCTTTCGCGGCGGTCGTCCCGCGCAATTCATCCTGGTAATGGCGATCGACCTCAGTGCTCCAGCGGGGGTCTCCGACGTCGGGCCAGTGCTTCTTGTCGAATCCCGGCGCATTCTTCAGGCGATCCTTGGAGACATGCAGAATCAGGTGCTCTTTTTCTTTGGAATCCGAACGGACCGTGAATCCATTCCAGGGAATCGCGAAGTATTTGTCTCCCAATCCCAGGAAACCGCCGAACGAGAGGGCCGCATATCGGATATCCGCGTGACGCATGTCGATGACCAGATCTTCGACTTTTCCCAGGCTTTCATGGGCATCGTTTTTCACCGCCATGCCTTCCACTTTCGTGGCGCGGACGAGCGACGAGGCGCCGACATTGCCCCGGGCCTTTTCCGTCTTGGGAGGATTTTTCTTGGCGACTTTCACGTCGGCATAATACTTATCGATCTCGGCCGCCCAGTTGCGATCGGCAAAATCGGGCCAATGGTCTTTATCGAAGCCGGGAGCCGCCTTGAATTTCTCGGCGGGCATGTCGAGGATGAAATGGCTGGCTCGTTCCTTGGTCTTGTGCTCGAATGCCAGCGCCGAAAGGGGAATCGCGAACAGTTTATTGCCGACGCCGGCGAATCCGCCGAACGACAACGCGGCATAACGCACTTCGCCCGAATTGAGCTCGACGACCAGATCGTCGAGCTTGCCGATGTTCTTCCCGGCCGCGTCGCGCACTTCCAGGCCGACCATTTCGTGCACTCTGTAAACGGGCAGGCTGGAGGCGGGCGTGGTGACTTCCACATCCACCTTGACATTCGGTTTCTGATTGACGTCATCAGCGGATGCCAGCACAGGGCACGCGCAAGCGAGCGCGATTGCCGAACCATAGAGTTTGAACAGACGCATGGCGATTCTCCTTACGAAGTGACAGACGGAATCCTGGAAAGCCGGACCGGGTTGCCGATCGATTCGAATCGCGATGCGACCGGGCAATCCCATCCACGCGGACATTTCACAGCGTGAGAACTGCAAACATGATGCCAAGCAGTTGGCGCGTGGGGGGGTGGCGCCTGTGCCTGTAATCCGCGCCAGATGAGTTTCGCCAAAGTTCCCGTGCGGACAGCGGTTCGGGGCACCGGCGAACGCCGGCCGCGGCTCATGATCTACCACCTGCCCGGGAAGCGGACGATTCGAGTAAACGAAACGGTCCGATTGGTCGCCAGGCGACCAGTATCGATTTCCGACTCATGGTGGAAATGAGTGAAATCAACGCATCGCGCTCGTTATACAGCCCTTAGACCCAACCGCAGGACTATTGGCACGCAGGTTGCATTTGATCCACATCTTGAAGTTCCGAGGCCGGCCGGACGCACGAAGAAAATGGATCTTCTTGGCGGCTTGGACTCATCTCTGATTTCTCCGGCACAGCAGACAGGAGCGATGCAATGGTCAACGAACAAACACTTCAAGGGCATTGGAACGAAATCAAAGGGAAGCTGCGTGAAAAATGGGGGCAGCTCTCGAATGACGACGTCGAACGCTTCTCGGGCGACGTCGACAAACTCGTCGGGCTGATTCAGCGAAAAACGGGAGCGGCCCGCTCGGCGGTTGAAGCGTACCTCGAGGAGATCAGTGAGGATGGGTCGTCGGCCGTCAATCGCATGGCCGAGCGCGTGCGTCAAGGGGTGCAGCACGCCGCCGAAACCGTGCAAGAATCCTCGGAAGATGCTATGGATTACGTGAGGCAAGGATACGACGACGCTCAGGAAATGGTTCGGCAGCGGCCGTCGGAATCGGTCGTCATGTGCTTCGGAGTCGGGCTTGTCGCGGGGCTTCTCGTGGGGCTGATGGTGCGTCGAAATTGACGACTCGTCAGTAATGGCTCATCGGGGCGCCGGTCCCTTCGATCAATGGTTTCACATGCGGGAGCGCACCGATGCAGGCCGATGAGATTCAGCGCGAGATGCGGCACGTTCGGACCAACTTGGGAACGGACGTGCGCAACCTCGCGCAACGAGCCAGAGAGACCACGGATTGGCGGCACTATGTGCGCCGCTATCCGTGGGTCTGCCTGGGAGCGGTTGCGGCCACGGGATATTTACTTGTGCCGCGGAAGATCGCGACCTCCGCCGCAGGGGCGGCTGAGGCTTCTCGAAGGGGTCAATCGACTCCCATGGCGGCCGGTTCGACTGCGGGCTCGGTGGCGGGGCTGACGTCTGCCGTCACGGCCATGGTCGTGCGGGCTGTCGCCAGTGCGCTCATGCAACGGGGCATGGACTTCATGAATCACCGGAAAGCAGCGGCCTCCGCTGCCGCCGAGAGACAGGACGAGAACGCCGCGGGGTTCCCCGGCGAGTTCGGCAAACGACATTCGACGGATTGAGAATCTTGGTCAATCGCATCAGTCAATATTTGGAATCGGGGACGGCCGCCGGCCATGTGACGGTGGAAGATCGCGACATGGCCAGCACCCCGCACGAGCCGGCTCGCGCCGCCTGGATCGCACTCCTCGAACAGCAGGTGACGAGCCGCCCGAAATTATGCCTGGGCATCGCGTTCAGCGTGGGACTTGGCCTGGCTTGGTTAATCAAACGGAAATGAACACATCGTCAACAAATGGTTCGGAGCGGAAACCGCGGGGCGCGGTGGGAAATATGGCCGATTTCTTCCGCGATTTCGCGGCCCTTGTGGAATTGCAAGGGCTGTTGTTTCTCGTCGACGCGGGGGACGAGTTTCGCAAGGCACGTAACGGACTGCTGCTGATCGGTTTGTTCGCAGTGGTCGGGCTGAGCTGTTTGCCGTTGGGTTTGGCCGGCGTGGCGTTCGTTCTGGCCGAAGAGACCCGGTTGACGGTCGGTCAAGCGATGCTCTGCGTGGCGGTGGTCGGAGCTGCGATCGCGTCCCTCGTGGTGTATGTCGCCGCCCGGATGGCGAAGCCCGGCCCAGACTGGCTGCAGCGGTCCCGCGCCGAATGGAGATGCAACGTCGACTGGATGAAAGAAACATTAAAACATCTGGGGGATTCCCCGCGAGATCCGCGTTCGGTCCCTCCGCACAGCACGCGACACTAGGTGCTCGGAAATCGGCCTCGCGCCGGTACGGACGCTTGGGCCGCACTCGTTCTTTCCAGATCAGGAGCTTAACGACCATGAATCGCGTCAAAGACAAACGAAAAGAACAAACGGGAACACAATCCGTCCCCGCGCGGCACAGTGCGGCGCGCGAATTAAAGCCCTTGGATGACCTGACCGCGTACGTTCAAGAGTATGCGCGGCAACGCCCCGAAACGGTGGCGCTGGCCTGCATCGGGGTGGGATTCATCCTGGGATGGAAATTGAAGCTCTGGTAAGAGCTCACAGGTGTTCTGATGAATGTGCGGGAAAACTTGCGGTTCTTCCACCTGGCTCGGGGGACCGCGCGGATCGCCGGTCATCCGGCCGTATTCGTCTTGGCCGTGGGGACGGTGATCGTCTGGGTCCTCACGGGGCCTTTCTTTCAGTTCAGCGACACGTGGCAACTGGTCATCAATACGGGCACGACGGTGGTCACGTTCCTGATGGTGTTTCTGATTCAGAACAGTCAGAACCGCGACTCGATCGCCATTCATTTGAAGCTCGATGAGCTGGTGCGGTCCACCCGCGCCGCCCAGAACACGATGCTGAATCTCGATGAACTGGATGAGAAAGAGCTGGATCTCTTGCTGGAGAAATATCGGCAGTTAGGCAAAGACGCTCAGATCCACGTCGAGGCGGTCGAGAACAGAAAATCTACTGCTCGAGAAGCCTCTCCGGAAAGTGACGAACGCCATCCCAAGGCGTCCGCGAAGGCGTGATGGCTGCTCGTTGGACGTGCCGGCTGGTTGCCACCCGCTCAATCTCCCCTGTTCTCCAGATCTCACTGCCGGCACAGGAAAGCCGGGCGTTCCGCAAATTTGTCGGTCTTTGCAATGCGGATCAGTCGGAGTTTGGCACGTGAGATGCGGGTGATTCTTAGCGAGCTCAATCGACCGCAAAGCGCTGATCACCGAGTTGTCACAATCACAATCACCTTATCACAAGGAGCAAATCATGTTGTACTGGACATTGGTTTTTTTAGTGATCGCCCTGGTGGCCGGCGTACTGGGCTTCACCGGCGTGTATGTCGCCGCCGCTGGAATCGCGAAGATTTTGTTCTTCGTGTTTCTCGTGTTGTTCCTCGTGAGCCTGATTTCGGGCGGGATGCGGCGCGGGGTTTGAAGTCCGCATTTGACGACCTCTGGAAAACCACCCGGAGACCGGCGCTGAGTCGGAAGCGGAGTTCCCGAGAAGTTCTCCGTTGCTGCGACGCGCCTGTCTCCGCTTGAGTTTCAGGGCGTCACGGATGCGTGTCATCCCCATTCGATTGCCAAATCGAGGAGAACCGATCATGTCGACCGCGAAAACTGACGATCAGACTGTGCTTCGTCCTCCGCAGCATCAATATCGCTCGCCCGGGCTCGAGACAGAGCTCGATCCGAAACCGCGGTCGGACATGGCCGACTATCATCCCAGCGGCAAGCTGCTGGGCAAAGTCGCCCTCGTTACGGGGGGCGACAGCGGCATCGGCCGCGCCGTATGCGTCGCTTACGCGAAAGAAGGCGCTGATATCGCCATCGCCTATCTGGACGAGCACGACGACGCGCGGGAAACGCAACGTCTCGTCGAGTTGGAGGGCCGCAAGTGCATGCTGATGCCGGGCGACCTGGGAATGGAGCAAACCTGCGAGGCCGTCGTGGCTGGGACCGTCACGAAAATGGGGAAGCTCGACATTCTGGTCAACAATGCCGGAGAGCAGCATCCGCAGACATCGATCGCCGATATCTCGCGGGAGCAACTCGAAAAAACATTTCGCACGAATGTGTTCGCTTATTTCTTCCTGGCTCGGGAAGCTCTCAAGCATTTACAGCCGGGGGGCGTGATCATCAATAGCACGTCGGTGACGGCCTACCGCGGCAGCCCTCATCTGCTGGACTATGCGGCCACGAAGGGCGCTATCGTCGCGTTCACCAGGTCGCTCGCCATGCAGGTGGTCAAGCAGGGGATTCGAGTCAATGGCGTGGCTCCCGGCCCCGTCTGGACGCCCCTGATTTCGTCGACTTTCGAAGCCGAAGAGGTCGCGAAATTCGGATCGGATGTGCCCATGGGGCGTGCCGGCGAGCCCGAAGAGATCGCCCCTTCCTACGTGTTTTTGGCGAGCAGCGATGCCTCGTTCATGACGGGGCAAGTGCTGCATCCGAACGGCGGCGAAGTCATCAGCGGTTAAATTTGATTGACCTGCCTTTGCAGAAAGGGCTACAGTTGCCGCATGAACGCCACGATGTCGGATTTCTCTTCGGACTTAAGATCCAGGTCGAGCACCAGGTTGAAGAATTCCACCGTGTCTTCGAGCGTCAGCAAACGGCCGTCGTGGAAATAGGGGGGCGATTCCTTGATGCCTCGCAGCGTGAACGTCTTGATCGGCCCCTGCGCGGTGGCCACGAGTCCGTTGGCCATCTGGTCCTTATAAAATCGCTCGACTCGCAGGTTATGCATTAAATTGTCGGTGTAGTAAGGGGCCGGATGACATTCGCCGCAGCGGGCCTTGCCGAAAAACAGCTTCTGGCCCCGCATCGCGGTGGAATTCGATTCGAACTTCTTCGAGTCCAGCTTGCCGTCCCAGCCCAGGCCCGGCGCCGGGGGAAAATCGAGCAATTCCTGAACTTCCGACATGAAATGCACCTGCGATCCGCGCTCCAGCGGATTGACCCCTTTCGCGGCCGCAGCCAGATGATCGCCGTCGAAGTAAGCGCCGCGCTGCTCGAACTCGGTGAAGTCTTCGATCGTTTTCAAGGCCCGCTGTGACCCGAACAGCCGCTGGATGTTGACGCCGCGCAGGCTCGTCGTGTCCAGGCGGCGGCGATGCGACTGGGGCCGGATGTCGCCGACGAGATGCGTCGCCCCGGAGGTGTGGCCGTTGACGTGACAGTCGAAACATGCCACTCCCTGGCTGGGATCGGCCGACTTGCGATCGGCCGTCGCGTTGAATTGCTGCTGCGGAAACTGAGTCACGAGCAACCTCATCCCCTCCATGTCTTTCGCATTCAGGATTCCATTGAACAACTCGTAATACGTATCCAGCGTCGCCAATTTGCCTTGTGAGACGTCGCCCAGGTCGGAGCGGCTCGTCAAAAACATCGCCGGGGGGAATTCGGGCAGAAACTGTTCCGGCAGATCGAAATCGACATCGAATCGGGCCAGCCGCGACAGGGCCTTCACCTCGACCTGGGGGAAGACCATGCCCCCGACTTCGTGACGCGGATGCGGGAGCGGCAGAAATCCCTTGGGAAACAGGTCTTTCGTGCGGATTTCGTGGGCCTCGAGGGCGGCCAGCTGTTCCCAGGTCGTGTCTTTCGGCAACCGCGTCGCCGGTCCGACCGGAATCGGCTTCCCACGGGTCATTTTGACGTGCGGATCGACGCGAACCGCCAGATCGTAGCGGTCCTCGAGCAATTTCTTCTGACGCAGTACGATCTCGCCTTTGCCCGCTTCGTCTTTTGCGCGCATCGCTTTAAACGACTGATCGCCGAGCAAGACGGGCGTCACCTGATCATAGCTCGACTTGCCCCGCTTATCATCGCGTGATTTGTCTGCGTCGTTTTTTGGCGGGTCGTTTTTCGCCGGGTCGTTTTTCGATGGGTCGTTTTTCAATGGGGCCGTACCTTGGGCCAATGCCAAGGCCGCGATTCCAAGACATCCCAACATCGCCGAGACACGACGGATTGAGCCGGATTGCCGATGAAACCGAGCGAGGCGCGTCATGATGGATCCTTTCGCAAGGTCGCGATCAAAGAGCTTAAAACAATTAGGCCACAGATGGCCACGGATGACGTCTGTGGCAAGTTCCTGTACTTTGTTCATCGCCGGCAGACGATATCAGGCCGATTGCGTGACGACCTCCGGCAATCCTTGTCCGGAGCTGCGGACGAGCTCGGTGAAAACTCCGCCGCGCTCGACGAGCTCATCGTAGGGACCGCTTTCGACGATGCGTCCTTCGTCGAACACCAGAATACGATCGGTATGCAGCAGCGTCGAGAGTCGATGGGCCACGAGGATGACCGTTTGCCGGCCCCGCGCCCCCTCCAGCCATTTCTGAATGCGTCCTTCGCTGATCGTATCGAGGGCCGACGTCGCCTCGTCGAGGATCAGAATGGGAGGATTTTTGAGAATGACCCGCGCCAGGGCCAGGCGCTGCCGTTGGCCTCCCGACAGGTTTTGTCCGCGTTCGGCGATCAAGGCGTTGAAGCCGCCGGGTATCTGCATGATTTCTTCGTCGAGGCAGGCGATCTGCGCCGCCTTGCGGATTTCATCGAGCGACGCCCCCTCGCGCTCATAGGCAATATTCTCGCCGACGGTGCTCGAAAAGACGAACGGCGACTGTCCCACATAACCGAGGATCTCGGCGAAGCGCTCGCAGGCCAGCGATTCCAGAGGCACGCCGCCGAGTTCGGCCTGACCGTCGCTGGGATGCACGAGCCTCATCAAAGCGCGCAGCAAGGTGCTTTTGCCACAGCCCGATTTTCCGGCGATCCCGATGATTTCGCCGCGGTGAATCTCCAGAGAAACGCCTTCGATCGCCCGTCGCCGCCCTCCGCGGGGCATGGCATAATCGACCGCCAGGTTGTCGATGCGAATGATCGGCTGGCCGTTGTCGAGCACCGGTTCGCGCCGTTCCGTCTTGCGATAGCAGGGGTCGAGTGGTTCGTGCAGCATTTTCAGCAGCTCGTCCACGAGGAGGCTGCTTTCGTGCCCCTCGTCGATCATCCGGTGCACTTCGGCCAAGGGGGCCATCACGCTGACGAACAGCATCGAAAACGTCAGGATGTCGCCGATGCTGATCCGCCCGATCGTCGCCAGGTAGACCGAAATCCCCAGAACGAGCACGTGAAACAAGCCTTCGATCAGCGCCTTGCTCGAGCCGTAGAGCGACATCACGAAGTGGTGCTTGAGCTCCTTGCGCCGCAGGGCTTCGGCGGCGCGGGACACGCGCGCGGTTTCTTGTTTATGCTTATTCGCGGCGCGAATGTAGTCGATCCCGCCGAGTTGCTCGACGACCGTTCCATCCATTTCTTCACGGCAGCGCAAGAGTTGGATTCGCACTCCCTTTTGTGACATCAGTTGCCGCAGCGTGATGTAAGTGGAAATGGGAATCACGCCGATCGTCGCCAGACCCAGCCAGGGTTGCTTGGCGACGACGGCGGCGAGGGCAAAACTTCCTGCCAGCACGGCCGGGAGGAAATCGAGAAACCCGATGCGCAGAAACCGCACGCTGCCGGTGACGTTCCTGAGCATTCGGCCGTGGAGCGTGCCGATCTTTTCCTGTGAGAGCGCAGACCGGTCGGTCATCAGCGAATGCGAAACCAGCCGCACGAACAAGTGTTTTTCGAGCCGGGTACAAGTGTCTTCCACCAGGACCCGTCGTCCCACTTGCAGGATCTCGCGGACCAGGTAGGCAATCCCGATCAACAGCAGCGTATACGCAACCGCTTCGAGAATGCCTTTGGTTTCGGCTCCCTCGACATTGCGAACCGAATTGACCAGACGACCCAGGAGCAACGGGATGGCCGTGTTCGCGGCCCCGCCAAAGGCCATCAGCAGGGCGGCGAAGGCCAGCGTCCAGCGCGGGCGTTGCGGGATCAATCCCCACAAATCCTTGGCGCGTCCCAAGATCACCAGGATTTCTTTGCCGAACGCGGGTGTCGAACGCTGCATCCTCATCTCCTCGGTCGTCCCTGAATGCCTGATCACCGGCGAGCATTTCTCGGCGCGAGCAACCCGTGCGCGGTTTGGCTTTCCGGAAAAATGTCACAACCGGACGCGATGCCCCAACAATTGTTCTGCCCAGGCAAATTACCGGTCGCGCGGAATTTGAAGACTGCAAGTCCCGTTCCCCTTTGCAGTCAGGCGGCAGCCTGTCAATACAACGAAACGGGAATTTCCAATCTGGTCCGAAAGCGGCCAAGCTGGCCGATCTCCGGTCACATTCTGTCGATCGCCGGCGCATGTCAGGTTTTGCCGTCGACACGCCGCTCCTGAAAACTTCGCAAACCACTCGTGGCATATCTTTTGCGATTAGGTCGCGGCACCAGTGCCGAAGCCAGGATTTCCAGGGAAGGAGGAACCCTCTGTCCACCACGACCCCACCCCAACTTGACCAGCCTCTGCGCGGTGAGCCGTTCAGTCTCGAGCATCTGGCCACCCATGCCGAACAAATTGCGACCGGGCATCGTCTGTCGGAACGCCGGCATGAAGACCGCCGATTCATCGAACGGTTCGACAGTAATCATCGTTTCATTGCCGCGGCCTATCAGGAAATCACGAACGCCGTGCACAACGGCGAAAGCATTCCCTCGGCCGCCGAGTGGGTGATCGACAATTATCACATTATCGAAGAGCAGTTGCGCGAGATTCGCGAAGACCTGCCGCGACAATATTATCAGGAGCTGCCCAAGCTCGAGCATGGCAACTGGGCGGGATTCCCGCGGGTCTATGACCTGGCTCACGAACTGGTGGTGCATACCGACAGCAGCCTGAACCAGGACCTGATCGTCAATTTCGTCGAGGCCTATCAGCGGACGACCGATCTCACCAGCGGGGAGATCTGGGCCGTGCCCATCATGCTGCGGCTGGTGCTCGTCGAAAATCTGAGGCGGTTGTGCAGCCACGTGCTGATGAGCCGCGCTCTGCGCGGCCAGGCGGCGGAGATCAGCCGGCAATGGTTGGCCGAGCATTCGACGGCGGGGGGAAATCCCATGCCCCTCGATTCGCCCACGCTGGTGGTGCATCTGCTCGATTGCCTGCGCGAATCGAACCCGGAGCGCGCCGGCGTGTGCCTGGCTGACGTCGCGCAGAGATTCGGTCAGCCGCACGAGGCGGTCGATCAACTGGTGCGGCACGAGCAGCAGCGGCAGGCGGCCGACCAGGTCTCGGTCGGCAACATCATCACCAGCATGCAGCTCTTGAGCGGGCTCGACTGGAAGAATTTCTTCGAGCAGGTGAGCCCGGTCGAGCGGATCCTGCGGCAAGACCCGGCGCAGGTCTATCCGGGCATGGATTTCAGCACGCGCGACCAGTACCGGCATGAAGTGGAGGAGCTGGCCAAGAGGTGCCGGATTTCGGAAACGAAAGTGGCCGCCACGGCGATCGCCTGCGCGAACGAATCCGACCGTCGCGAAGAAACCGACTTGCGCCGCCGCCACGTCGGATTCTTCCTGATCGATGAAGGGCGGGCCATTCTGGAACCGCAGCTGGGGTATCACCCCGGTCTCACTCGCTGGATGAACCGGTTTCTCCGCCGCCATGCCGAGTTGTTTTATCTGGGCAGCGTCTGGTGGGGCACGTTGCTGGGAGTGGCCGCCGTCGTGGCGACGGTTTCCCTGGTGACGGCGCACGCCACTTCGAATGCGGCCCTCTGGATCGCCGGCTTGCTCGCGCTGATCCCGGCCAGCGACCTGGCCGTGGCGCTCGTCAACGCCACGGTGACCCATGTCCTGCGACCGCGAGCGCTGCCGAAACTCGAGTTCGTCGACCGCATTCCCTCGCGGTTTCAAACACTGGTCGTCATTCCTACTTTGTTGACCAGTGAGAAAGGCCTGCGGGCCAATCTCGAACGCCTGGAAATTCATTATCTGGCGAATCCTGAACCGGGCCTGCAATTCGCATTGCTCACCGATTTCGCCGATGCGCCGGCCGAAGAAATGCCGGGCGACGTCCCGTTGCTCAGCCAGGCCCAGGCCGGCATGCAGGCCTTGAACGACCGCCATGCCGGTTCCGACGGCAACCGTTTCCTGCTGCTGCATCGTCCGCGGCAATGGAACCCCATGCAGCACGTCTGGATGGCCTGGGAACGCAAGCGCGGAAAGCTGCTCGAATTGAACCGCCTGCTTCGCGGTGCGCACGATACGACCTTTCTCGACGCCGACAAAGCCCGCGGCCGCCTGAAGGGCGTCAAGTTCGTCATCACGCTGGACGCCGATACGCGCATGCCGCACGGCACCGCCAAGCAATTGATCGGCACACTGGCTCATCCGCTGAATCGATCGCACTTCGACCCGGTCCGCGGTCGCGTGACCCGCGGCTATGGAATTTTGCAGCCGCGCGTAAGTATCAGCCTGTCGAGCGTGGGCCGGACGCTGTTCGCCCGGTTTTGCGCGAACAGCCCCGGGCTCGATCCCTACTGCATGGCCGTGTCCGACGTCTACCAGGACCTGTTCGGGGAGGGGAGCTATACCGGCAAGGGAATCTATGACGTCGACGCGTTTACGTCGGCGGTGGACGAGACGTTCCCCGAGAATCAGATCCTCAGCCACGATTTGATCGAGGGTTGCTTTGCGCGGGTCGGCCTCGTCACCGACATCGAATTGTTCGACGAATTTCCGACGCGCTATGATGCCGACGCGCGCCGGCAGCACCGCTGGGTGCGGGGAGACTGGCAGATTTTACCGTGGCTGTTTTCTTCCGTGCCGACGCCGTCTGGCTGGCAGCCCAATCATCTGTCGCTGGTGTCGCGCTGGAAGATCTTCGACAACCTGCGGCGCAGCCTGGTGGCGCCGGTGATCTGCCTGGGCCTTTTGGCGGCCTGGTTGCTGCTCCCTGCGACGGCGATGACCGCCACGATTGCCGCGCTGATCGTGCTTGCGGCCCCGCTCTTTGTCCAATCGCTGTCGGTGCTGGCCTCGTGGCCGCAGGGAGTCGACTGGCAACGCCATCTCCGCGATGTGTGCCGCGACCTGTTTCGCACGGTCGTGCAATGCGCCTTCGTCGTGGTATTCCTGCCGTACCGGGCCGGTCTGATGGTCGATGCCGTCGGCCGCACGTTGTTTCGGATGCTGATCTCGCGGCGGCATCTGCTGGAATGGGAAACAGCCGATGCCGCCGAGCGACGGCTGAAGACCGACCGCTGGTCGTCGGTACGGGAAATGGGGTGGGTGTCGGTGGCGAGCCTGGTCATACTGGCCTGCCTCCCAGCGCCGGCTTATCCGGCGGCAGCGCCGATTCTTCTGGCGTGGTTCGTGTCTCCGGCGATCGGGCACTGGATCAGCCGTCCCCGGAAATTGGCGGAAGGTCCGCTCAGCGGGGCTGACCGGAAGCTCTTGCGGAGCATCGCCCGCAAAACGTGGGCCTTCTTCGAAGAGTTCGTGGTCGAGGCGGACCACTGGCTCCCCCCTGATAATTTTCAGGAATATCCACGCGATAAAGTCGCCCATCGTATTTCTCCCACCAATGCCGGGCTGTACATCATCTCCGCGCTGACGGCCCGCGATTTCGGCTATTGCGGCATACACGACCTGCTCGAAATGCTCGAGCGCAATCTCGATTCGCTCGACAAACTCGATCGCTATCGCGGCCACTTTTTGAATTGGTACGACTCCGAAACTCTCGAGCCGCTCTCACCGCGTTATGCGTCGACCGCCGACAGCGGCAATCTGGCGGCCTCCCTGATTGCCGCGGCGCGCGGCGTGCAGGACGTGGCCCGCGGCCCCTTGCTCTCGGGCCACTTGCCCGACGGACTCGAAGACGCGGTGGCCCTGGTCGAAGAAGCGCTCGCCCGGTTTCAGCCGCGTGGCGCCAGGCTGGGCGGCCAGGCCCTGACGGAGTTGGAAGCGTCTCTGGCGGAGCTGCGGCAGATGGCGCAAACCGCCCCCGGCAACCTGGCCGGTTGGCAACGCCTGTTGGCGCGCGTTCAGGCGCTGGGAGAGGACCTCGCGACCCGATTCGCGAAATTTCAGACCGATATCGGCCTCCGCATCCCCGATCTTTCCCAAAAGATGCAATTGCTGTCGGTTCAGATCGCCGGGTGGGAGCGGGATGCGGCGGCGTTTCTCCCCTGGCTGAATCCGGCGACGGCGGTTTCTGACGCCGGCGAGCCTGCCCAAGATGAAACTGCGGGTGGGATTTCCTGGATTACCGATCCTTCCTCGCGTGCCGCGTGGAACACGTTATGGCACGAAGTCTCGTCGTCGTTAAGCGTAGAAAAGCTGTCGCGCTTTTCGGAATGGGGCGCTCCGCTCGTGCGCACGATCCGTGAGGCGCTGGTGGACCGAAACGGCTCCTCGAACGCCGCTTCGCAGTTCGACGCGCTGGCCGCCGCGCTGGCGTCCGCCGCAACGCAGGCGGGCCAATGCCGGCAGCGGCTGGAGCGCCTGGAGCAGCGGTATCTGGCCCTGGCGCTGGCGATGGATTTTACGCTCACGTACAACCCCGCCCGGCGATTGTTTTCGATCGGATATAACCTCGACGAGGCGCGGGCCGATCGCGGCCATTACGATCTGCTCGCATCGGAGTCGCGACTGGCGAGCCTCGTGGCCATTGCCAAGGGGGACGTCGACCACCGGCACTGGTTTCAATTGGGACGCACACTGACGGAAGTCGAGGGCACGAAGAGCCTGCTGTCGTGGGGCGGGACGATGTTCGAATTCCTGATGCCCACCCTGTTCGCGCGCGATTATCACGATTCGCTGCTCGACCAGAGCTGCCGGGCCGCCGTGCACCGACAGATCTCGTACGGTAAGCAAAGCCACGTTCCGTGGGGCATCTCCGAATCGGCGTTCAGCGCCCAGGCGGCGAACTCGGATTACCACTATCAGTCGTTCGGCGTTCCGGGACTGGGGCTCAAACGCGGCCTGGCCAAAGACCTGGTGATCTCTCCCTATTCGACGGCCCTGGCCAGCATGCTGGAGCCGGCTTTGGCGGCCGAAAATTTTCGGGCGCTCGCAGCCGACGGCGCGTGGGGAGAATGGGGCTTTTACGACGCCGTCGACTACACCCCCAGCCGCGTTCCGCCCGGGGAGCGACGCGTCGTCGTCTATAACTACATGGCCCACCATCACGGCATGACGCTCGCGGCGCTGGCGAACTGTTTGCTCGACCACCGGCTCCAGCGCCGCTTCCAGGAGCAGCCCCTGATCCGTTCGGCCGAGCTCCTGCTGCAAGAGAAGGTTCCGGTTTCGGTCCTGGAGTTCCAACCGCAGTCTGACGAAACGGCGACCCCGCCGCCGCTCACCGAAACGCCCGAGCCCGTCAGCCGTCGGATCACGACCGCCGACACGGTGGTCCCGCATACGCATCTGTTGTCCAACGGGCAGTATACGGTGATGCTCTCCAATGCGGGGGGCGGCTTCAGCACGTGCCGCGGGCTGGCCATTTCCCGTTGGCGAGCCGACGCGACGCGCGACCAGTGGGGACAATTCATCTATCTGCGCGACGTCGAATCGGGCCGTCTCTGGTCGGCCGGTCATCTGCCGGTGGGCCTGGCGGCGGATGACTACGAGGTGACCTATTCGGTGGACAAGGCCGAGATCCGACGATTCGACGGAGACCTCGAAACACATCTGGAAGTGACCGTCGCTCCCGAGAACAATTCGGAAATTCGGCAGGTGACGATCAAAAATCACGGCCACCGTCCGATCACGATCGAGGTCACGAGCTTCGTGGAGATTGCCCTGGCCCCCGCGGCGGCCGACCTGGCGCATCCGGCGTTCAGCAAGCTCTTCGTAGAAACCGAGTTTCTGCCCGATCATCGCGCACTCTTGGCGCGACGGCGGCCGCGCGAAGCGGCCCAGCCCCCCTTATGGGCCGTGCACGTTTCCGCTCTGCCGGCAGCGGCCGAACCCACCGTCGAATACGAAACCGATCGCTTGAAGTTTCTCGGGCGGGGGCGCACGCCCGCCGCGCCCGCCGCGCTCGAGCGCGGCGCGAGCCTGACTGGCACGACGGGCCCAGTGCTGGATCCGATCTTCAGCCTCCGGCATCGGGTGCGCGTGGGGCCCGATGAAGCGGCTTCCTTGTCGTTTATCACGGCGTTTGCGGATACCCGGGAAGAGGCATTGTCGCTGGCCGATCAATACCATGATCCGCGCGTCGTGCAGCGCACATTCGAGCTGGCCTGGGCCAGCAGCCAGATCGAATTGCAGCGTTTGAAAGCGTCACCCGCCAGCATTCAATTGTATCAGCGGTTGGCTTCCGCGGTGATCTTCCCGGATCCGGCCTGGCGCGCCCCGGCGGACGTGCTGAAGTCGAACCGGCAAGGCCAGACCTCTCTCTGGCGGCACGGCATTTCGGGGGACGACCCCATCGTCCTGCTGCGCCTCTCGCAGCCCGACCAGCGGGGCCTGTTGCGCGAGGTGCTGTTCGCTCACGAGTTCTGGCATGCGCACGCCTTCAAAGTCGATCTGATCGTCCTCAACGATCACCCGGCCGGCTATTTTGACTCGTTCCACGAACAGCTTCTCGATTTGATTCAGACCACCATCCAATATCCGATGAACAAGTCCGGCGGCGTCTATCTCCTGCGCGGCGCCCATCTCGCGCCGGAAGATATCGTGTTGCTGCAGGCGACGGCGGCCATTTGCCTCTCGGGGGAAGGGGGGCCTCTGGCGCGGCAGATGGAAGCGGCCGCGGCACGCCGCCCACGGCCGAACCCGCGCGGCGCTCGAATCTCTCCTCCTCCCCCGGCCCGACGGCCCCTCGCTCGATCGACGCCGGCGCCGCAGTCGACCCTGGCATTCGGCAACTCGCAGGGAGGATTTTCTGCTGACGGACGAAGCTACGTCATCCGCCTGAACCAGGGTGAATCGCCCCCCGCCCCCTGGTCGAATTGCGTGGCCAATGAGCAGTTCGGTTTTCTTGTCACCGAATCGGGAGGGGGCTTCACCTGGGCCGGCAACAGCCGTGAAAACAAATTGACCGCTTGGTCGAACGATCCCGTCAGCGATCCGCCTGCCGAGATCGTCTATGTGCGGGACGAATCCACCGGCGCCGTCTGGAACCTCACGCCGCTGCCGATTCGCGACGGGGGCGAGTATGTCATCGAGCACGGCCACGGCTATTCGCAGTTCACGCACCTGGCGCATGACATCGAATCCGAGCTGCTGCTCTCGATCGCGCCTCGCGATTCCGTCAAATTCGCGTGCCTGAAGCTGAGAAATCGAGCGCAGAAACCGCGCACGGTGTCCGTCGTCTACTATGCCGAGCTGGTGCTGGGGGTGACGCGCGAACAAACGCAGATGCACGTCTGGACGTCGATCGACGCCGCGACCAAAGCCGTCGTCGCCCGCAATCCGTATCAGGAAGACTATCCCGATCAATCCGTCTTTCTGCATACCGTGGGCGGGTCGGATGCCGTGACGGGAGACCGGGCCGGCTTTATCGGCCGCAATCGAAGTTATGAACGGCCGGCCGCGCTCGAGCGCCCCCAACTGGCCGGCACGACCGGCGCCGGTTTCGATCCATGTGCCGCCGTACAGAAACGGGTGACGATCGCGCCCGATCAGGAAGTTGAGGTGATCTTCCTGTTCGGGCAAGGCGATTCGCCGGAACAAGCCGCGGAAATCGTGGGCCGCTATCCGGGGGCCACGGAAGTCCACGCGGCGATCGACGAAACGAGGGGCTTCTGGAATCAAACGCTGACGGCGATCGAAATCAAAACGCCGAACGCCGCGATGGATCTGCTGGTCAATCACTGGCTGCTATATCAGGTGCTCAGTTGCCGGGTCTGGGGCCGCTCGGCCTTTTACCAGGCGGGAGGCGCGTTCGGATTTCGCGATCAGTTGCAGGACGTGATGGCGCTCGTCTATTCGCTGCCCGACGCAGCCCGCGCCCACATTCTGCGGGCCGCGTCACGGCAATTCGAAGAAGGAGACGTGCAGCATTGGTGGCATCCGCCGCGCGGGCGCGGCGTGCGGACTCGTTTCTCCGACGATTTTCTGTGGCTGGCGCTGGCCGCCAGCCATTACGTCACCGTGACCGGCGACGAGGCGATTTTGGACGAGCGCGTCCCCTACCTGCAATCGGCGCCGCTCGAGCCCGGAGAAGAGGAACGATACGACCTGCCCGCCCAATCGTCGCTGGTGGAGGACCTGTGCGCCCACTGCGTGCGGGCGATCGAGCACGCCTTCCGTTTCGGGCCGCACGGAATTCCCTTGATGGGTTCGGGGGATTGGAACGACGGCATGAACAAAGTGGGGGCGCTGGGGCAGGGAGAAAGCGTCTGGATGGCCTGGTTTCTGGCGGTCGTCTTGCGCCGCTTCGCACCGCTGCTGGAATCCCGAGGCGACCGCGATCGGGCTGTCTCCTACCGGGCGCGGGCCGATGCGCTGGTGCAGGCCGTCGAGCAGTCGGCCTGGGACGGCGACTGGTATTTGCGCGCCTACTTCGACGACGGGACGCCGCTCGGTTCGGCCCGCAACGAAGAATGCCGCATCGACTCGCTGGTCCAATCCTGGTCGGTCATCGCGGGCGCCGATCCGGCCCGGACCACCCGCGCCATGCAGGCCGTCGATGAGCAGCTCGTCCGCGAGACGGACAAGCTCGTGCTGCTGTTCACGCCGCCGTTCGACAAATCGTCCCTCAATCCCGGCTACATCAAAGGCTACTTGCCGGGCATTCGGGAAAATGGCGGTCAGTATACGCACGCCGCGGCGTGGGTCGTGCAGGCCGCGGCGCTGCAAGGGCGTGGCAGCCGGGCCGTGGCCTTGTTCGATTTGCTCAATCCCATTCTGCACAGCGACTCGGCCGAGCGCGAAGAGCATTATCGCGTCGAACCGTATGTCGTGGCCGCCGACGTTTACAGCCAGCCTCCGCACGTGGGCCGCGGCGGCTGGACGTGGTATACCGGTTCGGCGTCCTGGATGTATCGCGTGGTGGTGGAATCCATTCTCGGGATTTCGATCGCCGGAGATCGGCTGCAAATCTCTCCCAGCATTCCCGCTGATTGGCCCGGATTCGAAGCCGTGCTCCGCCGCCCGGAAGGAATTTGGCGCGTCGTCGTGAAAAACCCGGCGGGCGTCGAGTTCGGCGTCCGCCGCCTCATGGTCGATGGCCAGGAAACGCGCGGCCACCAGGCGCAGATTGCCGCCGACGGAAAAGACCATCTCATCGAAGTCGAGATGGGATAGAAATTGCCGGTGGCTCGCGTGGGGATGATGGGGGATGGCGGCAGTTTTTGGTGAGCGGTTTCCAACCAGTCTGATCGCTGTGGCGTCGAGGGAATTCGGATTGATGCGAAAGATGGCCGCATCGAACTCATCGTGATGCTGTTTTTCCTGAAAATGTTCGGAGGTGTGGCCCTTGCCATGCCAGTTCCCGGACAGCCACAAATTCCGTTATCGAAATGCTTTGTGTCTCACAGTGAATGTTGAGGCGCCATTCCACGCCCGGGACCCGATCGGCTTTGAGTCCAAGTCCCAGATCCGCAGCTCGTTTGGTCCGCCATTTGCAATTAAAGTGGGGAAGTTGAGCTCAACGAAATCTCTGCGTCAGGGACGACAGCTCACGGATCGAACTTTTACGACAGGGGAGTCTGCCCATGCCCACGTTTGTCGAACTTCAGAAACGACTGAAACGCCGAAAGGTCACGCCGGTTCGTTTCGGGGCGGACGAAGTCCTGATCGCCGATGAGCGTGCCGCGATGCGTCCCGGGGATTTCGTCGACGAAAAACTTCGCGCGATGCAGAACAGCGATTTGGCGAGAATTGCAGGAGAAGTCGTGCCGCCCGCAGGTGCGGCCGCACCCCGGCGCTTTGCGAAGCCGCGGTAGTCGCGGAGCTTTCGTGCCAAAGCCGGCGGCGTCGCAGGGCTGCCACGCAAGGCTGTCGAATGGCGCCTCCGGCCGGGGCAAAAATGCGACATGGTCGCGGGACGCCTTCCCCGAACAAATGCAATCTCCGCCATGCACGGTGTGCCCGCCGCGGTCATTTCATTCGCCGCATTTTCGAGCATCCAATGCATGGCTTCGCGGCTTAGTTCGGCAGCGGTTTTCAGGTCAAGTTTGTCCTTGATGCGCTGCCGATAGGTGTCGATCGTCTTGACGCTTACGTGCAGTTTGAGGGCGATCTCTGCCGAAGTCGTGCCGCCGCCGATCATCGTGAACACTTCCAACTCCCGGTCCGAGAGTTGCGTGACAGGATCTTGTCCGGCGGGAATTCGACCGACCGTCGCCTGGTTGAGGATTCGCGAGGCCAGGTTTTCACTCAAATACATCTTGCCGCCCAGCACAGTATGCAGCGCGGCCACAATATTGCGCCCCGCCTCCTGCTTGTTGATGTAGCCTGCGGCTCCGGCGCGCACGGCGCGCTCGGCGAACAAGGCTTCTTCATACATCGAAGCCACGAGAACGCGGGCCGGGTGTTTGGCAGTCTTCATCCGGCGGATCAGGTCCAGCCCGCTGCCGTCGCGCAGCGCCAGGTCGATAATCGCGATGTCGGGATTGGCGCTCTGAATGAGTTTCAACCCGCCGGCGACGTCGTCGGCCTCGCCGCAGACTTCGAACCGTGGATCGCGAGAGATCAGCGCTGCCAGACCGGCCCGCACGATGGGATGGTCGTCGACGATCGCGATCCGGGCGTTACGCGCGGGTGACACGTTCGGTTTGTCCGCCATGGTTCCTGATCCGGGGTGGGACAAACTGTTCGATCATTGGCGAATCGGCCTAGGCTGCCGGAAGTCGGTCGATTGCTGGTCGTTGACGCACAATCCGTCGCTGGGGAGATCTAGCCGACGACGATCTCATTTGCGGCAATCGGCCGCTCAGTCGAGCAGAGCACCGCCTGCTGCACGAGCTGTTTTTCATAATAGGTGCGAGTGAACCCATATAGAATCAGACCTTCCTGGGCGGTGTCCAATCGAAATTCCTGAACGCGGCCTCGAAACTTCCGTTGGATTCGTTCTGTGATGTCGGTCAATTCGGCGGTTTCATCAGACAGCAGCAGCACGTTCAATCTCCTCGATTCTCTTGATGGGGATTCTTATGGATGCCCGGCGAACGGGGCAATGAGGCCCAGACGAATCATTAATTCCGCAGCTTTCATGCCGTGTCGTTTCTCTTTAACGACAAATGACCGGGCTCGGCCAGTTGAATGATTTCGTTAGCGCCATAACGCATCGCCGCTGAGCTGTCCCCCGTCGCATCGTTTAAACCGGAACCGGCGGCAACGGTATTGAATTGCAGCCGCTATGGCGCACGGCCCCCTCGCTCCCGTTCATCGATATCACCTGACTGCTTTCTGGTCAATCTGGAACCATCCTGGTGAATTAACGGCCACCTCCGTGATCGATGACACGGAGTCTGTGGGGAATCGGCTGACAACCTGCCAACATCGGCGTCTCCATTCGATTTGTATGGATGCGTTGGCTCTGGCACGCGAAGTGCAAACACTCTCGCAATTCGGGCGGCAAGACGGATTGCCGCAGTCCCGATTCACTGCGGGCTATTCACCTTAGGGAGTTCGAACATGCTTCGGAACATGCTGGCAGGTTTGGCGTTGGTCACGGCTGTCGGATTCACCGTTCTCGCACCGACGGATGCCCACGCGCGCAGACGATGTTGTAACGGAAACGGCTACTATGGGCGGAGCTATCAACAGACGGGGACGACCTATGCGGCCCCCTCCAGCCCCTGCAGTGGTCAGGTAGCGCCAACGAACCCTGACGGGTCGATTGCGCCGCAGCCCAGCGACGCTCCGGCTCCGGCGACGGCGGCTCCGCCGCCGCCAGCCCCCGCCCCGGCGCCCCCGAGCGCGAGCACCAACTTGCGCCGCACTCGACCATACGTCATAAGTGCCCGCATGTAAGTGCGCCTCGCGACACGAGGCACAGGTCGCTCCGAGTCTGAGGGGTGCTGGGCCGAGCGCGCTGGCTGTCTTCCGCGGCCAGTGCGCTGCACCCCGTTTTGCGTAGGTCCCCGTGTGGGGCTCCACAGTGGGCCTGCGCAGTGCAGCCGCGCGATTCGAGACCAGGTCGATTAAGCCCGAACTTCCATCTCGGCCCACGACCTGCGGCCGTCGAAATATAGGCTGCGCCCCGGAATTCCGGGAAGGTCGCGGTTTACCATGTAGGTAAAAACCCTACACGTCTGTCATCTTGCCCCCTTCAATGCCGAACTTTGGATCGGCGACACTAGGTCAGGTTTTGCTGCCGATCGACGCGCGGAGTGCTGTGCCTCGAGCACCACGTCAGGGGCGAGTGGGTGCAGAATGTTTGTGGATCTGCGCGCCCTCCTTGCTGCCAATCTTGCTGCCGTTTTCATAATGCCCACACTTCTCGTCATCGACGATGACCGCGCGATCCGCCGCTTGCTGCGCGAAGCATTTCGCGAGACCTGCGCCGTCGTCACCGCCGGCACGGCGACCGAAGGGCTCGAATTGATGTGCAGCCGGTCCCCCGATCTCGTGCTGCTCGACGTCATGCTTCCCGACCTGCCGGGCTTGGAAGTCTTTCTCGAGATTCAACGCCGCGATCCCCGCTTGCCGGTCGTGTTCATCACTGCGGGCGGCGACAGCGACACGGCCATTGAGGCGGTCAAAGCCGGCGCCCACGACTATCTGCTGAAACCGCTCGATCTGGCCCACGTTCGCGACGTGGCGCGCCAGGCCTTGGAATCGCGGCGGCTGATGCACGTCCCGGTGACTCTGGCCGGCGCTTTGCCCGACGGCGACGGAGAATCACCTGCCGGCGATATTCTGGTTGGCCGCAGCCCGCCGATCATGGAGGTCTACAAAGCCATCGGCCGGGTCGCCGCGCAGGACGTCACCGTCCTGATCCGCGGCGAGACGGGCACCGGCAAAGAGCTCGTCGCGCGGGCCGTCTATCAGCACAGCGCTCGGGCCCACGCTCCGTTTCTGGCCGTCAACTGCGCAGCCATTCCGGAAACGCTGCTCGAGAGCGAATTATTCGGGCACGAAAAGGGCTCCTTCACCGGAGCCGATCGGCAACGGATCGGCAAATTCGAGCAATGCTCGGGGGGCACGATCTTTCTCGACGAGATCGGCGATCTGTCGCCCGCCGTCCAGGGAAAAATTCTGCGGCTGCTCCAGGAACAGCGATTCGAACGAGTCGGAGGCAATCAGACCATCCAGACCGACGTGCGGATCATTACGGCGACGCATCGCGACCTCGAGCACATGGCGCACGCCCAAACATTCCGGGCCGACCTGTATTATCGTCTGAACGGCTACATGATCGTGGTCCCGCCACTGCGGGAGCGGGCCGAAGACGTCGAATTGCTCCTCGAGCATTTTCTGCGCCTGTATGCCGGACAACTCGGAAAGCCGGCCCCCTGCCTGGCTGCCGACGCCCGTCAGCGGCTGCTCGAGTACCCGTGGCCCGGCAACGTCCGCGAGATGCAAAGTGTCGTGCGCCGCGCCTTGCTCGAAATGTCAGGTAATCTGCTGACTGTTGAGGCGCTGGTTCCCGAAGTGCGTCAACCGGCGCCGGGGCCGCTCGGCGGTGGGCACGACGGGCTCGTCCCGATGTTCGAACAGTTTCTCGACGAGCGATTGCGGGCCGATTCCACGGATCTGTACGCCGAGGCGGTGAAAATGATGGAGGCCCGGCTGTTCGAGCGCGTGCTGCACCATGCCGGGGGGAATCGATCGCAGGCGGCCCGCATTTTGGGAATCACTCGCGGATGTTTGCGCAGCAGGCTGCGCGAGCTGCAGCTGCCGGATGGCGTCTCCGCTTCGTCCCGCAAACATGTCGTGATGTCAAAATAGGGACGAAACGCGGCGCCGTCCCGTGCCCGGCCGTGATGCCCATCGACGCCGGTTCAAGGATGAAGAGCTGTTCCTCGTGGACTTTGAAAAAAAACCAGTCTCTCCATGCCAGATGACAATCTGTCGGCCGCTCTGCCCAGTTCTCACCGTGCGGCCTTGCTCGAGCTCGGCTCGAAGGGGTCGGGTGGACAATTCGACCCGCTCGTGATGTCGTCCCTGTTCACTCTGGGATTCGTCGAAGTCAACTCCCAGAATCGACGGCTCGTGCTGACGGCCGAGGGACGCCGCATTTATCAGATCCTGCTGGCCAGCCAGTCGGACTGATCGCCGACCCATTTGGCAAGCCACAGGCACGCCCTTTGCGTTTCCTGCATCGCCATGTGGCGGCCCTGTGCCGACGTTCCCAACCGAGAAACTGGGATTGCCGCAGAGACTGGCAGCGCTGGGCGGCAATCTGCCCACCCGTTGAACCTCTACAGTCATGCTTGCGATTCCACGCCGCGCGCTGGCGCACTTGCGCGCCATCACATTGCCGTTTCTGACATCGGACCTGCGCTGGCGGGCTTGGGGCGCGATGGGGCTCATCGTCGCGCTCCTGCTGTCCCTGAACGGATTGAACGTCGCCAACAGTTATGTCGGCCGGGGCTTCATGACGGCCGTCGTGGCGCGGGACACGGCGCACTACTGGCGTTTTGCCGCCTTTTACGTCGCCGTATTCGCCGGTTCAAGTCTCGTCGCGGTCCTCTATCAGTACGCACAGGATCGACTGGCGCTGTTGTGGCGCGTGTGGCTGACGGGGCACCTGATCGACGGATACCTCGCGCGCCAGGTCTTTTACCTGATCCAGGTCCGCAACGAGATCGACAATCCCGACCAGCGAATCACCGAAGACGTCAAAATCTTCACCTCCTCGCTGCTCTCGTTCTCGCTGATGATTCTCAACTCGGCCATTACGGCCGTGGCGTTCGCCACCGTCCTCTGGCTCATCACTCCCTGGCTGCTCGTGACGGCCGTGTCCTACGCCGCTTTCGGATCGTTGATGACCATCTTTCTCGGGCGCCGGCTGCCGGGGTTCGACAACCGCCAGCTTCAGAAAGAGGCCGATCTGCGGTACGCGCTGGC
>DASYAR010000713.1:0-13893 GCA_036501235.1 Planctomycetaceae bacterium
CGGGTCGATGGGAATGCAGTGACCGCCCAGGCCCGGCCCCGGATAAAATGCCTGAAACCCAAATGGCTTGGTCTTGGCCGCGTCGATTACTTCCCAGATGCTGAGTTGCATCCGGTCGAACAGCACTTTCATCTCGTTGACCAACGCGATGTTCACCGCGCGGTAGGTGTTCTCGAGAATCTTGCACGCCTCGGCGACTTCCATCGACGAGACCGGCACGACCTTCGCCGCTGCCTCTTCGTACAGAGCGACGGCGACGGCTTGCGATTCGGCGTCCATCCCTCCCACGACCTTGGGAATCGATGAGGTCGAAAAGTTCGGATTGCCGGGATCTTCGCGCTCGGGGCTGTAGGCCAGAAAGAAATCTTCCCCGGCCCGCAAACCACTGCCGGCTTCGAGGATCGGCTGCAAGACTTCCTTTGTCGTGCCCGGATAGGTCGTGCTTTCCAACACGACGAGCTGTCCCTTCCGAAGGTGCGGTGCAATGTTCCGTCCCGTCGATTCGATGAACGACAGATCGGGTTCGCGATAATCGTCGAGCGGAGTCGGAACGCAAATCGAAATCGTGTCGGCTTCACGAATCTTGGAAAAGTCGACGGTGGGGACGAAACGGCCGTCGGCCATCAGCTCGGCGACTCGTTCGACGGGGATGTGTCCGATGTAGCTTCTGCCGGCGTTGAGAGCGTCGACCTTGCGTTGATCGATGTCGAATCCGATGACGCGAAAACCCTTCTGATGAAATAAGTTGGCCAGCGGCAGCCCGACGTACCCCAGGCCGATCACTCCGACCGTCGCCGTTCTCTGCCGCAGGCCATTCAGCAGCTCATGGCATGCCGAACCAAACCGCAATTCACGTGTGGAGGCAACGGCAGTTTCAATATCACGGTCCATAGTGCTCCTCGAATCCAAAGCGTTTTGCATAGTATCTCGGGCTGCGTGCTGGATGACAACAGGATTATACGCATTTCGTGGCTGTGAAGCCTGCATCCCGGCGTGCCGCGCAAGGGGCTGGCACGTTTCGAACCTTCGGGTCAGGGAACTTTATCACCGGTTCGGGGCCCAGGAGATCACGTCCGTGATTTCCGGCCCACTTTCCGACGCGGCGGCGTCCATTCGTGATGGACTTTGTCGATTGTGTGGATTGAAATGACAGGAGCCGATCTTCGCCTAATGCACCGTCAGCAGGTTGTTGATCATCGAGATCGCGGCCGGGCCGACGAGGACAACGAAGATGCCGGGGAAGATGAACAGCACCAGCGGGAAAATCAATTTGACGGCCGTTTTCTGGGCGCGTTCTTCGGCCAGCTGCGAGCGTTTGACGCGCATCGTATCGGATTGCACGCGCAGGGCCTGGGCCACGCTCGAACCGAACCGATCGGCCTGAATCAGGATGGCCGCCAGGGCCTTCAGGTCGTCGACTCCCGAACGGATTCCCAGATCGTGCAAGACTTCCCGTCGGTTGCGGCCGATTTGGAGTTGGAAGTTGCACAGCGAGAATTCGGTGCACAGATCGGTCGCCGTGTCCGACAGCTCTTCGGAAACGCGGCGCATCCCGGCATCTAAGCCCAACCCGGCTTCGACGCACACGACCAACAGGTCGAGGGCGTCGGGCAGCGACAGGAAGATCCGGTCCTGACGCGATCGCTTCAGGATCGCGAGTACCAGAACCGGCAGGTAGAACCCCAGTCCTCCGCCGATCACCGCCGCGTACATCCCATTTTGCGTCATTCCCCAGTTGGCCAGGCCCACGCCGATCCCGGCGACAAGGCCCGCGATCAGCGAAGCGAACTTGATCGCCAGATACCATTCCGAGGCGTGAGGCGAATTGAACCCGGCATTGGCCAACGACACTTTGAGCTGGCTTTGTTCGAGCTCGCTCTTGGGTTGCAGCGCTTTCGACAAAGTCGGCGCGGCTTTTTCCATCATCGTCGCGCCCACGCCCCCCTCGCGCGAATCTTCGGTGCGACTGCGCAGCAAAGGATTGCGCAGCTCGTCGAGCCGCTCGTCGGCCCGGGAGTGCCGGTTCGACAGATAGTTCATGAGGCCCCAGGCGCCGCAGGCAAACCCGGCGAAGACGGCCCAAGGGAGCAGTATTGCGAAGTCCATAAAAGCAGCTCACGATTTCGGAAGGAGGACGCTGAAGTTCGCCGTCGCCGAGGATCCAGATCGAGCGACCACGTTCGGGACAAGCTCCGTCTCACACCTTGATATTCACGATTTTCTTGATACAGACGGCCCCCAGCACCTGCAGCACGGTGGCCACCGCGATCATTTTACGTCCGAGCGGATCGGTGAACAACAGCATGATATAGTCGGGGTTGAGGTGATAAACGACGAAGAACAAAGCGATCGGCAAGGCCATCAGAACGATGCCGCTGATACGGCCTTCCCCCGTGAGCGCCTGCACCTGTCCCAGAATTTTGAAGCGTTCGCGGATGATGTGGCTGATCTTGTCGAGGATTTCGGCCAGGTCGCCGCCGGTCTGCCGCTGAATGACCACCGACGTGACGAAGAATTTGAGGTCGAGGTTCGGCATTCGTTTGAGCATGTCGCGCAAGGCCTGGTCGATGGGGATCCCCAGGTTCTGCGATTCATAAACATTGCCGAATTCGGCCGAGATCGGCGCCGGCATTTCCTGCACGACGACGTGCAACCCCGAGGCCAGCGAGTGGCCCGACCGCAGAGCGCGGCCGACCAGCTCGAGCGCGTCGGGAAGCTGCTTGGCGAATTTCTTGAATCGAGACTTCCTCCGCCACAGCAGCCACACCATGGGCAACATGCCGAAAACCAACGCCACCGCCGGATACAGCGGAGCGGGCGAGCGGGCGATGATCGCTCCCACGACGCCGAACAGCGCAAATCCGGCCGAGATCCCGCAGAACGTGTTGACGCTGATCGGCGAATCGGCCTGCACGAACAGATTGCGGATATTTCCCATCCGCGACGCGATCCGGCCGATGACCCCCGTCATCCCGGCCACTCCCTCCTGGACCATGTCTTCTTTAAGAAGACCGCGGGCCTGCAGTTCGGGGGTCTTAAGCCCCGCCAGCACGTCGAGACGGTCTTCGGCCTTGGTTTTTCCAAAGTCGGTGAAAGCGAACGCCGCAGCCGCCACCATCGCCGAGACGGCGAGGAAGACGACGATCGAAAGCATGAGCGGAGTCATGAATTATCTCCCCAATGTCCGTGCCGCGAACAAGTTGGCAGGCAATCGCACGCCCCCCTGTTCGAGCCGTTGCATGAATGCGGGCCGCACGCCGGTGGCCTCGAAGTGACCGTAGGCCCGGCCATTTTCGTCGATTCCATCCTGCACGAACAGAAAAATGTCCTGCATGATCACCGTGTCCTGTTCCATATTCAGCACTTCGGTGATGTGCGTGATCTTGCGCGGTCCGCCTTGCAGACGATTGGCCTGGATGATCAGGTGCACGGCCGAGGCGAATTGCTGGCGCAGCGCCTTGAGCGGGAGCTCGATGCCCCCCATCATGATCATCGTTTCCATACGGGCCACGGCGTCGCGCGGCGCGTTGGCGTGAATGGTCGTCAGCGAACCTTCGTGGCCGGTGTTCATGGCCTGCAGCATGTCGAGCGTTTCGGGGCCGCGGCATTCGCCGATGATGATTCGATCGGGCCGCATGCGCAAAGCGTTCTTCACGAGGTCGGTGGCCGTCACGGCCCCCTTGCCTTCGATGTTGCACGGCCGCGTTTCGAGCCGCAATACGTGGTCCTGCTGGAGTTGCAATTCGGCCGCGTCTTCGATCGTGATCACGCGGTGGTCGTGCTGGATGAAGCTCGACAGCGTGTTGAGCAGCGTCGTTTTGCCCGAGCCGGTGCCGCCGCTGACGATGATGTTCAAGCGCGCCTTGATCGCCCCTTCCAGCAGCATCACCATCTCGGGGGTGAACGCGCCGAACTTGAGCAGGTCTTCGAGCGAGAGGGGGTTGGCGCCGAAGCGCCGAATCGACAGCGACGGGCCGTCGATCGCCAGCGGAGGAATGACGGCATTCAGACGCGAGCCGTCGGGGAGCCGCGCGTCGACCATGGGCGACGTTTCGTCGATGCGCCGCCCGACTTTCGACACGATGCGGTCGATGATCTGCAACAGGTGCTGGTTGTCGCGAAACACCACTTCCGAACGGACGATACGGCCCCGCTTTTCGACGAACACCTTCTTGGGCCCGTTGATCATGATATCGCTGACGGTCGGGTCCTTCAGCAATATTTCCAGCGGACCGAAGCCGAACGTCTCGTCGAGTACTTCTTCGATCAGCCGTTCGCGCTCGCTGCGGTTGAGCAGCGGGTTTTCGGTGTCGCACAAATGTTCGACGACCAGCCGGATCTCGCGGCGGAGCGTGTCCCCCTCGAGGTCCCCCAGGCGCGACAGGTCGAGCTTGTCGACCAGCTTACCGTGGATCAGCGTCTTCAGGTCTTCGAAGCTCGTATTCTGGATATTTTGCGAATCAGCGGGACGCCCCGTCCGCGGGGGGGCATGGGCAGGACTGGCCATAAGGGATCGACTCCTGAACGAAGCAAAGGTTGAGCCGCACTCGGGCGGCTCTTGCGCAATCCGGGCAACCCGCACACTCGGGTTCGATGAAAATGTACCTTACGATTCTCGCGGTGAGACGCAGGCGTTGCGAATTGGCAGCATTCGTGCGGGCGAGTGCGCGATCGCGCAGACTGTGCGGATTATGCCGGCCGCGCCCTGCCAAAGGGGCCCGATCTTCCGTCGGCTCCCTCGAGGGATGCGGCGAGCCGGCTGAGCCGGCCTTCGACGTCAATCGCCTCGGCAGGTTGCAGCAGACCCTCGCCAAAGCGCACGCGGTAAAACAGGTCTGCGAGCTGTGTGGGAAAGCCTCCGAGATCGGCCGATGTCAGCGTGTCGCAGAGCGCCAGTTCGACGTCGCGTGCGAATTCCCGCTGAGTCTGATCGTTGCGTCGCGTGAAACCAGCCGCGGTCATCGTTGTCAGAAAGCGTTCGTAAAAGGCGACGACGACGCGCGCCGGATCGACTTGCCGCCCGGTCAGTCGCGCGACGAACCAGGCATAGAGCCGGTGGAGCACCCCGCGCCCGCCGCGGAACGACAATTGCCGGCTCGACTTGCCGAACGCACGCCGCGCCAACTGTCTGCCGGCTGCCAGCACGACGATGACGATCAATCCCAGGGCTGCGCTGCTGCGGGAAAAATATCGTTCCGGTGAAGTCAATAATTCCTTGGCCACGTCGGCTCCCCCGGCCACCTGACTGAGTATGTTGCGGATCGAGCTCCATCCGGTGCTGACTTTGCCCGTCAGCGGTTGATACAGCGTTTCCTGCTGTCTGCTGAACGACAGGGTGACGACGTAAGTCGACCACAACGACGAGAGGGAATGTTTGGCGTTCTTCCAGAAGCCGGCGTTGGCCGCGATCTGCCGGACCACTTCATCGCGGCTGTCGGGCGTCGGGTCGAGCACGATCCATTCGTTGTCGACGAACGCCTCGACCCACGCGTGGGCATGCCGTTGCTGAACTTCGTAAAAGCCTTCGCTCTCGTGAAAATCAGCCCCTTTGAAACCGGTAACAAGCCGCGAAGGAATGTCGACCGCCCGCAGCATCAGCGCCAGGGCCGACGCAAAATACTCGCAATGGCCGCGCTTGCGGAAGATCACGAACTCTTCGATCGGGTCGCGCTCGGGATTTTCGACTTCCATGCTGAGCGAATAACTGTATTCGTTCGAATCGCGCAGATGCGCTATCAGCGCCTGCGCCTTTTTTCGCTCGGGCGAAAGCTCGTCGTTCCCGGCGAGCTTTTCGGGGCCTGTCAACTCGTGGGCCAGCGCGATCACGCCTTCGATTCCTGTCGCAGGTCGCTGCAAATAAGCGATCTTCGAGGCGGACGAGGGGGTTTTTCGTCCGGGCAATTCGCCGAACTGGTTGCGGCCGGCGCTCTGGTCTTCGGGAGTGCGACGTCTCGAATACACGAGGTACTCGATCGGGTCACGACCTTCCACCGAACCGCTGAACGCCGCCGTATCGTAGGCGTAACTGATCGGTCCGCGCGGATCATACAGCCGCGCCAGCGCAATCGGCCGCATGGCGAACAGATATTCCGCGCCGCTCAATTCGAGCACGTACTCCTGACGGATCATCCCTCGTTCGAGAGGATGCGACCGCATCGTTTGCGATCGCAGGCCTTCCGCCGGCGCACCGCGCCAGCGGCCCTGATCGTATTCGTAGAGAACGGCGCCGCGAAACAAAGGGGACTCCAGGCCGTATTCCGCGATGAATTCTTCCATCGTGATCGGCAGGTCGTTCACTCCGTCGACGCGCTCGAACAGCTTCACCTGCATCACGCGATCGATGTTCTCCAGGATCTGGCCGATCTGGCCCAGCCGGACTTCACCCGAAAAGCCCGTCAGGGCCCGCCCTCGCGACGCCTCCGTCTTGAAACGCATCCCATTGTTGAACGACACGCGGGGTACGAACAGAAACATCACCAGCCCCAGCCCCAGCCCCGCCGCGGCCAGACTCACGACTCCCAGCACGAACCGCGGGCCGATCCAGTGCCCCGGCGAATCCTGTTGGATCGCGTGGAAGACGCGGCTGCGGGCCTCCGCGGCAAAGTGCCGATGCAAGACCGCCAGCGAGTCGGTAACCGTCTGCGTCGCGCCCTCGGCCCTCGCGAATTTTCCGCTGCCCGTCGGGACGGTGGCAGGCAGACTCGCGGCCGGTGCGGGAACAGCCCCCTCGTGATCCAACCCTCCCAGGTCGTACGCTCCCTGGTAGAGCGTGAACACCGACAACGTCCACAGCGCCAGCGGCAGGTACGCCAGGAGGAACAGACCGTACGTGCCGGTCTGAGCAGTCAAGACCGATCCCACGGCGACCTGCAAGAGCGAGAGCGCCGAGAGCCACCAGTACTGTCGAATGCCCTTGGTCTGCAGCAACACGATCCAGGTGATGTAGACGAGAAAGTGGGCGCAGGCCAGGAGCCGCGCGTCGGGCCGTTCGCCGAAGAATTCGAAACCAGCCGCCCCCAGCACCGCCAGACCCAGCAGATTTCCGACGAGCGCATTGATGCGCAGGCGGCCCTGCCGTTCGCTGAAGAATAAGATAAATCCCGCGAGCGGCACCGTCAGCCCGGACGGTAAAAATACTTCTTCTCCGTAGGCCAACATGCTTCCCGCGAGCGAAACGAGGGAATACAGGCTGATTCGAAAGACGTTGGTGAGGGTCATGCCGTCCCTCCCGCTTCCTGCTCGCCGAATTCCATAAATCGCAGGACGTTCTCGGGTTCCGCCTCGAAGATTTCGAATTGCTCGGCGCCGAGGTCGGGCCGCGGATCGCGCTCGACCCCGCGCTGGATGCCGGCACTCTGGGCGGGGCGCGACGTGATGAAAATTTTGCGAACCCCGCTGGAGCTCTCGGCGGCCGCGGCGCGCGCGGCGGCTGTCACGCCGTCCGCCGCGCCTCCTTCGGCCAGAGACAATTGCTCGAGAATCCCCCCCAGCGCGGCGGCCCCGGCCCAACCCGCGCCGCGAAACGTCTCGCGCCCGCACACGACCAGGTCGATCGCCGAATCGCTCGCGAGCTGCAAATGATCGACGCAAATCGAGGCGGCAAAACTGACGGCCAGCTCGACACGCTCGAAATCGGCCGGCCGCGGCGCCGTGGGCAGCCACAGGTCGATCGCCAGCAGCAAATCATGGCGCCGACTGTGCTGGTATTCCCGAACCATCAGCTCATTGCGGCGTGCGGTCGTGCGCCAGTGGATCGAGCGGGGATTATCCCCCCAGCGGTATTCGCGCAGACTGTGGAATTCATCGTTGCTGATCCCCACCCCCACAAAGGCCGTGTCGCTGGCGGTTTCTCCCGTTTCGACCGACTCGCGCCAGCGCGGCTGCATCTTGCCGATTCGCGGATAGACGACCAGCGTCTCGGTTTGTCCCGATTCGATCGAGCGTTCCATCAGTCCCAGCGGAAATCGCGAAATCATGCGCATCGGTCCGAATTCGTAAATCCCCCGACGCGAGGGGCAGATCCCGTAGAACGCCTCGCGCGTCGACCTCCGCGGCACGCAGGCGAACAGCGCCAAGGGCTGCAGTTGCTCGTGCGGACCTTGGACCAGGTCTTCTACGGAAACCATCCACGAAGACAGCAGCCGCTTGCGATTCGTGAGCGTCAATTTGACGCGAAAGATCTCGCCCACAGTGGCATGATCGGGCAGGCTCCGCGTGACCGTCAGACGCTTCAGGATTCCCAGAGTCACTTGGCCGTTCAGCACGAACGGACCCGCCATCAACCCGAACACCAGCATCAGCATGTTCGAGCCGCCTAAGAGCGCCCCGGCGCACAGCACGATGAGGATCAAGCCGTAAATGAGCGCTTCACGCGGCATCCGCACGCGGTACTGGTTGGTCGCACGATGTCGCAGCCTGCGGAAGACCGAGATGGCCTCGTCCGACAATGATCGCAATCCCCAGGCGATCATCGCACAACCCGCGCCCAGATACATCAGCGGGAAGATGAAGTTGGGGTTGTTCGAGAGGAAGGGGTGCGAGAAATACAACCAGATCAACGTGAACCCGCCGAGGATGGCGGCCGTCCCCAGCCACGAGAGCGATCGGCGGGGCCTACCCCCCTTTTGACGCACAGGCATGGTCCATGAACCGTTGCAGTTTGTCCGTCGGGTACAGGCAGAAGGCGTACTCGCGATCATGCCAGACTGAGTTGGCAGCCAGGTGCGCTCGCGTGGCGTGCAATTCCTCTTCCATACGCTGCCGTTCGCCCCGCGTCAACTCAGCCAGTTGCCGGTTGAGCTCCTGCAGCCGGCGAAATCGCCAATAGCCTGCGCTGCTTCCCGGCAACGTAGCTGGTGCGGCCGGCGTCGGTGGCCGTCGATCGATCCCTCCCTCGGCTGGGAGATGTGATCGCTTCGCAGCATCCCGCGCGGCCCGCACGGCGTTTTGCTCGTGAACCAACCGCTGCTTTTCCGCGACAACTCCTCCATGTTGCCGCGCGACCTCCACCGACAGGTGCCGGTCCGAATTGTAGTCGAGCTCGCGTAATTGCCGCAGCAGTCGAGCTTCATCGGCGGGATGCGCGGCCGGTCCTTGTACGGGAAGCAACAACGTGGCCGACATCGTCAGGAAATCGGGCGGTTTCAATCCGAAGAACCGGCAGGTGATTCGATCGGTCATCTGGTCGTACTTGGCGCCGCCGATGCCGTGCACGAACAGATCGGCGAAACACAACCGCGAGAATAGCGTGGTCGTCAAAGCCCGCGTGCGGAACCTGATCCCCTTTGCTTCCAGCTTCTGCAATTCGCGGACGGCGCAACAGGCATCTTTATCGGGGGCCAGAGGAAGCGAGGCGAAGACTTCATTGCCGTCGGAGAGTCGGATCTCTCCTCCCTCCTGCCGTGCAAACACCCGTCGCCGCACTTCATCTCCCGCGCGCCACACGCGGAACGGCGCTTCCAGCCAGCCGTCGAGCTCGCGCAAATCGGGCACGGGATGCGTGCGGCTGCGGACGCGATTCACGATTCGATATTCCCGCAACACGTCGTTGTAGATCGACGCGAAGCGCGGCAGATGCGCCAGAATGTGCGAGGCAAACCACAAGAACGGTTCGAGCGTGCAGAGCCGGCTGACGGGCAACTCCAGGTTATTCACGTTCCACGACCGCTCCCAAGAGCAGCGCGCCGCCGTCAGGCATTCCGCCAGAGAATCGGTGACCTCGCTGTGGCGCACTGCCGCCGGCCAGAAGTCGCCCAGGATCGGTGTGAAACCGCGGTCGCCAAAAGTTGCCAACGCTCGCTCGGCGAACGATGCGAACAGCTCGCGATTGACGATCCGTGCTTCCTCCCACGGTTGCCGCGAGCGCGGTTCGTCGAAGGGAACTACCGTGCTCGACGGTGCATCGACGGTCCCGGTCGGGACGCGGATCGACGTCCCGGACAGCGTATCGGTGTCGACCACCAGATTCAGGCCGACCGCCCGATCGACGCGGGCCAGATGCCCCACGACGAAATTCTTGACCCACACGCCGGGATGGAACAGTGTTGGCTGATGGCCACCCACGAAAAACGTGGTGGCCTCGATTTGGTCGAGCCGAAGAGTTGGCAATTCGCCGCCGGGGACGAGTCGCCCGGTGTAGTCGCGCGCCGCGCGATACACTTCGTGCCTGGCCCAGCGGCGCAGCAACGCGAAATTCTTCCCTTGAACGTCGATCGCGGCGGCCGCCAGCCCTGCGCGATTACGGCGCGCCAGCTCAACCGCGCTGGACAGCTCAGGCTGCGCGACGAACGACTCGTCGCCACGCGGTGCGCGAATGTGCTCGCGGCTCCACTGGCGCTCCGCGGGTCGATTTGAGGGAACAGGAGTCAAAGTGATCGTCATCGGCGAGCCGCGGGCGTTAGCCCCCGGAAAGTGTCGAAGAGGTCGTCGAGTCAAAAGGTTCGAAAAAGCCGAAGAGTAAAAACGACGTCTCCCCCCCTTCGTAAGGGGGGGGCAGGGGGGTGAGGTGAAGCTATTACTGTGCCCGCACAGCCGGGTTCTTATTCTGTCGTTCCAGCAATCACGACACCCCCTTAACAACCGCAAACCTGGCCAATTCCCGCTCGAGCACTTTCCGGTAATGCGCCAGTCGGAATTGTGCGTCATCCAGCGCACCGCCGAACGATCGCTCTTCTTCCAGATAGATCAATGGAACAGGAAACTCGACAATTCGCAACCCTAAGGCGGCTGCCTGCACCCAAACTTGCAGCGGCATCGCGTAACCTGCATCTGTAATGTCGAATTTTCCCAGAATTCCGACCCGGTACGCCTTGAATCCGCAAAAAGCGTCCGTCAGCGACAGCCCCAATAGCTTGTTGACTTCGGCCGTCAGCAGCATGTTGATCTGCCGGCGCTCCACCGGTGGCTGGCTGTCCCCCTGGTGCTGCTCGAGATAGCGGCTCCCCGACACGATTTCGACGTCGGACGTGAGTGCCGCCACCAGTTCAGGAATCAGACGCGGCTCGTGCTGGCCGTCGCAGTCGATCGTGACCAGCGCATCGTATTGACCATCGACGGCAAACTGAAACGCGCTCTTCAGTGCCGCGCCGTATCCCAGGTTGGTACGATGCGTGACGACTTTCAGCCACGGGAATCGGGCCAGTTCGGCAGCCGTCCCGTCTTTCGAGCCATCGTTGACCACAAGCACGTCGTCACTGTACTGCCGCACACGCTCGAGCACGGCGGCGACATGCGACGCCTCATTATGAACCGGCAAAGCTGTCAGGAATCTCATGGGAATTACATCACTCGCGAGCCGGGTACGTTAGCTGCCGGCTCGTGTCGAAGAGGTCAAAGAGTCAATGGGGTCGAATAGTCCCGCTGTATTTTAGACACGGCTCTCCGGTTCAGAAAGGACCGCAGGTTACCGAACCGACGTAGGGCAATGCGACGCATAGGTTTAAGGACTTTTGCCTCCGCGCCCCCCATCCCACCGGTCGTCACTGCTGCAGCATCCTGCCGGCTTTCTATACCCACATAGATCTCATACCTTACATCGATTTTGCGAGCCCGTAGGGCAGGTTTCCCAACCTGCCAGTCCTCTTGCATCCATTGCCGTCTTTCTCTTCGGACTGCGAAAGATTTCAATCTGGGATTAATAACGAGAGAACCGCCGATACGTGCGGATCATTACTGACGAGGTTCTCCTTTCGAGTCTCCCCGATCTCCTCTGTCGCGCCGCGCAGCCTTTTTCACATAGATTCCATAGATTTCACGCGAATGGGATTTGTGCGAACGCGACTTCCGGGACAGACATTCCGGCGCTCGATCGTCGCTGCCGAACTGCCATGAATCCGGCCGTTTCTACATACATTCCATAGATTTCACGAATTCCCGGATAAAGACAAGTCTCACGCCAGGCATCGTTCCAGATCGGCAACTGGTCTTTCTCACTGGATTCGTCAATGATTTCCGATTTTTCGAGCTCGCGCAATTGGCGCCCTCAGAACGACAGGAAGGAAGGGAACACTAATCGACACTGATAAACGCTAATAAATCTGTTGACTGCCGCGGCCGGCTTCACGCATCGGCGATTAGCGTAGATCAGCGTTTATTAGCGTTCCAGCCGTTTTCCGTTCGTCCGTCCGGCTTGCTTTTCATCTGCGGTCTCGGCGGTTCCAACCTTCGTATCTTGGCCCTTTTTACAATGATTCCTCGTTTTTCGCGCCGACATTTTCCGACAGCCAAAACTCCCGTTTTTCCGTTGTCTTCGCGCTCTTCCCGCCTTCGCGGTGAATCTTGTCGCCCAACCGACAATCGTCGACGGGCGATGGCCATCTGTATTAATCCATGTTCAATCGGTGGATAAAACCCTCTTCTTTTCGGCCCTTTTTACACACATCTCATAGATTTCACGTTTTCGCAAATCCCCGAAATCGGATGAATCCCACGGCAAGCCTCGTGCCCGCCCCTCGCCAGCGTCGCTCCGCCGCGCGCCCCTGCTTTTCCCACAAATGCTCAATGATTCCCGTTTTTTTGGACTCGCGACGTGCAGCCCGGAGGGATGCCGGGACGGGCAGAAAAGAAAAATGATCGAATCTTCCACACAGATCGGCGGGCGACACGAGCGATCGGAAAGGGAACACCAATCGCCGTTAATTAGCGCTGAGGGATGGATCGAACCCGGCCGTTCCGTCGCCGTTGGCCCCGCCCCTTGAGTGATCCAGGACCCCTCCATCCAACTGTGCGCAGGCAAAACGGAAACGACTAGATCAATCGCCCAAATCGATAAGCTTTCGAGTAAATCATGCTGTGTCCTCCGCGTTCTTCGACGCCACCGAGATTTATTGTTTGCCATGCCGCGGCAAGGGGTCAAGGATTCCGAACGGATCGTCGGGGGCCCAGTTGCCGGGTAAATAAGTTCGGCGACGATAAACGGTGATCTCGGGGAGTGCCTGCTTGAATTTGCGAATTCCGTTTGTTGTCACTTTCGTGTCGTCGGCCTTGAGGCAGCTCAAATTCGTCATCTCACTCAGTTGCTCCAGTGCCGCATCCGTCACATCCGAATTTGAAAGATTGAGCTCGTCGAGCCAGGTCAGCCGCGTTAGGTAGATGATATCGGCGTCGCCGATCCAGCTATCCGAGAGATCAAGCGTTTTGAGACTTCGCAATCTTTCCAGATTCGACAAATCAGCGCCGTTGATCGCTGTCCCGCAGAGCAGAAGCTACTTCGAGATTGGTTACTTCGCGTAAGTGGCTTATCAGTCGTAGCGTCGTGTCCGTGGTTTCGCTTTCCCAAAGCGACACTGAATACACGTGATCGAACACCTGCATTCTGGATTCGCCGATCAACTGCCGTAGCCACGCCGGACCTGCCGGAACGGATTCATGCCGGCCGGAGACCCGCTCAATTTCCCGAATCGCGGCATGCTGTCGGTAAGCGCGAACAGCAACCCAGAGCGTGCTACCCAGCCCGACCACCAGCACGATTGATGCGAACATCCGCAACGACAACGGAATCCAGCGCCGGCGTCGCGGCGCCTTGCGCGCCGTGGGATCGGGGATCGTGACGGGAAGGGGAGCCATGCCGTAAGTCTACCGCTCGTGGCTATCGGAATGAATGCCAATCGCACGACCGTGGGGAATCGTCGATTTACGGTTCGCCGGCTCGAATCATGAGCATTGCCTTGAGCTGAGCTGGCGTCGTTGAATTACTCAAAAAGTCGACGCGGCCGGTTTCGCGCGACCCTTTTCCGCCAACATGGACGTTGCTCCCCCCGCAAAACAGCACGTTCATCCCACCCGCATGGTTACTCGAAATCCCGTGCTTGTCGGCGTTGATCTGCAGGTTCAGATTGTCAATCGACAAGTCGCGAGGGGCTGTCCACGGAATATCCGAATCAACAATTTCCACCA
>DASYAR010000714.1:0-17471 GCA_036501235.1 Planctomycetaceae bacterium
CCGATTTCCACCCAGATCGGGTTGGTATGTGCCGAGGGCATGATCCGCACCGCGATCCAGCTTGACTGTTTCACGGGAACGTCGAAGGTCAAGCTGTTCACCTTTCCGTCGGCGGTGATATTTTTGCTCGCCACAGGAACGCCGTTGACGATCACTTCCACCGGCACGTCGCGCGTGTTGCCGATTCGAGAACGCTCCAGGTGCCAGTACGGTTTTTGATCGAGCCGCCGGTTGCGGATCGCCTCCGTTTCGGGCGTGGGGGTCTCGCTCTCCAGAAACGCGGCGACGTCGAAGCTCACTTTCACCGTCGCCGGTTTGTCGAGACTCAGGGTGCTGACCTTCCCGCCTGTTCCCGGCTCGCCCACGGCAACCTTGTCGACGCGAAAATCGAGGATGTGGCTCAGGCCGTCGCCGCAGTAGCTGCGACCGTCTTTGAGTCCCTGCACCCAATTGTCGTAGTTGAGATCGACCTTCGGATCGAGTTTCACGTAGATCCGCCCCAGCCCGACTTTATCGCCGTAGATGCAGGGGAAATCGGTTTCGCCGCTGATCCGCGACGTCATGCCGCAGTTGAGCGTGTGATACCAGATGTTCAATTCCCAGATCGACGGCGTATCGACCGCCGAGATGAAATCGCAGGCGCCATTGGCCGTCGTCACGATATATTCGTTTGCGCCGATGCCGTCGAATCTGGGCATGGCGTAATCGGGGAGCTTGTCGGCCGCTTTGCCGTTCCAGCCGGCCGGCAGCCGATTGTAGTCGACCATCTGCCGCGAGCCGTTGGGCATGACGTCGGGCAGTTGCAGACCCCAGCCCGAATGGCTGTAGCCGACGACCGCTTTCTGCCTCTGACCCCATTCCAGAACCGGCTGCGTCCAACTCGGCCACTGTTCAATCAGCTCGGTGCCGGGGTAGTCGTCTTCGCTCAGCCGCAAGAGGCACAAGTGCCCGGCATGCGACGACGGGAACCCGCTGACCTCTACATCGTAGCGCATCAGATAGTTGGGCCGCGACAGGGCCGAGGTCTTGCCTTCGAAATACTGCTTCTGCGCGTACCAGCACGGCCCCCACGACAGAACGCAGCCGACATTCAAGTCTTCACCCAGGATATGCCGCATCATATCGGCGGGAGTAACCCCTTCGGTCGGGTTCTCGTAATGCGCGCACCCGGCGGCATGAACGTGGTGGTCTCCCGAGAACCAGCGCCGCTCGGCCGGATGAATCCAGCGGTGGAGCTTGAACTCGGCCGGCTGGCTGACGATGTTCTCTTTGACCGTCAGTTTGTGTTTCTCGACGACGTATTCCGGCCCGCGCGAGACTTCGATCGTGTAGTCTCCGGGGGGCAGATGGAACGATTCGCCGTCCGCGCGGTAAATCTGGTTGTGGAAGAAGAAGTCGGGGGCCAGCCGGCGGGCCGGGTTCGGATAGACGCGGCCGAACTTATCGCGGATCACGAAGGCGGCCGTCGTCGGCTTGCCGTCGAAATCAGAAACTGTGAGCGCGATTTCCACCGCCGGCAGGCACTGGAACAGTATCGGCACCGTATTGCGGAAACCGAGGTCTTGTGTCCCCTGCCCGACGTTGAAACCCAGCTTGGCTTCACGCTTTCCCACGTCGCGGCTGTAGAGCTGGATAATCCGATATTCGAGCGCGAGGCCCGACAGCGCGGGTTTCAATGGCTGCGAATTGAACAGGGCCGCATCGAGCCAGCGATTGGGGACGTCGGCGGGGGTCACGTCCAGTTTGGGATCGGGCCGCCCCGTGCTGCGTTTGTACAGCGGAGCCAGATTCGGGCTTTCGATTTTGAGCTCAGGGTTGATCCCTGCGAGATTGTGCACCTTCACGAGAAATGTGCGCCAGCCCTGTTGAATCAATTCCTTTTTCACCGGCCCCTCGACGACCGACACCCGGCTTTCGGGATTGATCGTCACTCCCACGACACAATGTGGATCGAGCACCTTCTGGACCGTTGCCAGCGACTTGCGAGGATCCGTCTCTTTAATCGCCGCCTGCAGCGCTTCGCGATCAGCGGCCGGAAGCGGGGCGCCAACGTAAACGAGCGCCTCGATCAGCCGGTCAGTAGCCGCCGCCAGCGGTTGCGGTTCGACGTCAATGACTTTCAGAAAGTCATCGGCACAGGCCGAGCGGCTCGCGGTGAAAATGAGAATTGCGAGGAGCAGAAACGAACAACACAGCGCGACTGCGCTGCGGCGGAGCGCGAAAAACATGCGACGCCTCTCGGATGCATGGACAGAAATGCCGGGCTCAGAAGCGCCAGATGCGAACGACGGCCCGGTCGCGTAAAAAACACGAAGTACCCGCATTGTCAGACAGCTCCGCAGGTCCGTCAAGCGACCGCAGAAACAGGTAGTCGGGTCATTTCAGAATCCCCGCCAAAAGACCCCACCGGATGCGTGGAAGCGCGGCAGTGTGCGCGATTGATCGGCTCGCGGAATGTCTGGATTGGTGACGTAAGTGGCAAAATTGCAGCGACAATTCAGGGTCAATAACCTGATTCGATCGCCTCAAACGCATATTTGAGTACGGGCCCACCTCCGCAGGTATCCGCGTACCAAACAAGCGGAGCGCTGAAAACGGTCGGCCCATCTTTTGCGATGAGAACCAACGGGCGGTAATACTCGTAGAGCTGCGTCGCGAATTGACTTTCGACGCCAGCCAACCAGCACGCCGGCCCGAAGCCCGCGACATACAGCACCGACATCACCACACCCACGGCGATCCAGAACTGCCACGATCTGCGCCACAGCCAGTACAGCGGGCCACCTCGCGTTGTCGGTCGTGTGTCCATGCCCAGATCATATCCTGCGTGGAGCGGGGGCGGGAATGGGAAGTGACGGAGTTAGACCCGTGGTCGATCTGCACAAGTCACGTTGAACGTGGGAACCTCACGACGCGAACCCTGATGGAGCGGTTTACCCGGCTGTCCCTGTGCTTCTCGAAGAAACTGGAGAATCTGGCCGCTGCGAATGCGATCTATGTCGCGTATTACAATTTCTGCTGGATCCACGGCAGTTTGAACGGGACGCCCGCAATGGCCGCGAAAGTCGCCAGCCATCCGTGGTCGATCGAGGAACTCTACGAACGGGTGATGGCCACGGTTGAAGTTTAGGACCGGGAAGCGACGAAACCCCGTCAGTGAAATCTGGCGGGGTTATTGTTTGCGCCTAGTGGCCGGCACTGTACAATCTCCGCCATGGACGTTGAGCAATCAAATCGAGCGCCGATCGCTTTGCGCGAATCCTGCCGTGCTGGATTAGCGGCCCTCTTTCTCGCATTGTCGCTTGGCATACAACTTTTCGGCCGGTAGCGACCTGCGGTGTATTGTTGCTTGGCCATAAGTGCAATACTCGCCGTCCTCCGATATTTGAAAAATCGCCGTAACGCATGTCGGATTGGCCCTCCCGATACTGATTCCGCTGCGCAACAAAGTGGCACGGCCCCATCGTCTGACCAGTAGGTTTTCGCGCCGGCAATTTCAAAAGACCCCACTACCCGCAGTTCTCGGGCAGGACGGCTACTCGGCCTAAGCCATCCGGATGCCGGGGAAGACGAGACGCCATTCATGTGACGATTCGGCTGCTGAATAAAGTGGCATGGCCCAGCCGGATGACCGGGCTGTTTTCGCGCCGCGAATTCATTGCGACATCAACTCCGTTTCCGTCCCTTCGCTGTCCAGAGTACAATGGGGAACAAATCCGATTGCCTCTTTTTGGTGGCCGGCCAATGGTTCTCATTCGCATTATCTGCGCTGCAGCGATTGGAATCGGCATTTTTATCGGCGCTCTTGGCCCGTGGATTCTCCCAACAGTGCGCCCGTCCCATGGAATGCCCGACCGCGGGTTGATCACAGTTGCCGGCTTCCTGCTCGTCGTAACCGGGGCGCTGGGTCTGGCAGCCTATCCACGTTCTCAAAAAGTTTGTCAAAAGAAGTCAAATCATGCTGATCTGCCTCGCAAATAATTCTGGAAATGAATTGTCAATTTGAACGTGCGTTCATCCGCGTTCATTCGCGGCTCCCTTCTTCATCCCAGTAACCTCGATCGACCTCACGGTGGAAACATGTCTCTGTTCCTCACCCGATTTCTTGGTATGGCAATCGCCTCTCTCATCGCGACGACTGCGTGGGCTGATCAGGTCGTGCTCGTTGCCGGCGGCGGCGACAAAGAACAGGACGGCGTGCCGGCCTTCGAGGCCCGGCTCCATAATCCGTTCGGCGTCGATTTCGATCAATCAGGAACAATGTACATCGTCGAGCTGGAAGGGGGGCACGTGCATCGCGTCGACGCCAAGGGAATCGTTTCGACGATTGCCGGCACGGGTAAAAAGGGAGACTCGGGCGACGGCGGCCCCGCCAAGAATGCGGTGTTCAATGCCATGCACAGCCTGGCGATTGCCCCCACGGGAGAAGTCTACATCGCCGATACGCTCAATCATCGTGTGCGAAAACTTGATCCGCGAACCGGTACGATTGGCCCCTTCGCCGGTACCGGCAAGCAGGCCTATGCCGGCGATGGCGGCCCGGCCGTTGCCGCGGAATGCGGCGGCGTCTACTGCATCGCGTTCTCCCCCGACAGCCGGACGTTGTATCTTGTCGACCTCGACAATCGCCGTATTCGTGCGGTCAACATGCAGACGGGCGCCATTGGCCTGATTGCCGGGAACGGCGAGCGGGGCGTTCCGGCGGACGGCGCCGTGGCCCGTGAAGCGCCGCTTGTCGATCCGCGCGCCGTGGCGGCCGATGCTCAGGGCAATGTTTACATTCTCGAACGCGGCGGACATGCGCTGCGCGTCGTCGATCGGACCGGGAAGATCCGCACGATCGTCGGCACAGGACAGCCCGGCCCGTCGGTGGCGGATAGCCCGGCCCTCGAAGCCACGCTCCGCGGGCCGAAACACCTGTGCCTCGACCGCCAAGGCAACGTGATCATTGCCGATACCGACAACCACTGCATCCGCAAATATTTGATTCACGACGGCCGCCTCGTGCGAATTGCCGGCACAGGCGACAAAGGGAATGCCGGCCTCGGCGGCCCTCCCGAGAAACTCGAGCTCAATCAACCTCACGGCGTCTACGTCAGTCCCGCCGGCGTGCTGTACATCGTCGACAGTTGGAACGATCGCGTGCTGAAGATCGTGAAGTGATTCCAAGCACATACATCATTTGCGTTCATTCGCGTCCATTTGCGGCCCCTCCTTGTCATGTTGAACATCCCGCGCTCTTTCAAGCATCTCCTGATATGCTGTCTCGCGTTGGCTGCCTTACCGCCGGCAGTCGCATCGGCAGCGGCTGCTCGTCGCCCCAACGTCCTCTGGATCTGTGCCGACGATCACGCCGCGTATGTCTGCGGAGCCTATGGCAACCGGATCGTGCGGACGCCGAATATCGACCGGCTCGCCGCGAGCGGCATGCGGTTTGACCGGGCGTTTTGCAACTCCCCCGTCTGCACCGCCTCGCGGCAATCGTTCTTAACCGGCCGTTACCCGCGTACGATCGGCGTCACCCAGCTTGCGACTGCGCTCCCCGAAAGCGAGACGACGCTCGCCGAACTGCTGGCCGGCGCGGGTTACAGCACGACGGCGATCGGCAAGATGCACTTCAATTCGCAGCTCAAGCATGGCTTCGAGACGCGCATCGACATTCCCGAATATCAGGCTTGGATCGAGACCCATGGCCGAACGCCGATACCTGCCGGCATCGACGTGCAGCCGCCCTGGAAACCGTTCCACGACCCGGCGGAAATTTGGCTCAATGCCGCGGTGCTCCCTTTCGCCGCTGTCGACGGTGAGATGCCCGGGACGTGGTTTGCGAAGCAGGCGGCGCGGCAAATCGCAGAACAAGCGGAGACGGCGCGAACAGGGCCGGCAGATGGCAAGCCGTTTTTGATGATGGTCAGTTTTTATGAGCCACATTCGCCGTTTCATTTTCCGGTCGAATTTCGTGGGCGTCATACGGCGGGGGAATTCTCCGCTCCGCCGGTCGGGCCCGATGATAGCTGGCAGATCCCGGCCATTTTCCGCGATCTCACGGCGGACCAGAACCAAGGAATTGCCGCGGCGTATTACACTTCGGTCGAATTCCTCGACCGCAACGTGGGGCGCGTGCTCGACGCCCTGAAACAATCGGGCCTCGAAGACGACACGCTGGTGATCTACACCGGCGACCACGGCTACATGCTTGGCCAGCATGGCCGATTCGAAAAACACTGCTCCTACGACCCGGCGATCCGCGCGCCACTCGTCATGCGATTTCCGGATCGGATCAAACCTGCCGGCGCCACGTCATCGCTTGTCGAATTCATCGACATCGGGCCGACCGTTCTCGAGTTCTGCGGTGTCGCCGTCCCAGCCACGATGCAGGGAAAGAGCCTTGTCCCCGTGCTGGAGCAACCGTCTCGAAAGCACCGCAGCGAAGTATTCATCGAATACTCCGAAAACGAAGAGGCAGCCGTCCGCACCGAGCGCTGGAAGCTCGTGTACACGACGGGTCGGCGCGAGCGTCAGGACGGCTATACGACAGGAAAACCTCTGCCCGGTCGCACGATCCGCCTGTACGATCTCGAACGCGACCCGGAGGAAATGACGAATCTCGCCGAGCGCCCGGAACACGCGCCAGTCGTGGCCGAACTGGTCAGCAAGCTGGCTACCCACCTCCGCCGTACCGCCCGCCAACCTGAGTTGCTGTCAGAAGGAGACGACTCGTTCTCCTTTCTGGATGAGGCTCTGAAGCCGCGCGATGTGCAGCCCGGCAATTGAGTAGAGTCCGCGGGTTAAACTGCCGGCGCGTACAGGATCTCGGGCTCGGAGACGCCCGGTTCATAGAGGACGAGGCCGCCGCGTGCGTCGTTGACGCGGACAACGCAGTCGGGACTCCCCGCGTACTGGCGGGCTAGAATCGCTTCCAGCGCCTGCACGGCGGCGACCGTCTGTCGATCGGCCGAAAGGTCGTCGTAAGCCAATTGTTCCATCTCAGCCAGCCGCGCCGGCCGAGCTTCGGCCGGACCGCCGAACTCGACGTACGCCGTCTCGCGCACAAAGCGCTCGAGCACTTCCACACCGTATCCGCGCTGCGAGCGTTCGCCCCACGGTTCCAGGAAGCGGGCGCTGTAGTGGTTGTTGATCGTGTTCTTGATGCTGAATGGCGTCTGCCCTTCCACGGTGCATTCGACCCCCCGCTTCCGCGAATGACCGTTCCAGACGCCGTTATCGAAACGGAACTGCACTTCCTGCTCGACATAGCCCGGAAAGTTATCGGGAGTGACCCACGACGTGTGAATGTCGAATGCCGCCTCGCGAAGCGTCTCCGCAAATTCTCCTTGTCTCCCCCTCTCCTTGTCTCCTTGTCTTGTTTCGTTCTGGGAGTCAACCTGGCGCCCCCCCCTCTGGCGCCCCCTTGCTATGGGGGGAAAATCATAAATCAAGCGGAGCTGACAACTGTCCCAGGTGGGGCCGCCTGCCGGTCCGACGATTCCGCGCTGGCCTGTGGCCGTGATCGTTTTCAGCCGCCCGCCGAACGTAAAGTCGATCAGCTTGATGTAATGCACGGCGACGTAGGTGCCGGGGTTGCGGCCGGTGATCCACTCGGCAAATTGGCTGCCCGAAATGCTGCGCGGCTCGAGCAGCGAACAATAACCGTTGTTCACATGCTGCAAGACTTCGTCGGCGACGAAGGTGCGCAATTTCTTGTGATCGGGATCGAGCAGTTTGTGATAGACGACCTTCGCCAGCACCTGTTTCCGACGGGCCAGCGCCGCCAGTTCGTCGAGCTGCTCGAGCGACAGCACCGAGGGCTTTTCGACGAGCAGATGGACGCCGGCAGCAAGGACCTTCTGCGCCGCCTCGAAATGCCGGTCATCGGGCGTGGCGACACAGGCAAAATTCACCCCCGCTTTGAGCAACTGATCGACCGACTCATTGCCGGTAAAACTCTCGAATTGGGCGACGCGGTGGCCGGCTGCCTGTCGGTACTTTTCAGCCCGCGCACCGGTCCGCGACGCGACGGCCGCCAGCGGGACTTCCACGACCCCGAACCGCCGATCATAAATTCCCTCGGCGTGGGCCCGTTCGAAAAACGGGCGGTAAGTGTCGTCGAAAATCATCCCCGTGCCGATCATGCCGGCCCGCAGGACATTGGTTTTGACGCTTGCCGCGCTGCGATTGCTCATGGCGGCCAGTTTAGGGCTGCCTGCAACGGGTTGCTAGGCCGAGCGACGATTCGCCGGTTGCGTATCAAGCTGCACGAGGGTCGGCGTCGCGGGGCTCGATTCTCCGGTCGTGCCCAGTACCTTCAGCGGATTGGCCGGTGCTGCCTCAACCGTCGGCGCCGGCTGTTTGGACCGAAACGCCGAAACCAGACTGTGCAGTCGCGGGAACATGAACTGCCAGTTGTCCTTCAAGTAGGCCCAGCGGAAGTAATACTGCCGAAAGCATTCTTGGTGCATCTCGGCCACTTCCTCAGTCGTCAGGTGCTCGTACTTGAGGTTTGGAGTGTACACATCGTAGCGGCTCCAGTCGCGACTCGCGATCTGCGACGAGATTTCTTCGATGAATCCCGTCCCCGGATACGGCGTGCAGACGTTGAAATTCGCCGCGAATGGATCGACCTGCTTGGCATACCGCAGCACGGCCCGAATCGTCTGTCGTGTGTCCTCCGGGAATCCGATCATGAACCCGGCGACAACGCGAATTCCCAGGCTCCGACACATGGCCACGAACTGGCCCTGCTTGTCATCCTTGATCGGCGCCCGCTTATATTTGACGAGCGTCTCGCGGCTGGGCGTTTCGATCCCCACCGTCACCGACGTCAGCCCCACGTCGCGCAGCATTTGCAGCACCTCGCGCGACAGCAGCTCGATCCGGCTTTCGACCGAGAACTGAATCTTGTGGGGCAACTTGCCGATCCGCTCGGCCAGTTCTTCAACATGCTTTCGCTTCGCGCCGAACAACGGATCGCGGAACTTGAACGACTCGAAACCGTACTCCTCGATATCGTGCCGGATTTCGTCGACGACCCGCTCGGGCGAACGGGCGCGGACTTTGTTTTCGAGGATAATGTACGGGCAATAGGTGCAGCTCAATGTGCAGCCGCGGCTCGACTGCACGTAGGCGGTCGGAAACTTCCAGAAGTCATACCCCACCCGGAATTTCCAATAGGGAAACGCAGACCAGTCGGGATAGGGGAGCGAATCGAGGTCGGCCACCGTGCCGATCGTCACCTGCTGATCGCTGGCGGCGAGCACCTCGTCGAGCTTCGCGATGAGCTGTTCGGGTTCTCCTTTCAGGACGCGGCAATCGAGTCCTGCGAACGATTCTTGCATCGTGCTGGCCACGGTGCCGACGACCAGGATTTTCGTGTTGGGGGCACTTTCGTTCAGCCGGCGAATCACTGCCAGTTCGTGCGGCAGCGTCATCAGCGCGGGATTGAAAATGTAGACGTCGGCCGGCGGAGTCTCTTCCAGACAGTACTCGACCTGGTGCCCCAGTTTTCCCAGCCCGGCAGCCAGATAACCATAGGCCAGCGATGGGGAGCGATAATCGTTGCGATAGAAATGCTCGATGATCTTCGCGCGCAGCCCTTTTCCGCGGAACTGGCCGACGCCGTAACCTCCGGCGAAGTCTTTGAAGGCCCCGCCGTGGCGCGTGTCCCAGAGAACAATGCGCAGGCTCGAATCGGCGCCGCCGGCACTGCCTGGGCCGGCAGCGACCGCGAATCCGGTCGGATTTGACCACCGCGCCAGATTTCCGAATCTATGCCGCCCGCGTTTTCGACCGCGCATGGGAGTCCCTTTCGTCGTGTCTCATTCCGGCTTGTGCCTGTGCCGGATGTTTCAGAATGGTCGTATGCCGTGGCGAATCGAGGCGATAGCGAATGCCGCGCCATCCGATCGTTCGCCCCCAGGCGGCCGATGCCGTCCCTGCCCAACTGGCCAATGCCACGATCGGCCAGCCCCAGAAATTGAGCCGCGCCACGCTGTCATACTGTGCGTTCGTCACGTCCACGAACGGGCGCACGGCGATCGCCGCCAGATGGAATCGAAGCGCCCCCAGAACCCAGATCAATGTTGCACCGGCGAGGGCCGCCAGCCCCGTGCGAAGGTTGCTCGTCGCCAGGCCGCAACCCGCCAGCGCGATCAGGCCCCACACACAGGTGTTCGTGACAAGGCCGGCCCAGAAGGCGAAATGCCACCACAGCGGTGCATAGACGCGGGCCACCACGAACTGGCGTCGCAGGAATTCGCAGAGTTTCCAGCCGTCGAAATCGGCGGTTGATTTGACGAGGCAATGCGGTTCGTAACCCACTCGCAGCCGCGCCGCGTGAACGAGCCGGCTCACGATCAGATCGTCACTCAGAGTTCCGCGCCAGGCATCGGGGAGGCCCAACTTCGTGAATTCCTCGCGGCGAATGGCCCACGCACCGCCCCACACCAGATTGAATCCGTGCGGCCCCATCACTCCGACGACCGTGTTGTTGATCGCCGAGAGCAGCCGGTTCGCCCAATTCTGATCCGCCGGCACGTACCAGCGATAGCCGGTCGCTACGGCATGTTTGTTGTTTCCCAGTTTGGCGACCAACCGCCCCAGCCAGGCGGCATGCGGGCACGCGTCGGAGTCGACGAACGCCAGGATGTCGGGTGGGGACGCGCCTTCGAGGACGGCGTTCGCCGCACACATCAGGTTATGCACTTTCTGGCCGCAATCGGTGGCGAGGCCCGCGGTGACGACTCGGCAAGGAATGCTCGGATTCTCTCGCGCCAAATCGCGGATCACAGGGACCGCCGGGTCGGAATCGCTCTCGACGACGAAGCACAATTCATATCGGGGATGCCGTTGCCGGAAGAGAGCCAGCAGGTTGGCCCGCAAATCAGGGTCGAGCCCTTTGCATGGCGCAATGAGACCGACCCGCATGCTGTCAGAGGTTTGGAGGGGAGAAGCCTGCCGCCCTTGATGAAACCGCCGATGCTCCCAGGCGTGCAGCAGCATCAACCCCGCCTGGGTGAGACCGATGCCTGTCAGAACCAGGCAGATGATCAACGAAGCATCCATGCCAACTCATCCCCAGTCGCAGGCACACTCCGTGTGCCGTCGTGGCGTGCCGTAGTACGAAACTGTGAATCTGCGAAACTGCGAATCGTGAATATCTTGCGCGTGGCCGCACACCATCGTCTGCGCGGTCGTGCGCGGCGCAATATCCCCGCAAAAAGCCTTGGTTTTCGGTCGCAAGTGATATCGGTGAAAAGGCTTTCCGTCAATGGCGAATTGTGCCCGCAGAAACCCCCGCGGTCACTTGTTCCCCCCGAACCAGCCGATACAATACTCAACTTGCCGTGCGGCGCCTGAAAACCCCGCGGCTCCGGTGAACCGGCAGCCCGTCAAGCATGTCTGGCCTCTGGCAACGACACAGAAAGCGACCACCGCCCCTATAGCTCAATTGGTAGAGCAAATGACTCTTAATCATTAGGTTCAAGGTTCGAGTCCTTGTGGGGGCATCGACGCATCGCATTGCGTCGCAGCGACTTGCAACCCTTCGTATTCCGCGGGAATTCGAGGGGTTGCTTTGCGTTGGTCTGCACCGTCTCGCATCGGTTCGGAGGGTTTGGAGCGGTGCGTCGGCACTGGTGCTGCATGCCGTTGTGGTGTCAGTTGTGGCTCGGATCACCGTGGGTAAGCGGATCAAACCAATTTCCATTTTCGTTCACGCAGAACGTGAATGCCGTTGGGAAAACTTCGCCATCGAATTCCCACGGCACCACGCACATATCGCACTGAAACACGGGGAAATACTTGCCGTCGACCGGGACTTCGCCCGATGGTTCGCAGCGGGCGCCGCATCTTGGGCACGGGGAAGAATCCATAATTACACATATTCTGCGGACGAATCGTTGTTTTTCGACGCGAGGCCGTTCCGCCGCCCTAAGCGAAGCGACGTCAACCGGGAATGAGGCGGTAGGCTCTGCGAGGAGCGTTATTCGATACGGATGTCTTCGGTACGTCCTTGATGTCTTCAAGTGTTCGGATCAAGTTTTTTGGATTGTCGATCCTGTACCCGCGGCGCGTTCCAGGTTGAGGGCGAGCAGTCGCTCGAGGATTTGGTCGTCGGTCAGGTCGGATGGCCAGCCGTAGGCGGCGAAGACGGCCTCGTCGAGCTGGCGGTGGGCCAGGTCGAGCCAGGTGGGGCGCTCATTGTAGAGGTTGGTGAGCGTGCGCTTGGCGAGCTGCTTCGCGGTCTCGGCGTCTTTGGGAATTAACCTCGGGTAACGGACGGTGCCGATCCCGCGGGCGTCCGGGTGCTGGACATAGCGCCGCCAGGGGCCGTCGACCGATCCGAGGAATTCGAGGATTTCTTCACGGGTCCATTCCAGAGGATTGAGCCAGGCTGACCGGAATTCGTCGAGTTCGCGGGCGGCGGTCGCGATCATTGACCGGTCGCCGTCGTGGACGACGGGAAATGGAAATGTCTCAAAGCAGGTCGTGTTGTTGTACGTCGGATCGTTGCCGACGCCGTGTCGCGACGACGTTGCGAGCGACCAGATTTGATGTAGGCGGGAATGCAGGAGCCCGAAGAAGTAATCTTCCTCATTGGCGAATGCGTAAAGGCGGCTGTCGGGCAATGTCTGACTCGGCAGCCAGACAAAATAGCGGTGTTTCGCAACGCGTGGGGTGAGTGCAAACCGGGCCATTCCGGTAAACGCGGATCGCATTGCAGGACGAGACTCGACATGAATCCACCAACGTTCGCGGTACGAGGCGCGCTTGTTGAGGGCACGCTCCGGCTTGACATTGATCTCGAGGTGACGGAACGGTCCTTCGTAGCCGGCAGCTTCCGCAAGGGGCATATCTACGCCAAAATCAATGATCCACATTCGTCGGTAACGGCCGGCAATATCCTGGCCGTTCGCCCACGGGACAATGACATCGGAATTCGGGCGACCGTTTGGGTTGCACGGCTGCGAAATGAATTCGCGGGCGACGGCATCGGCAATGTCGAATGCGCCCCCTTTAGTGTCGCCCATGTAGGAAATGTCTTGATTGTCGCGGATGGGCTTCGCATGTGTCACGTCAGCGGTTGCGGCCGAAAGATTTGCATGGATGCTGCTCACGGGGTTGCCATCGAGAACTCGCATTGTTTCGGCCCCGTCATCAAATCCGACCATCGACACGCGAACGGCCGCACCATCGAGAATCCAGGGTTGGTCCGACCACGCCATGAAAATGTCCCCGGATTCTTTAATGCGTTCGAGGAGTTGACGGTTCGCCCCAGCCCTTATCGACTGGGTTGCGAGTAATCCCGAGCGCCGACAGCGGTGGCGCTCAATCGCGTCTCGCGCTTTCTCAAACCAATAGGCAACCAGGTCCGCTTCGCGCGGCACTCTGCCTGAATACGCCGAGAAAACTGCATCAACGTAACTGTCGCCAAGTTCCGTGCGCAGCCGCTTACCGCCCAGAAACGGCGGGTTCCCTATGATGAAATCGGTCTCGGGCCATTCGGGTTCTTCGGGCTGCGTGGGATCATTCAGATCAAGAATCGCATCCGTACAACGAATGCTTTCGATTGGGTCGAGCACGGGGTCGCGCGGCGGATTGAACCCATTGTGGTGCATCCACTGGATGTACCCGATCCAGATGACGACCTGCGCGAGTTGTTGCGCGTACGGATTGATTTCAATTCCGGCAAGCTGTGTGGGCCGGACCTGGGGCAACTGCGTGAGCCCCTTGGATGCGCCGTACGCGATGACTTCCTTTTCAAGGTCGAGCAGCAGGTTGATCGCGACGTACAGGAAATTTCCCGAACCACATGCCGGGTCGAGGATGCGGACGTTCGCCAAGCGGTGAACAAATTCCGTCAGGAGGCGGTCGAATTGCATTCGCGACCTGCTCATCTTGCGCCGTGCCCCCCCCCCCGCCCAATTTAGCATCCTTGCGAGATTCCTCTTGAATCTTGGGCCACAGCTCGTCGCATGTGGCCCGTACGTCGGCCCATTCCTTACGCAGCGGGGCCATGACGACCGGCTCCAACAACGTCAGGATGTCGGCACGGCTGGTGTAATGCGCGCCGATCTGCGAGCGCTTCGCAGGGTCGAGCGTGCGCTCGAACAGCGTCCCGAAGATCGACGGCTCGACGTCGGCCCAATTGTGGAGGTTGGCATCCGACAGGTGCTGCATTTCCGAAACGGTCGGTTCGATCACGTCGGCGTCGGCAAACAGGCCGCCGTTGAAATGCAATACGGTCTCAGCGCCGAAGTCCCCACCGTGCGCCATCGCCCCGAACAGCGTTGCGAGTTGCTTGGCCAGGCGTGGCGGGTCGTTTTTGGAGTTGGTCAGGATCCGCGTGAAGAGCTTTTCAGGCAACAGGCCGATGTCTTCGGCGAACATGCAGAACATCAGCTTCATCAGGAAGTGAGCCGCCCGCGGGGCCGGGATTTTGCGGACGTACATGCTGTCGGCGATCTGACCGATGCGTTCTGCCGCTTCGCGTGTGATGACTTCCGCCGTCTTGCCCGGCTTGAGCGATTCGGGGTCGGTGAAGACTTTTCGGAGGATGTCGAGATTCGCCGGCTCGGCCAGGCCGTCGAGGTCGAAGGCGTGAACCTTCTTGATGGTCCCGGTGAAATTCGTATGCACCTCGAAGCGGTTCAGGTCGCACACGACGAGGAGGGGCGGGTTTTCAAGCGCTTCGCGGTACTGCAGAAGCTGCCGGTAGGCGGCGACAAGATCCCGGTGTTTCCCCTTATACTCCCAGCCGAAATGGCCCTGCATCCAGACGTCGGCCCAGCCCTCGCCGCCGTCGGCCTTGTGTGCCCCGCGCTCAAACGTGTAATGGCTGCCGTCCGGGTCGGCCTCGGCCGGCTTGGGCTGCTGCAGGAGCTCGCACAAGTCGAGGAAATGCTGTTGCGCGGCACTCCGCTCGGTAAGATTCGCCTGTTTCCATTTGACGATGAACTGTTGCGGCGTCATTTTGTCGAAGTTGCGGAGTCGGAGGCGTCGGGTTCGTGGTCGGTGGGTTTCGTGTTGGTCATTTTGTCCACGTTCGCAGTTCGTCGTGGTTTTGTTTAGATATTTGTGTTTCGATGAAGGCGTCGGCGGCATCTGGGTCGGGAAGGTTGAATTTGGGTTCAACGCGCAGATCGAACGTCGCCAAGCTCTTTGGGTCGGCGAAAAGAATCAGCCCGACGCCGAATCGTTCGCACTCGCGTTCGAGGCGATCGAGTTCGTTGTCCGGGAGGTCCTTCGGTGCGTGAATGGCCAAATAGCTCCGGTTGGCGAACGCTGAATGTGACGCCGTCTCGTAAACGCCGTCAATTCCGTATGCCCAAGCCGGCTTCACTTCGAACGTGTTTATATCGAGTGACTTCCCAGGTAAGTGCTTGTACATCCTTACTGCAATCAAGGTGACGTCTGGCCTCGTCCACATTCCTCCGGTCTGGCGACGGCCTTGGCTTGCCGTGATCTCGGAGACAAATAGCTTGATCCGATAGGTTTTCGGGAAGAACTCGCGGATCGTCGCGTGAAACGCGGGGTAGAGTTCGGCCTCCTTGGCGTATGCCTCGGTCGGTGTGATTGGCGGGGCGATTGCCGGCGCTGACTGTTCAGGAACGCGGCGGACGGACCCGCCCTTGCCTCTTCCGGTTTCTATTTTTTGTTGCTCGAGAAGTTGCTCGCGAATCGTCCAGTAGTCGTTTTCGTCGATGGTGGCTTTGAGGTCGGTTGATGCCTTCTCGATAAACTCTGCTCGGAGGTCCATATTTCCCCTCGCTGACCCACCTGTTGGGACGAGGGAAAAGAGTAGGTTTTTGAGGGGTTCAAGTTGATCTTGGACGTAGCTCATCGTTCGGGTGCGAAGTTAAATGGCGTTTTGGAGAATCTCGTCAACGGCGGACGCAACGGTAGTGGTTATCAATGGCCTGATCGATCAGGCGGCGGCAACTGTTTCGCGGGTTCAATGGGATCGAGAACGAGGGTGTCGGCGTCGCGAAAAATGGCGCCGAGTAGGGCTCGTGATGCTGTCGAGTTGATGCGTGTCACGGAGTTGTTTTCGATGTGCGAAGGAAAATCTGGAATCCTTGTCGTAAAGATTCCCGGGCGATCTTTGATGTCCTGACGGTCGTTCTCGTAGTCAGTTCTGAGCGGAATGAAGTTGAATCCCTGTCCGTCGACGAATCGGGCGAGCAAGGCGTCTTTCTGGAAAGAGGCGACCTCCCCCCTTTTTAGTCGGCGTCCGACGATTTGCTTGTAAGGGTCGAGACCGTGTGTAAACTGGTGCTTGCCATCTGGCCGTTCTGCGTCTCTCAGGTTGTAAACGTAGGCGCGAGTCTCTTTGAAGTCTTCCCATAACTCCGGGAGGCCGAGCAATTCCCAGTACTTTCGATGGTATTCTTGGATGTTGAGCCGGCCGTTTGACTGAGGGATCGTCAGGACGTGGTCGACGGACAAGACGCTGTCCGCCCAGATGACGTGTTTGGCGATATAATTGCCGAAGATGATGAGATCGCCTCGTTGTGCCAGTTCCGGAAGGCGGTGTTGTTTTTCCGGGGCGACGAGACGCTTGGCGTCTGTTTCTGGGTCGGTTTTCTTGTCAATTAGGCAGAACGATAGAAACCACGGCATGACATCCGAAAGGACGTGCGGATCCATATTCGACGCGGGGGTGGCCTCATAGCCGTCGGCGTATATGCGCCGCTCCTTGAACGATTGGCGAGTGAAAATTGCAGCGTTGCGGTCAAGGGCATCGCCCTCGACGTCGTAGGGATAGCGGCCGGGCACGCGACCGAACCTGACGAGTCCGTGTCGGAGGAAGAAGGTGTTCACGGATTTCCCTGTAAAAATGGAGTTCGCTGCGAGAAATGTGATTGGTCTCGCGTCCATTCTGGCGGTTGGGTGCTAGCCGGTCAACGCGATGGTGCGCGCGAGTGGTTTTCTGCGTGAGTTCGGTTGGGTGGTGCGAAGGCGGACGAGCCGCCGGGGACGAATGCCGGTTCGCAAGCCGCGTGAGGCATGAATGCCGTCGAACGGAACCGGCGATACGGTCCTCGAAAGACGCTGGAACGAACAGGGAGGCAGGATGCCGCACGGGCGGGCGGGCGGGGCGGAGGCGGCCGGGCCGCCGTGGCATGGATGCCCGTTTGCGAGCCGGGGTGGGCAGGATGCCATCGAGTTGAACCGGCGGTCGAATCCTGGGGGTGGGTGAAGCTGGCGGGGCGGGCACTGGGTGAACGCTCGGCCGCGAAAGCGGGCCTTGAAGCGGGCGGCTGAGGCCCGGATTACGTTCGTGCCCCGGACGCGGAGGGCGGTCTGTCCGGATTGCGGAGGCCTCTGCGAAGACGTACATCAGACGCGGGACCGGGATTCGATCCGGGATTTGCCGATCAGCGATCGAGCCGTCGAATTGGGAGTTCGCGTGTGGCAGTTCGTCTGCCCGCGCTGCGACCAGCTGAGCTTCAGCCCTTCGAGGTGAAAGT
>DASYAR010000715.1:0-10133 GCA_036501235.1 Planctomycetaceae bacterium
AGCAGGTAATTTCCCAGCACGAGCGACTTGCCTTTGCCCTGCAAGACCTGCTCGGCCTGAAACTTGGTCAGCTTCTGCTGCCGAATCAATTCGCGCAGCAGTTCTTGACCGTCTTTGGGAGACGCTATGGGAGGGATGAAATCGTGGAGCGTGCCGCCAGCAAGAACGCCACTGTCTTCGAGGCGTTTGACAATTTGTTCGAGGGTGACAGCCATCCGCGTGGCCCAGCAGCGTGCAGGTGGTCAGAGTCGGGTTCCCTCGATTGGTGCGCCATTGCGGACGCACAATTCCAGGACATCCATATTCTAGCCGTGATCGGTCCGAATTGCACGAACTCGACGGGCGTGCCTACGACCTTTGTCCCCAGGGCAGGTCAAACCGAGTCCCCATCCGCGATTCGTTCCCAGTGTTCAACTTTCCCCGCCACAACCCGGAAAAGCGGATGCACTTCGGGTCGCCTGGTTCGAATGAATCGAGCGCCCCACTGCTGATCGCGGACTCTCAGCTTGTTCATCAGATGCTGCCACTCGTATTCGACTTGCCCGCGCGTCACGGTGATCAGGCCGGCCTTTCTCGATCGGCCAATTTTGTCCGCCGCGAAACTGTAGTCGCGCGCCAGCGACTCGTCGTGCACAACCCGCAGATACGCTGCAATAGATGCCGCCGGGGAAGTTTGGCATCGGAACCGGGCAAGTTGCGGATGATTCACGTATCCGGTCGTCTTCCCCGCCAGCACGGCCTGGGCCAGCAGCCCCTCGCGCCATAAGGCAACCAGCCCGCGAGCGTCAAGGTATTTCGGATGCAGGGTCCAGAGTCGCATCAGCAGTCCTGTGTGTCGCCCGACTCACTCGGCCGACTTGGGCACAACTTTCTGTTCCGTTTGCGCGTCCTGTATAGATTTCTGATGCATCTCCTGTGCAGACTTCTTCAGCGCCTCCACGGCCGATCGTTGAGCGTCAACGGCTTCTCTTTGCCGCTGATCTCGCAGGACCACCGGAAGCGCGAGTCCTCCCCCGCAGAGGACGCAGGCTCCGACAAATAGGAAACCCGCGGCTGCGACCGCGAAGACGATGCGTCGTGAGCTGCTGAAGGGCCCTTCGGAACTGTGCGGCTCGGTTGATTCCGAGTCGGGTGAATTCTCACTCATATCGGCAGTGTACCTCCGGCAGTACGACCAACGGAAGGACGATGGATGCGATAAGCTCGGCAGAATGTTCCAGGCGGAGCTCACGTGAATAATTTCTCCCGAGCGACGCTTGACACCATGATACTAGAGTCATAGTATGTACTATGAACATAGTATATGGTCCCCATTCGAGACCGCTCCATGCCGACGCAAAAGCCTTCGGACCTTGAACAGCAAGTCCTGTCCGTCTTATGGGAGAAAGGCTCGGGGACCGTTCGCGACGTCATCGCCGCGCTCCCCGACGGCAAACAGCGGGCCTACACCACGCTGCTCACCGTGCTGCAAGTGCTCGAGAAAAAGGGACTCGTGCGGCACACGCGAGACGGCCTCACCTATCTTTATCACCCCAACGTCACCCGCGAACAGGTCGTCCAGCCGTTGCTGAAGGGACTGGTTCAGGGAGTCTTTGGGGGAGAGCCGGCGCGCGTCGTGCAGGCGCTGCTCGACACGGGTGCGGTCGGCCCGGCCGAGTTGAAGCAAATCCGCAAACTGATCAACGACGCGGCCCGCGACGGCCGAGCGGGAGAGAAATCATCATGACCCTGGGATCGGCCAACTGGGAATTGTTGACGAACACCTGGAGCGAACGCTGGGCCTGGACGTTGCTGCATTCATTGTGGCAGGACGGCCTGTTGATGATGGGTTTGTGGATCGTGTTGCGGCTGTTGCCCGCGCGACGCGCCGAAGGGCGTCACCGCGCCGCGCTCGCTGCGTTCGGATTGGCCGCTCTTGCGCCCCTCGCGACCTGGGCCTGGCTGGCGGACAATTCGGTCGGAACCGCACGCACGCCTGCCGTCTTCGTCCAGACTGTTGGCGCGCCGCCGGCCACATCAACCGTGCCCGACGGCGAATCGTCGGGTTCGGCGAACACGCCGCTCAACGATCCCGTTCTCCCGACATCCCCCGCAGTTGTCGCGAAGGAGGCCTCGCGAAGTCACCGCAGGGTCATTTCGATCCTGCTGACGATCTGGATTGCGGGTGTGGTCATTCAACTGCTGCGAACCGTTCGCGACCTCTCGGCGACACGCGCCTTGCTCCACGGTGAAAGCGTCGTCCCCTCTTCGCTGGAGGCCCATCTGGCCAGGGTTGTCGGCCTGCTGCATATTCGCAGGCGTTTTGCGGTCGTCGTGAGGGCGACCGGAGCGGCGCCCTTCGTGTTCGGATTGTGGAAGCCGACCCTGGTCTTGCCGGCGGCCCTGATGACCGGCCTGACTCCTGATCAACTCGAGGCCGTGCTGCTGCACGAATTGGCACATCTGCGGCGGTATGACGACGTGGTGAACTTCGTGCAGCTCGTCGTCGAAGCGATCCTGTTTTTCAATCCCGGCTTGAGGTGGATCAGCGACGCGCTGCGGCGCGAGCGCGAGTCGTCGTGCGATGCGCGGGCTGTCGCCTGCCTGTCATCCCCATTGCCGCTGGCAGAGGCTTTGGCCCGGGTGGCGGAAGGCTGGTCAGGCGCCGTTCCTGCGCCGGCGCTCGGCTTCGCAAACGACTCCGATTCGGGCGCCCTGCTCGATCGCGTCCGGCGGATCCTGTCTCCTGATCGTCGACCGCAACTGCGCATGTCGTGGATTGCGCTGGTGGGGACGATGCTGGTGGCGGGAGTGCTGGTGTGCGCACTCCAACAGGCAGCCGTCTGGTCGGTGGAGATCGCCAAAAAACTGCTCACTCCGACGGAACGGATTGCCGCCGTGGCCCGACTCCAAGGCGAAGTCGAGCCACAAAACCTGGGCGATCCCGATGCGAAGTTTCTCGTCTCCGGGACGATTCGCGCCGAGAAGGGCGGAATCCTTCCCGACCGTGGTCTGCTGTATTCGCTCAGCCGGCGGGTTTCCGGCGGCGGCTCGTCGTCATCCATGGCTTCCCATGGAACCACGGGGAGCAATTTCAAAGTCTCGTTGCCGCCCGGCCAATGCTGGTTGACGTACTTCACGGAAGGATATGCGCCGGCTCTCGTCGGACCTTTCCGCGGAGTGGGAGGTGACAAGCAGGACGATATCGAGATTGTCCTCAAGCATGGCGTGTCGGGCCGCGTGCGCGTCGTCGATCGCAAGGGGCAGCCGATTGCCAAAGCGAACGTCGTCGCCATACCGGATTGGGGAGTGGGCGCCATTTTTGGACCATCGGTCGCAACACTGACCGACGAAAACGGTTTCTGGAGCAGCGAGCATCTGGCGGATGTCCCCTATCGCGTGACCGCACAGGCAGCCGGTTTCAGCCCTTACGAGCCGAGTGGATCGAGTCGGTTAACGAAAGATCCACCGGTCATCGTGCTCGACGCCGAGAAACCGGCGACCGGTATCGTTGTGGACGGGGACGGAAAACCCGTTGCAGGCGCCAATCTCCGCGTCGTCTCCGAAAAGCGAGGGAATTCCAGTTTCTATCATGGAGATCAAGGCCAGGTGCTCGCCGAAACCAACGCCGAGGGCAAGTTCAAGCTGGGAGGTCTCGCCTTCGATACCGACTACAGTGTGCTCATTGACGCGGGCGATCGAGGGCAAGCGGTGCGGTCCCCTGTGCGGGCCGGCGCCGATTTGACCCGCGTTGTTCTGCAGCAGAAGCTCGTGCTCGCCGGCGAGGTTCGCGGTGATTTCAGCCAGCTTGCCGCCGACGGCACTGCGACTATCGACTGCCAGAGCATCGCGGACGGCATCGTCTGGCGCCACAAGTCTGCAAAGCTCGACGCCGATGGCCGATTCCGTTTCGACGCGCTGCTGGCCGGCCGCTATCAATTGTCGCTTGGGCCGCACACGATCTCCGGCAAGATCGACCAGTCGATCACGGATCTCGTCGTCGATTTGCAAGACTTGGAAAAGACCAGCGGAGCGCGAGACGTCGAAGTGCGGTTTACGGACGACGAAGTTCCAGTGAAGCCGGCCGGAAGCGTGATCGCGCAGATGGAGGTCCTGGACGCCCGGGGACGGCCCCGATTTGGCGGCCCTCTGCCGATCGTCGAGGGGGTCGCGCGGCTGCGAATGAAAACGCCGGGGACCCTGCGACTCACTGCCGTCGGATGCCAGGGGTATTGGTTCGCCGATGTCGATACGGCGGTCTCCGGCGGCAGCGATCCATTTCAAGTTCGAGTTCCGGTCCTCCCTGCCGGGGCGATTCGGGTCAAGCTCGTCTTGCCGGAAGAGCGTGCACGAGACTACGGGCCAACCATGGGGAGTGCGCAGTTTCACGTCGACAGCCCCGCAGGCATGCGAAGAGTCTCGATTTCAGGGACTTCCGTGTCGCCGACGGAAATCGTCCTCGCGCCGGTGCCGCTCGACGTGGCCTGTCTCGTCTCGGCGACCCAGGGGTTCCGCATCGAGTACGCCCCGATCGTGAGCCTGGATGGAGCCGACCCGGTTCGCGATGTGACGCTGCACCTTCCGAAAGCGATCGATGCCGTCGTGCGCGTCGAATCAGCCGAGGGCCAGCCACTGCCGCAAATCCCGATCGAGGTGAATTTCGAACCCACCGCTCGGCCGCCGGGATCAGCGCCTGGCGATCCCTCTCCGGGGAGCAATATCTGGAGCGGAGACCGGCAGACCGATCGAAACGGGCAAACGATTCTGGCCGGGATGCCCCGCAACGGCGACGGCTACAGCCTGGTCGCCCGGCCGAAGCGCGACTGGCAATTCGCACGCACCGACGTGCGGACGGATGGGGAAGTCACGGTTCTCAAACTGGAGCGCGGCCACGTCATTGAAGGTCAGGTCGTCGATAAAAAAACGGGCCGTCCAGTCTCCGACATCGAAGTCCGAGCCCGGCCGGTAACTCGCAGCCTCGGAGGCTTCCGTGAGTATGTCGCAGAAGCCGTGACCGACGCCAACGGCAATTTTCGCTTCAGCAATCTGCCGGAAGAAACCGTCAAGCTGATCGCCTGGGGCACGAGCTTCCCCGCAGAACCAGAAGTCGAACCCAGCCAATCGGAACGCGTGATCTTGATGATCAACGTGCCGGAATAAAACGAGGCGACAGAATCGTCTGACAAACGGGGACCGGCTCTCGTACCTCGGCGTGCCAGGGTGCGATGCACCGGTCCCTCCGTTTATCACGAATCATTGCCTGCGAATTGTCAAAGAACTTTTCGTATCACGCCGCGGAGAAGCCTGTTGGGTCCGGCCCTTGGGGTCGGTCTGGATATACCGAGGCTAAAAACCGTCCCTCGTCGCCGTTCAGTCGTGCCCTTCCCGCCTTGATTTGCCCTATCCGTTCTAGATGTGCCCCTTGATTTGCCCTTAGATTTGCCCTCGACAATTGCAAGAAATGGCCGGAATGTTCTTGATTTGCCCTGTTCCTTTGATTTGCCCCCATTGGACGGAGGTAACCGGCATCACACAGATTTCACGTTTCCACGAACGCCCAGCCACAATTCTTTGCGCCCTGGCGACTTTGCGTGAGATCCCTCGTCCGTCCCCCTTTTTCTCTGGGTCCTCGGCGTTCTCGGCGATTCTCAAGTTCTTCGTATTCCGGCCATTTCTCCAATGATTCCCGCTTTTTCGCAGCGTCTCTTTTCTACTCTCGAATCTCAACCCTTCTCCTCTCTCGCGCAGCGCGGCCCGTTCTGCTAAGAATTCAAGTTTGATTTTTTTTTGCGGGGTCCGTGTGACACATGGGTCACTACGAATACGTCAAATGACGCCCCACGCCAACCATGAGGGGCTTGCCCCCCAATCGTGAGGGTCGTTCGCCAATCGTGAGGGGGTCCGATCGACTTCTGGTGGTAGAGGCGCCGCTACCGCTGCGGGTTCCTGAGGGCTGGCCGTGTCGCTGTCCGTATGATTGGTGGCGGTCAGAGGCGCGACCACGGGGTGGGCCCATGATTGGCCAATCGACGTAACATCGACTGGCGACACACGATCAGCGTCTGCGTGCATGAGCGTCTCCCGACGTTGCATGAACGAAATGGTCCTGGGTTGGCTGCGCGTCTCGTCTATTCTTTTATGTTATATATATTAACTAAATATGTCAATATCAAACTGGACGAAATTTCGACGGATGATTCTGGATCAGGTCATGTCTGGTTTTGGCCAAAAGAGGCACTTTGGAAAGCAAAGTCAATGAGATTCGCGTGGGCTGGTTACGAGTTTCATTTTCTCGCGGATTCAATCAAGACAAAGTCGTCCCGCGTCTTTCGCACATCAGCGACAATGGGGTCTTCAATTATCGACCGCCGGTGCAGACCCGTAGCGGTTTCGTCCGGGAGTCGCCGCCGGTAACATGGATTTCGTGGCGATGAATTGCCGTGAATGCCAGCCCACGATTCCAGGCACAAGCCTATCAACCGGAAATCGATATGGATGTGGTATGCCCCGAGTGCGGCGACACCGTCCCTCCCGATTCGCCGGGCGGGCTTTGTCCGCACTGCCTGACCCGTGTCTTTCCGCAGAGCACGCCTTTCGACGATCCCGCGTGCGCACCACCGCGGCGCAATCCGGCAGGCTTGGGCGCCGCGTTCGTCCCCCCCGCGCCCGAGGACCTGGCGACACGGTTCCCGCAACTGGAGATCCTCGAGCTCCTTGGCTCTGGAGGGATGGGGGCCGTTTACAAGGCACGGCAACTTCAACTCGACCGCCTGGTGGCCGTCAAGATTTTGCCGCAGGAAGTTGATGCCGACCTTGCCTTCGCCCAGCGGTTTACGCGGGAAGCGCGGGCCCTGGCAAAGCTCAACCACCCGAACATTGTCGCCATCCATGACTTCGGCCAGGCTGCCGGTCAATATTATATCCTGATGGAATTCGTCGACGGGACCAATCTGAGGCAACTGATTGCCGGGGCCGCCCTGACGCCCAGGGAGGAACTGGCCATTGTTCCGCAAATCTGCGACGCCCTGCAATTCGCCCACGACGCAGGCGTCGTCCATCGCGATATCAAACCGGCCAATATCCTCGTTGATAGACGGGGCCGTGTGAAGATCGCCGACTTCGGTCTGGCCAAGCTGCTCGGGCATGAGCACGCGGAGCAGGTACTCACCTCCACGCACCAGGTGATGGGGACGCTGCGCTATATGGCCCCGGAGCAGATGCAAGGCTCGCGCGAGGTCGACCACCGGGCCGACATTTATTCCCTGGGAGTCGTGTTCTATGAGATGCTCACCGGCGAATTGCCGGTCGGCCGGTTTGCTCCGCCATCACAGAAAGCGCAAATGGACGCGCGGCTCGACGACGTCGTGCTGCGATCGCTGGAAGCCGAACCCGACCGTCGCTATCAGCACGCCAGCGACGTGAAGACGGATGTGGAAACCATCGGACAGAGTGCTGTGACGCATTCGGAGTCGGCGCCGGGATCACCGACCTCCCCTGAATACTCGGTACAGCCGCGCGCCGACGCCAATCTGGATTCGGCAGTCGGGCCGGTTCAATATGTCGACCTGGATGGGGCCACGAGGCAGGTCCGTCCGGCGTCCATCGGACTGCTTTTTTCCGGCGTCATCAACACCACGTTTGCAGTCTGGCTGATGTGGTTCAGGATCACAACAGGTCAGCACGCTGGGGATTTGAATTTCGTCGTTGCCGGGCTGAGCGGATTCGTCGGCCTGTTGTCGATCCTCGGCGGCATAAAAATGCGCCGTCTGGAGATGCATTGGCTGGCCGTTCTGGCGACTTATGCAGCGATGCTGCCCTTGACGCCGGGATTTGTATTGGTCCCCTATGCCATCTGGGCACGATTCGTCCTCGGTCGCGGCACTGTCCGCGGCGCGTTTGATTTCAAAAGTAAAATGGGACGATCGAATATTTCGTCGGGACCGGCCCGTGCATCGACCCGCGAGTATGTGAGCGGGCCGAGCATCGGACTGATCTGTGCCGCAGTGGTCAATTCCGGTGCCGCCATCGTTTATCTGTTCAGTTTCCTGTTTTCGACGGTCACGATCAGGCCCTGGCCTGCCGAGTTCATCATTTCAGCTTTATTCGCTATGGCGCTACTCATGATTGGAATTTTCACGTTCATCGGTGCTCTGAACCTGCGAAAGCTCCAACTGTATCCGCTGGCGCTGGGTGCGACAATCGCCGCGATGCTGCCTTGTACTCCAGGGTGCGTCGTTGGCTTACCATGCGGGATCTGGGCATTGGTTGTGCTGGGCCGCCCTGATGTTCGAGCGGCATTCGACAGCGCCGCGGGCGGGGCTGCATCGGTTCATTCTGATCCGTAAGATCGATCGCGAGCGACAACCCCTGTCAGGCGCGAAACATCCATGAGTTACGTCGATAACTGAGGTGTGGCGGGGTCGGAGCTTGAACGCGTGAACTGGAGTCCGATGTCACGGCTGAAAGCCCGGCGCACCGGCAACCGAACCGCCGGGGCCAAAAATCCAGCGACGGCCCCGGCGAGTTGGGCGTTGCATGAAATGTGCGCGACTCGGCCTGCGTGACAGCGCGGGTCGAAGGAGAATCTCTGGGGCGCGGCCGAAGCTGTGATACCGCGATCCTGAGTCACCATCGCCGATGGCTCCAGGTGAGACGATACACGCCGTCACCACCCGGTCGGCTTCAGCCGACTTTCCCTTTGCCACCAGCTTCAGCTGGTGGATGCGAGCCATCAGAGATAGACTCAGCCGGGCTCCCGCGCCATTCGGAATACGTGAGAATTGACAATGAATGACGTACACGAACTGCCTGTTCTGTTGTGGCCTATCTCGTGCTTCGACCGCCGGCGAGAGAATCCGCTCCCCGTTTACAACCGTTGGTATTGGCTTGATTGGGCTCAGCTGACACTGGAGCAGACGAGCGAAATACTTACAATTCTAGAGGACAAAGCCGATCGTGGCTCGCAGCACAAACCCGTAGGATTCGATGAAACCGTAATCACAATGTCCCTCGGCACAGGCGATTTCGATGGTCGGATGCTTAAGTTTCGAAATCTCTTCACGGAAATTCCTAACAACGACTTTAAAGCCTTCCACGATCGGCCTGAACGCCGCAGCCGCGGCATTCAAACGGTACGGGCTGCACCCGAGTATTTCGAGGATGAAACCGGCGCTCGAATCTCTCACTACGAGATGATTCAATATGTTTCAGGCCAAGAATTCCCGATTATTGTCGGTGATCCGAAGAGCGTTCTAAAATTGGGACCGGTCAGCGCGGCGAACAGCAGTGATTGGACGATTGAGAAGGCGAACGCAATCGCTCAGTTCCTGGATGTGGTCGAGCGCATCCGCGCCAGCAAATGGTATCGTTCTCCACGGTTCATTACGTCGCTATCTGACAAGGCGAAAGCATCAACGCTCCTGGAAGCCGGATTTCCAGATGACGAAGACACGATGTCCGTCTTGGCATATTTCCGCCAACTTCATGCGGGCGACAAACTCGTCACGAAGGCATGCGAAGCATACATCGCACACGCAGGTGACGGCCGAAAACAATGGTGGGTCAATGAACGCAAGCAGTCTTTCGAATCGCTCATTGACTCCGCCCCGGTACCGCACAATACGAGTGGACACTCACGGCGGCAGATAATGCGGATGTTCATGTATGGCGCTCGCCTCCTGCACGGTTCGTCTAGTCATGGCGACGACGCAGCCCTGGACGCGTTCATTTCGCGCCACGGAAGGCACGAAGCGGTAATGATTTTTAATTCTTGCCTGATGGATTTCTTTCGGGTTGCCGCGACAATTCATCCCGTCATTTGCCAAGACTATCGTCATTGGGTAAGCACCGATGGTCTGACTGCTGCAAACCGTGTCGGGATAACGGATTTGTTTCGCGGGTTCATATCTCCGCCACACGGCGCAAAATGATCTTAAAGTGCAAACGGCATGCGGGGCGGGGCGGTCTTCCACATCAGGGCGACTTCGTCAGGAGCGAGGCCGTACGCTTCGTTTACCAAATCGCTGAGTCGGTGCTCAAGCTGCAAGGCCCCGGTTGCTTGGGCGCTCGCTGGTTCGATCGTCCGGGCATGTTCATCGCGCAGATTTTTAAGTGCGGCGGCCGAAGGCGGGTTTTTCTTGCCGCGAATCCGTTTC
>DASYAR010000716.1:0-2447 GCA_036501235.1 Planctomycetaceae bacterium
AAGCCGAGCGGACCGGGCGCATCAAAGACGAATTCCTGGCGACGCTCAGCCACGAATTGAGGACCCCCCTCAGTGCGATTTTTGGCTGGGTTCAACTGCTGAAGATGAGTCCGGGCGATAGTCAGAGCGTCGCCGCGGCCATCGAAGTCATCGACCGAAACGTCCGCGTACAAACGCAACTCATTGCGGACCTGCTCGACATGAGCCGGATCGTTTCCGGCAAGATTCGGCTCGACGTTCAGCGCGTCGAATTGTCCGAAGTGATCCGCGCCGCGATCGAAGCCGTCCAGCCGGCGATCGAAGCCAAACAACTCCGGCTTGAGCAGGTGGTCGATCCGCAGCTGGGTTCGGTCAGTGGTGACTTCGGCCGGCTGCAGCAAGTGCTTTGGAACCTGCTCACGAATGCGGTCAAGTTCACGCCCAAATCGGGACGCATTCACGTCCTCGCTGAGCGAGTGAATTCGCACGTCGAGGTCAGTGTGACGGATACCGGAGAGGGCATCACTGCGGAATTCCTGCCGCACCTCTTCGAACGCTTCACCCAGGCCGATGGGTCAATCACGCGAACTCACGGTGGCCTCGGGCTGGGCCTTTCCATCGTGAAGAACCTGATTGAAATGCACGGCGGATCGATTACGGCAGAGAGCCCTGGCGCCGGGCTGGGGGCGACGTTCACCGTTCGTCTGCCGACGCGAATCGCCAAAGTCGAAGAAGAATCGCTGTCACATCCTCTGGGGTCGATCGCACACCCGATGAGCCATGCCGAATTCGATAAATTGCCTGGCATCAAAGTGCTGGTCGTCGACGACGAACCTGATGCCCGCGAACTAATGAAGCGTTTCCTGGAATCGAGCGACGCGATTCCGGCGTTAGCCGCATCAGCATCGGAAGCACTGGGGCTGCTCTTTTCAAGGGAATCTCCGGACGTCATCGTGAGTGACATCGGGATGCCTGACGAAGATGGCTACGAGTTCATGCAGAAAGTACGCGACCGTGGCATCAAGACGCCGGCAATCGCACTTACTGCATTTGCTCGCTCCGATGACCGCGTTCGAGCCTTGCAAGCTGGATTTCAAGCGCATTTGGCGAAGCCTGTCGAGCCCGCGGAACTCTTGGCGACGATTCTTCGATTATCTGAATCGTGCGGTAGTTCTTGAGGCCTTGACGTCCCGTTCGGGCGGTTCAGTCCGACGACCGCTCGGCAGTCATTCGCCTCGAGCATGACCCCGAATTCGACGCGGACAAACATCAGCATGCCCGTTAGAATTCGGGAATGGAAAACTCGGATCGCCGCCAAATCCCGTGGCTCGCCACAGCACGAAAACTGCTGTTATTGCTGGCGTGGGGTCTCTGGTGGGGCGGGTTGTGTTTCTATGCGGTCGTCGTCGTGCCCATCGGCACGGAGACCATTGGCTCCGTCGAGCAGGGTTTCATTACCCAGCAGGTGACCTGGTGGCACAATCTGGTGACCGGCCTGTTTCTGGCTGGTCTGACCGCGGAAGCGTGTCGCCGCCGCAGTCGCATGCTGATACTTGCCAGCAGCGTTCTCGGGATTATCGAGATTTCGCTGATCCTCTGGCACGCCCACCTCACGGGAATGATGGATTTTCCAAACCAAGCCGTGCCCCCAAATTTCTACGGCGAGCATGCGATTTATTTGTGGATCACCGCTGCGGAATGGGGCCTGGGAATCATACTTCCGGTCTGGCTTTTTCCGGCGACAGACCAGATGCAGCGATCTTAATTGCGCTGCCGAAACAGAGCGGACATTTACGGTGCCGCCGCGACTTTCAGCATCCCAATGTCAGCGAGCCAATCCTGAAACCGGAGATGCCATGTCCCGAACGGGATTCCGTTGCGCTTGCTGATTGCGCCCCCGTGTCCGCCATGAGCATAGATGTGCAGGTCCGAGGGAACGCCGGCGCGGAACAGCATGTCGTGGAACTCGACCGTCTGCCGGGCGTGGAACTTGTCATCGAGACCGGCGCTGGTCAGAAACGCCGGTGCGGCGTCCGGCGGAACTTCTTTGTCCATCTGGTTCCAGCCCGGATACACCAAACCTACGAAATCCGGACGGCAACTCTGCCGATCGATCGGGTCGGTCGCCTGCGCATCGCCGCGGTCAAACCGGATGTCGGCGAACGCCGCCAGCGCCCCACCGGCAGAAAAGCCGAGGAGGCCGACTCGCGCCGGGTCGATCTTCCATTCGCTGGCTCGGGCCCGCACAATGCGAATCGCCCGTTGCGTGTCGGCGAGCGCTTCTTTTTCGACGGCGTATTTGTATCCAGGGGTCTGCGCCAGTCGGTACTTCAGGACGACGGCAGTCACTCCCAGGCTATTCAGCCAGGCGGCAATGTCCGTTCCTTCCGAGCCCCACACCAGTTGCCGATGTCCACCCCCGGGCGCGACGATGATGGCCGTTCCCACCGCTTTGTCCGCCGGAGGGA
>DASYAR010000717.1:0-4378 GCA_036501235.1 Planctomycetaceae bacterium
CTGATCCGCCCGGCTTTCATGACGGTTTGCGAACGATCCGGATCGTACAGCGACAGAATCGACGCCTGGGCGAAGGCGTCCGTCGCACCCCGGCTCGCCGGATGGTCGGGGTTGCCTTCGATCTTCGTCGGACGCCCGAGATGGCTCTCGACGAGCAGACCCTTCGCGTATCCTCCCAGCGTGGTGCAGGTCGCGAAAAATAACGGTTTCCCGGGAACGACCTCTTCAGGCTGCCGGACATACGGGACGATCTTTTCTTCAGGCTGTCGCAGGCAACCGCTGAGGCCGGCCAACCCCAGCGACGCGGCCATCAGCTTGAGAAAGTTGCGGCGTCCGGCAGGATCGTTCCATTCGCCGGCTTGTCGCGGAAATTCCCGGTGCAGGTAATCGACGAATTCGGGAGTCGCGCTCAACTCATCCAGGCTGCGCCACAGCGGTCGACCAGACGCTACGTCCGTCGAGCGCGGAGGCGTGCACCGACCGACAGGCCGGTCCCCACTGGTGCGTCCGGCTTGCGCTGCCGCTCCGTTGGGCGCATTCAGCGCGCGATCAAGCGAGTCGTCCATCATCGGTGGCAAGTTCCGCAATCGAGGAGCTGTTTCTTATCGATCCCGTATTCTTTGACCAGCTCCGGTCCGTGCTCGCGGGCATTCGTTCGGGCCGGTTTGCCGAATTCATAAACCTCGTCCCGATCGCGAATGAAATCTTCGGGACGGCCGTGGCAATCGAGGCACCAGCTCATCTGCAAAGTACGTGCCCGCCGCATCAGCGGCATCTGATCGACGCGTCCGTGACAGCTTTCGCAGCCGATCCCCTTCGCGACGTGAATGCTGTGATTGAAGTAGACGAAATCGGGCAGGTCATGCACGCGAGTCCATTGCAGCGGCCGGCCGGTGCGAAAACTTTCGCGGACCGGCGCCAGCATGGGGCTATCCTTCCAGATCTGCGAATGGCAGCTCATGCAGATCTCGGTCGCGGGCAGACCCGCGAACGCAGACTTCTCGACAGTCGTATGACAATACCGGCAATCGATGCCCAGCCCGCGCACGTGGTGCTCGTGGCTGAAGGGGACCGGCTGCTCGCGTACTACGTCGGCCTCGGTGACGTACGCCGAGCGATTGATGCGGTCCCAGGCGAAGGCCAGCGAGGCCAACAGAAACACCCCGCCGAAGATCGTTACCTTCGAAAACGTGTTCATGCCAGGATGAAAGATCTGCGCCATCGAAGTCCTGCCTTCGGAGACCAGGCCAATATCTGACGCCTCAGACTCGCACTCCTCATCCACCCTTTTCGTGCTGCGGATTCGCGGCACGGACTGTTGTTGGTGATCGTATCAAGCGATTGCGAGATGACAATCGGACCGTTGATTTTGTTACGGATTTGTCATCTCGCGGATTTGACGTCGATATGAAACCGCCTTCGTCACTGACGGTTGCACGCTAGGCCATGGTAACACGGCTCAAGGCGTTCACGTCCGCCGGCATTTTCGGCACGGCGCTTGCATTTACATTGCAACGGGTTTGTGCGTTGACGAAGGCTTGTAGAAGTTCCGTTTACGCGTGCCGGGCAACAGTGGTTGCAATCGGTTCGTCGAGCGACATCCGACATATGCCGCCGGTTCGGGGAGCATGCCGCCCGCTGCCCAACCAACACGCTGACATCCTGACGCAGGTAAAACGAGAACCGGGCGCCGAATGGCTCGCTGGACCAGTCTGCGCCCGGCTGAGAGGTTATTTTCTCAATGAGCCGCGCCTGCAAGCAAGCGAGCGACATTCAATTCTCGCTTACTTACAGGCGCGGCTTCACAAATCTCTCGAATGGGACCAACGGAGAATAATCGTCGACGACTACTGATCGCGATTAAGCGATCCGACGGACGAGTCCCCTGACCGCGTTCCTGACAGTTCGACGACCAAACTGGCTGTTTCGGAGCCAGGCGGCGGGGGCTTATATCACGCACCCGACGAATTGCGGAAGGCGGCCAACGGCGCACTGCCGGCCAACTCGGCCCTGGCGACCATCGGCACAATCGTGGCAATCGGTGCTGGCGGGCCAATGGACATACAATCCCGTTCCGGGATCTCAGCCCGCTGAACAGCCACATTTCGTGGCGCTTTGAAGCCTAATTTGACTTTTCCGCGGCTCACACCCACGACATAAAGCTCGACATTGTCGCCAATGCGGATCGCTTCACCCAACTTTCGAGTCAGAACCAACATGCCAGCCTCCTCTGCCGTTTGGGATTTGTTAAGTGACTGATTGCCCCGGATGCAGTTGAATTGAAGCAAACGTGGTGCCAGTCAGTCGATTTTGCAGGAATCGCTGCCACCCTGATCGTTTGTTGCTCAGATTGGCCCGAGAATTGCGAAAGATTGGACGCTGGGACATGATAAATCTGGGTGTGGAAAGGGCGGCCCTTCCGGGACGCCTCGCCGGCTCGACATGATAGATTGTCGGGGGGGAAGCGCATCCCGGAAGTGAACAGAGAATCAACCATGAAGCCCTCGGCGGAAGTGAACGTGCAGCCGCATTTGGCGGTCTGCGATCTGCCGGCGGCCTTGGCTCGGATGGGGGCCAATGTCGAGTTGGTTCGGGAAATGTTAGACCTGTTTCGCGAGGACGCACCGATTTATCAGTTGCGTTTGCATGATGCTTTGGCCGCCAGCAACGCGCCCGGCATCGAGCACGCCTCGCATAGTCTGAAAGGCATGCTGTGCATGTTCGGGGCCGGTGCTGCCATGCAGATCGCGGACCGGCTCGAGCGCATTGCCAATGCGGGTGAATTGCAAGAGGCTCCGGCCCTCGAGTTGGAGCTGAATCATGAGATCTCCCGATTTCTGGAAACCGTCACGACGGAATTGGCCAGACTCTGAAAGTTACATCATGTTCAGTTTTTGAAGAAGCAACGAGTCCACTCAATAGAGAAGGAGGCCTGAATGTCTACGGTTCTCGTCATCGACGATGATCGCGCCACCTTGCACTTGATGCGTCAGACATTCTGTGACACGGGCGTGACAGTGGAAACCGCACGGACGTCCGCCGAAGGAATGCAGCTTCTCGGCGAACGCCGTCCCGACCTCGTGGTGCTCGACGTCATGCTGCCTGACGTCTCCGGCCTCGAGACGTTTCAGAACATCAAACGGCTCGACCCGCGGCTGCCAGTCATCTTCATCACGGCCGGGGGGACGAGCGACACGGCGATCGAAGCGGTGAAGATCGGCGCTTACGATTATCTCTTGAAGCCGCTCGACATGGAGCGCGTTCGCGACCTCGTGCAGCAGGCCCTGGAAATGCGCCGGCGCATGAACACGCCCGTGAAGCTGCCCGGTGCACCGTTCGACCAGGACGGCGACGTCGACGACCGCATGGTCGGCCGCAGTCCGCAGATCCTGGATGTTTACAAGGCAATCGGTCGCGTGGCTTCACAGGACGTGGCCGTGCTGATCCGCGGCGAGAGCGGCACCGGCAAAGAGCTGATCGCCCGCGCCATTTATCAGCATAGTCAGCGTTCGCGGGCGGCGTTTCTGGCGGTCAATTGCGCAGCACTTCCCGATTCGCTCCTCGAAAGCGAGCTGTTCGGGCATGAAAAAGGCTCGTTCACCGGCGCCGACAGGCAGCGCATCGGCAAGTTCGAGCAGTGCTCCGGCGGCACGATTTTTCTCGATGAAGTCGGGGACATGTCCCCCCTCGTCCAGGGCAAGCTGCTGCGGCTGCTCCAGGAGCAGCGGTTCGAGCGCGTCGGCGGGAATCAGACGATTCAGACCGACGTGCGAATCATCGCGGCCACGCACCGCGATCTCGAAACCATGTCGAATGAAGGGACGTTTCGTTCCGATCTGTATTATCGCCTGAACGGTTTCACGATCACCATCCCCCCTTTGCGCGAACGCGGGGACGACATCGTGCTCTTGCTCGAGCGCATCTTCAACGTGTATTCGCGGCAACTGGGTAAAGACGTGCAGGGAATTTCGCCTGACGCGCTCAAATTGCTCATCGAGTACCCCTGGCCCGGCAATGTTCGTGAAATGCAGAGCGCGGTCCGCCGGGCGCTCCTCCAGACAACCGGCCCCGTGCTGCTGGCCGAGTCGCTCCCCGATGAGATCCGCACCGGAGTCAAACGTCCGGCGCACGAAACGGCCAGCACCGGTTCGGTGGGCAATCTCGAGCGGCTCATCGACGCCCGCTTGCAGGCCAACACGAACGATCTGTACGCCGAGACGCTGGCGGCGATGGAGCTGTGCCTGTTGACTCGCGTCCTGAAGTTGACGGGGGGCAACCAGTCGCAGGCGTCCCGGATTCTGGGCATCACGCGCGGCAGTCTGCGCAACAAGATTCACACGCATAATATCCATATCGAGAGCGTCGTCCTGACCGACGA
>DASYAR010000718.1:0-7329 GCA_036501235.1 Planctomycetaceae bacterium
CCTGAGCGGGCCAGGGCCAGGGCACGCCACGGAACGACGTGCGCCATCTGGGAATTCAATTCCATGGCTTTCGCGAAATCAGCGGCGGCCGCCGCAAAGCTCTTTTGAAAGTACTGCGCACAGCCCCGTTCTTCGAAGAGCGAAGCATCGCGCGCGTTGAGCTTGATCGCCGCGTCGAGATCGCCGATGGCTTCCGGGCCTTTTCCCTGCGCCAAGCGTGTCGCGGCCCGCTGGCGATACGCCAGGACGGTCGTCCCCGGATCCAGCTTCGAATTCAGGGCCTCGGAAAAATCTCCCTCGCCAGCCTGCGGATTATTCGATTCGGCAAGGCACATGCCGCGGTTGATGTTGCCGACCGCGAACTTCGGGTCGAGTTGCAGGCAGCGGGTAAAGTCGGTAATGGCCCCATCCAGATCGCCGGCCATGCGGCGTAATTTGCCTCGGTCGTTGAACACGATGAGCACATTCGGGAACCGCTCGACCGCCGTATCGTACGCCGCCAGCGCCTCCTTGGTCAGTCCCTGGGCTTGCAGCGCTTCGGCCCGTTTGAGATTCGAACCCAGGTGCTGCGGACTCAACCGCAACGCCTCGGCATGATCGTTGGCGGCCAGCTTGAAGTCGCCGCGCGACATGTACGCCAGTCCGCGCTGGTAGTACAGGTTGGCACGATCTTCTGAAGTGTAATTCTTGGTTTCCGGGAATTGCAGCACTGGCGTCACGACTTTGATTGCCAGGTCGGCATGTTCCTTCCGGCGTTCGATTTCGGCCAGCGACGACAGGCCATACACGTAAGGAATATGGACCCACGGGTACTCATTGCCGGCAAGTATGATCGCCTGGCGGGCGTCGGTAATCCCCTCGCGCACCTGCTTTCCCGAGCCAGCCAGCCGCCCCAGCTCGATCTTGGCGCTGGCCCGCAAATGATAGGCGACGTGCACGTTATCGCCGGGATAATTGTCGATCAGCCGCGTGGCCAGCTCGATTACCCTGGCATAATCCCCCTGCTGATAGGCAGAATCGGCCTGGCTGCGGGTTTCGGTCACTTCCGGCGAAGAGCCCCTCGGCTGTTCGAAGATCCTGTTGTCGAAATCCCCGTCACGGGAAAAGGCAGCCGGCGCGAATGCCGACAACAAACAGCCCATCAGTGCCACGGAACGCAGTTGCATGGAGAAATCTTTCCTGGTGAATACTCGCATCTCGACATCAACGTCCCAGCCATCATGGACGACAACCAGCCGTTTGTCAAAGTCATTGCGGCAAGGCGATCGGCTGCCAATCGAGTCGCTGATAGTCTTCGGCAAATTCGGTGATTTCGATCGCCTGGTCCGCAGCGATATTGCGAAAAACCTGCGTCGTGCCGCTGGTCGGCCATTGAATCTCGAGTACGGCGATCCTGTCTGACTGTGCGAGGCCCATCGTTTGCTGCAAGGGGCTCGCGCCAAAACTGCTGCCTGACGAGACGTGACGGCAAACTGTCAGCGGGTGGTCGCCCGCGGCCACGGCCTTGATGCGCACGCCGATCGCCGGACGATTGGTCTGCCGGCCGACAAGTTTCACCGTCAGCCAGTGGTTGTTCTGGCCCGGATTCTGGAAAAGAATGTTGTGATACTTGTCGCCGTTCGTGGCCCCGCCCATTTCGATGTAGATGTCGACGTCGCCATCGCGATCCCAGTCGCCGCAGGCGACGCTGTGCCCCTTCTGCAGATGGCCTGTGCCAGATGAACCGGTGATTTCCGCGAACCGCCGACCGGCGACGTTTTTGAACATGCGATTGGGAATCAGGGTGGAGATGTCGGGATCGCCAGTCCCCAGATACATGTCCAGGAAACCGTCGTTGTCAAAATCGCCAAAATTGCTCCCCATCGTGGCAAACACCATGTCGAGACCCGCGGATTGGGCCTGGTCTTCGAATCCGCTCCCTTGCAGATTGCGATAGAGCCGATTGGAATGCCGGCCATGCGGCTTTCCCTGCAGCCCCTGGATCACGTCGGCGAGCGTTCGGTCGTAACTGGTGGCGAACAGGTCGAGCCAGCCGTCGTTGTCGTAGTCCCAGGCCCAGCACGAAAATCCCATGATCGGCCCGGCAATGTTCATGGCGCTCGTCTGATCGGTGAACGTGCCGTCGCGATTGTTATGAAACAACTGGCTCCCCTGTGACGATTCCAGGTAGCTCAGGAACAGATCGGGAAATCGGTCATTGTCGCAGTCGATCCAGGCCTGACCCTTGCAATGCCGGCGCTCGCCGGGATGCACGCCGGCGGCGCCGGCGACTTCGGCGAATGCGCCGTCGCCCAGGTTGCGGTACAGCCGGCTGGTTTGCTTTTCGCAACAGACGAACAAGTCGAGGCAGCCGTCGTTGTCGTAGTCGGCCCACGACGCGGTGATCGAATTCACCGGGTGCAGGAGTCCCGCATCCTGCGTGACGTCGGTGAATGTGCCGTCGCCGTTATTGCATAACAACGTGGGGCGCACGGGGAAGGGGAGCCACGCCCCGCGAACGATGAACACGTCGATGTGCCCGTCGTTGTTGTAGTCGGTCTGCACGGCGTAAACACCCCCCAACTGTTCAGCCAGTCCCGCGGCAGCGGCCGTCTTCTCGAATGCTCCGCGGCCGTCATTGCGAAACAGCGCCAGGGGACAAGTGGCGTCCCACGTCGGCGCCACGACGTCCAGCAGGCCGTCGTTGTCGAAGTCTTCCATGAGCCCCGCGCCCCCTTGATTGAGGCGATTGACCCCGACGAGATGGCCGATGTCGCGGAACCGGCCGATGTCGAATTCCGATTTCGCGAAGCGATCCAGCGAGATGAGAAACCGCGGATCGACCTGGTCGGGATGTTCCCCCAACGTCATGTGGGCCACATTCAACAGCCAGCGGGCTTCGAGGTCGTCGGGGAACTGGTTGAGGTATTCCATAAAATGCCGGATCGCCAGCCGGGAACCAGCGGGATTGACGTGCACGGCAGTGCGGGAGATGGGAATGATGCACGAACTCTCGCCCCGGCACAGGACGCAGTTTTCATCCTCGCCGCGGCGCAAGGCGGTGACCCCCTGGAAAAAGATAATCGAGTACAAGGCCTCTTGCGCCGCGGAATCGTCGGCCTCGACCAGGGCCCGCAGGTGCTCGACCACTTCGTACGCCCGCTGGGGTTGGCCTTCATAGTTGTACAGCATGGCCTTCAGGAACTGGACCGGAAGCTGTTCTTCGACAGACAACATCCGACCCGCCAATTGCTGATCGAGCACCTCGATCGTGCGATCACCCACGCGGTCCCAGGCGGCGCTGATTTCCGCCAACGTGGCGTCGCCGCCCCAGGGCTCGAGAAATGTCGTCGCGGCCTTGAACCCGCCGATATCCAGGGGTCTCCGGGGCTGATACGTCAACGGCAGCTTCGCAGGTGTCGCGCGGCGAACCACTTTCGAGCCGAGAGACTTCCAGGCCCCGGCGGCCAGCGCGATTGTCAACAACAGTCCCACGACGAGCCGCAAGGCGACAGTACCGCGCTGGCGAGGTGCAAAACTCGAAAATTTGTCGTCTGCCGCCTTCATTGCCCGGCCCTCCCCTGCGGCGACGGCAGGCGAATCAACTCGTCGCGACCTTCGATCAACAAAACGTCGACATCGGCCGAGAAATCACGGAATGCCTGCTCGGTTCCCGAAAGCCAGCGAATCATGAGCCTGTCGACGCGGGTTGCGTTCCCCAAGCCGATGACCAGCCGCCGCTCGTTCGTGGCCTGATAGCCGTCGCCAGCCGTCAACTGGCTGATCCGAGTTCGGCCTTCGGCCGTCACCTCAATGTGCGTGCCGATGGCATCGCGATCGCACTTGACGCCGCGAAGTTGGATCGCCAGAAAGTGTCCGGCCCCTTCGGTGCGATTGACCACCAGTGCGGCGGGAGAGCCGATGTGGGAGACGGCAAAGTCCTCTTTCCCATCGCGATTCCAGTCGAGGCGGGCCAAGCCCCGCCCCAGGTATTTTCCGTCGAAAAACTTCCCCGGCGACGATGATCCCTTCAGCTCGATGAACCGCCCCCCGCCGATGTTGCGAAACAACTGGGGCGACATTTCGTAGGGCTGGCCGATGGCCCGCAAGTCGTCGACGTGCCCGGTCGTCAGGACGAGGTCCGGGCGTCCGTCCAGGTCGGCATCGAGGAACTGGGCGCCGAATCCCAGCGGCGCGAAACTCGGGTCGCGGATCCCAGCCTGGCGGGTCGCATCGATGAACAGGCCTCCTGACTGCTGCAGATACAGCGCGTCGGGTTCGTTGTAGAAACCGGTGATGTACAGGTCGACGAGACGATTGCCGTCGGCATCTCCGGCCGCGACTCCCATGGAGGCATGGGCCAAACCGTCGGCGTCGAATGCCAGCCCGGCGACCAGTGCCTGTTCCACGAACGCGGGCGATCCGCCCCGCGACTCGGTCTGGTTGACGAAGTAGAAATTGGCGACTTCGTCGTTGGCCACGAACACGTTCAGACGCCCCGATCTCTCGAAGTCGGCGGCGACGATCCCCAATCCATAACCGTTCAGCACGTCGATTCCGGCCGCAGCCGACACATTTTCGAATGTGCCATCCCCTTGGTTCAGGTAAAGTTGATCGGGAACGGAACTAAACGCACGGGGCGAACAGGCCCGCGACGTTCCGTTCAGGGGGCACAGCAAGGTCGCCAACTGGTCGCTTGAGCAATAGGTCACGTCGTAAATGTCGGGCCAAGAATCGCCGTTGAGATCGGCGATCAGGCAACTCGTCGTCCAGCGGTCACCGCTGATCCCTGCCGCAGCCGTGACGTCGGCGAATGTGCCGTCGCCATTATTCCGATACAATCGGTTGCACCCCAGATTGGCGAGGTACAGATCGGGAAACCCGTCGTTATCATAGTCTCCGGCGCTGATCCCCTGGCTGAACTGTGTATCGCCCAGGCCGGCCGCATCCGTGACGTCGTCGGCCAGGCTGTCTCCCCGGTTGCGAAAGAGACGGTCGCGATACGCGGCGGACGGTTCGCGAGCAGGCCAGCGACACCCCTGCGTCAAATACAGGTCGGGCCAGGCGTCGCCGTCGAAGTCGAACGCGGCGACTCCGCCTCCCGTGGTTTCGATAATGCGAGCGCCGGGGGTGCTGGCGTCGGGGCTGTTGAAATAGACAAACTCGATCCCCGCCTCGGCCGCCACATTTGCGAATCGAATCTGACCAGGGGGCCGTTCGTCAGGCGCCTGCTGCGCAGAAAGTTCGCGGCCGGCCCTCCAGTCGGGCAGCGGATACGACGAGAGATCGATCTGCCGGGCGGGGTTCGATGCAGGCAGAGTCACCGGGAGGTCCATGCGCAATTCCGGTTCCAGGCGGGCGACTGTCTGGAGGGCCCATTCCAATCCGGGATCCTCCGCGCGAGCCAATACCCCCCACCCCCACGCTTCCCAGATTCGCCCCAGCGACTCCGTCAAGAGCGCCGCATTATACATCGACACCGCATCGTGATTGTTGTGGAACAAACCGTCCATCACGGTCGCCAGACGCTGCAACAATTCGGCCCGTTTCAGGAACGGCTGGGCTTGCGCGGCCTGTTCGAGCTCCACGAGGGTCTGACCCAACCGGTAGTTGGCCAGGCGATCATCAGGATCGCGTACAACGGCCTCCCAGAAACAGCGCGCGGCCGTGCGAAGATCGTGCCGTTCCTGAAACCAGCGGCCGAAGACGATCCAGGCGACAGGATGATCGACCGCAGACGTGGGCAGACGCGATTGCCAGCGCAAAAAATCGTGGGCTCGTCCTGTATCCAACAGCAGACTGCCCATCCGCACCTGGGCTTCGGCTTCCTCGGGGAGCGCCGCCATGACGCTTTCGAGCAACTCCGCCGCTTCGGGCAGGCGATTCGTGACCAGCGCCAGCCGCGCCTCTCCCAACCGAGGCAGCGGGTCGTCGGGCGCCGCCCGGCGGGAAGATGCCAAAAGCTCGGGGTCGTTGACGACTCGCTCCCTGTCGCCCAGCATCACCAGCGTATCGGCCGTCACATGGCGGCTGCGGAGCAGCTCGAAATAATGCGGGACGGATTCCCAGCGCCGTCCGGTAATTCCGAGCAGGAAGGCCAGACGCAGATGCGCGTGCACGTAGTGCGAATTGTGCTCTAGAGCGCGGCGTAATTTCGCTTCGGCGGCAGTCAGCCGCCCTGCGTGGCAGAGCAATTCACCCGCCCCGAACAAGCCAGAAATGGACTCTTCCGAGCCGTCGTCGGGGATCCGCAGATAATATTCGAGTGCCGCATCGCGATGCCCCTGTTGAATCGCCGCCTCAGCAGCGATGAGCAGCGCCCAGCCGTCGCGCGGCGACCAGGCGAGAATCCGCCGGGCCAACTCTTCGCCCCGGGCGTATTCACCCAGGGTCACAGCGCGGCGCGCTTCTCTGAGAAGTCTGCCCGTCCGTTCCGAGTTGCCGCGGAGATACCAGACAGCCAGACCCACACAGAGAAGCGCCGCGCCGATGAACCACGTGCCGATGACTCGCGAATTCCCCTTCACGATCTAAAAATCGCCGGGGATATCGCCGTTATTGATCGTTCCGAGAGCTCCCCATGTGCCGAAACTGGCTGGGCTCCCGGCGCCATAATTACCGGCGTTGATGTTAGCGCTGATGAACCGAACGGCGCCATCGGCCATCAATACCTGGGCTCCGCCGGTATGGTTGCTGTTGGCCGTCCAGATTCCCCAGCCGCTGCTCATGTTGTCTCCGCTGGTCGAGCAGGAGGGGCCGTTGGGAGGCAAAATCGTGGTGACGGCGGACCAGCCAGGATGGCCGAACCCCCACAATGTTCCCTGCCCCCAACTGCTGATGGCGTTGGCCGGCAGGTACTGGCCGGCGGAGGCAGTCTGCAGACAGAGTGTGGCATTGGTGGCGATTCCGGTGGAGATTCCGACCACCGTCTGTCCGATGACGGATCGCGACGTGTTGCCCCCGAAATTGCCCACCCCCAGCCCGGTTTCCGCCATGGCGACCGTATTGCTGGAACCGTCAGTAATATCGGCCAGACTTTTGTGCCCGCCGGCATAACTGAAACCAAACAAGCCGTTCGTAAGTCCGTTGTAATTATTGTTGGTGGTCGTCCCCACGCTGAATTTATAACACTTCTGTTGGATGGGAGCCGCTTGCCAAGTGCCGCCAGTCGAAGCCGAGGCACAATAGAGCAATGGGATTTTCGTGCTCCAATAGGAAACATTGTTCCAGGGCGACGAAGGAACCGCATTCTGCGTGGGCATACTGTTATAGAGCGGCGCCTGGTCGAGGTAAGGGAGCAACTGCACCATGCCGCATTCATCTCCGCCGCGATTGACGCTAGGTTCGTTC
>DASYAR010000719.1:0-12768 GCA_036501235.1 Planctomycetaceae bacterium
TTTCGACAGCTCTTTTTCTCGGTTTTTCTGTATGGTCCCGCAATTCGTGCGGAAGTTGATGCGCGGCGGCGCGGCGGCAGTGATTGTGCTGCTGGCGTCGATCGTGTTCGCTCCGGCGAGGGTCGAGGCCAGTTGCGGCGATTATGTGACGATCGGCGGCCACGGGCATCATTCGACAGGAATGAATCACGACATGCCGGGCTCGCACGATCCTGCTGAACCCCGTTGTCACGGCCCTGCCTGCTCGAACGGTTCGTTCCCTCCGGCGTCTCCCACGCCCCGCGTCGAAATGACGATCGAGCAATGGGCGATTCCTGACGGCTCGGCGTTCTGCCAGCCACCTCAAACCAGTTCTCTGCTCGCCGACACGCGCGAAATCCCGTGCGATGGTTTCGGCTCGAGTATTCTGCGTCCGCCGCGCTAGTTCGCCGGCGATTTCCGTTCCGCAATGTCGTTCTGCGCGCAGTGTTTTGCGTGCAGTTTGCCAATGGTTTGGTAATGCGGCTTGATGTAATACACGTCGAGCTGTAGCAACGCGCGGGGCCACCGGCGGACTGACGTCCGCCGCTCGCCAGGTTGGTGATTGGCGTCGCGAATTTTGGTGCGGCGCTGTCGCCGGCGAAGCCAAGAACGGACATCAGTGATCTCGCGCGAGGTTTGGCGCGGTCACTTGTCGAATGCGTTCGAGGATCTTGCGTCGCGGCGTCTGTCGCGTCGGCAGTTCCGGCCACGCACGTCCGACGGCCGTTCGAACCAACTGGCTGTTAATCCAGTGACTCTACCATCGTTATTTTCGACTCGACTCGATTCGTGATGAATGCTGTTTTTCGCGTCATTTTCAATCCATTTTGCTTCCTTGCAGGAGAATCCAAGCATGTCCCGCCGAGCATCTTATCGCCGCGGCTTCACGTTGATTGAACTTCTCGTTGTCATTGCGATCATCGCCGTCCTGGTGTCTCTCTTGTTGCCCGCCGTGCAGCAAGCCCGCGAAGCAGCCCGCCGCAGCCAATGCAAGAACAACCTCAAGCAGTTCGGATTGGCGATGCACAACTACGTCGATGCACTGGGCCGCTTGCCGCTCTGCAATGAATCTCAAAAGCTGGCCTACTCCACGCACACGTTCCTGCTGCCCTACATGGACCAGGGCACCGTGTACAACTTGATTAACTTCAACGTCAATTACAGCGACCCGACAAACGCCGTTCCACTGGCGGCCGCTGTGCCGACATTCCTGTGTCCGTCGGACGTCTCGGCCCCCATTCCCGCGGGCTGGGCCGGGACGAACTATCGAGCGAACCAGGGAACTGGCGTTCTTTACGGTTTACCGTCGACCACCGTGGGTGGTTCGGGCTATGGCGAACCGCCCCCCAGCGGAGTATTCGTTCCCGGTTCTGCCTTGAGAATCGCCGACATCACCGACGGCACGAGCAACACGGCAGCCTACAGCGAACATCAATTGGGAGACTTCAACCAGGCTCTTTCGTCTCCGACCGACACCTTTGAGCCCGGCACTCATCCCACCGATCCGGACACTGCCATGGCGCAGTGCAATGCGATCGATCCCACGAACCTGTCGTTCCAAGGCTACTCGAACATCGGTGCTCCGTGGATGTATGCGTACCACTCGACGACCTTCTACTGGCACGTCACGGGGCCGAACACCCGATCGTGCATGTATCCGCCCGGTCACATCCATACATCCGCTTCAAGCAACCACACCGGCGGCGTGAATGTCGTCGCGTGTGATGGCTCGGTGCGGTTTGTGAACAACAGCGTCAACCTGGCAACCTGGCGGGCCTTCGGTACCCGCAGGGGTGGCGAGGTGCTCGGCGAATTCTAACGCGGCTGCCCTTCCGATTCGCGCTTGTCAGCCCGGCGAGCGGCAAACATAAGTCTGCCGGTGCGTCCCAAATCGCTAACTCATTTTTCCAAACATCGACTCCGAAAGGCCGATCCATTATGCGAAAACTTCCCAGTCTGTTTGCAACCATGATCGCCGCCGCGGGCTTCGCGGCGAACGCCAGTGATCCGGCGCCGACTTCAATTCCCCGGCCCGTGCCGATCACGCGCCCGGAAATGAAGCACCTCCTCGAAGACATGAAAGTCCGCAAGCCGCGCATTCCCCTTCCCGAATTGACAGACGAAGACAAGGAACGTCTCGGCGAGCGCGGGCAAGGTTATGAGGGCCGGCTACGGTATCACTACATGCCGGCAGGAGAAGGCCGCGGCGGATTTGGCGGCGGTGGTCGCGGAGGCGCCGGTGGGGGCCGCGGGGCGGGCGCCGGTGGTCGTGCCGGCGGCGGCGATTTCGCTCGCAACGCCGATCCTGCCATGACTCTCGATTATCCGTTTAAGACGATGCTGTTCTGGATCGTCTCGCGCACCAATAACTGCCAGTATTGCATGGGGCACCAGGAATGGAAGCTGGCCGCCGCGGGCCTTTCCGAGGAGCAGATCGCGGCGCTCGATTTCGACTGGCTCCAATATACGCCAGCGCAACAGGCCGCTTTCGCCTACGCCCGCAAGATCACCTTTGAGCCGAACAACCTCGGCGATGCCGACATTGTGGCCCTCCAAAAGCATTATACCGACCCGCAGATCCTCGAGATGACGCTGTCTGTGGCTGGGAACAATTCCATCAACCGCTGGAAAGAAGGAACCGGCGTGCCGCAGAGCAGTGGTAACACGTTTCGCCGCCGCGACAACGAAGGCGCTGCCGCCGAACGGCCGGCTGCCGAGACATTCGTGACTCCCACTCCCGAGAAGTATGAGAAATCGGTGAGCAAAGTTGCGGCCTTGCAAATCGACGAGAAGTCCGGGGTTACCACGCAATTGGCCGTCTGCGTGCGTCCGGTCCTCGAATCGCGAGACGTCGTCGAACAGGCCCTCGAAGTCTGCCGCCAGCGCAAGCCCCGCCTGCCGCTGTTAAGCGACGGTGAGGCGCGGTCCGTCGTCGCCGACGCCTGGCCCGAGGGCCCACTGCCCCAATGGATTCGCCTGCTGGCCGTTTTCCCCAGCGAAGTCAAGCGAACGATGCAATCGGTCAAATCGGCCGAGGAAAAAGGCGAGCTCACACCGGTGATGAAGGCGCAGGCGAGTTGGATCATCGCCCGGCAGGACCGCGCGTGGTATGCGACGGGCCTGGCTCAGAAGCGGCTGCGCGAGCTGGGCCAGACCGACGAACAGATTTTCGCTCTCGACGGCGACTGGCGGCAATTCAGTCCCGCCGAGCGATCGTTGTTCACGGTCGCCCGGAAGCTGGCGGCCACGCCGGTCGTCCTGACCGATGACGACGTCAATGAGGCGTTGAAGCAGACCGGACCGCGCGACCTCGTGCAAATGATCAGCTATGTGACGAGCCGCGCGTCGTTCGATCGCATCACCGAAGCGGCCGGCCTGCAATTGGAATAACCGCCGTCGGACCGGCCGCTTTTGAAAATCCCTTCTAATTCTGGAGTTAAAGACATCATGCATCGCCGTACTTTTGACGTGCACCCCTCGATCCGAAAACGAGTCATGCGAATCGTCATTGCGCTCTGGGGAGTCGTAGTCCTGGCAGGCTGCTCGGGACCGGGAGAAACCGTGGTAGCCGGCAGCGAAGAAGATGCCATGGAAGTGCTGACGGCCGCTCTCGACGCCTGGAAGGCGGGACAGCAGCCCGACTCGCTGCGCGATGAAAGCCCCCCGATGTACGTCAAAGATGTCGACTGGAAAGCGGGACGGATCCTCAAGGCGTTCGAAGCTCAGGAAACGCCCCGCGAGAACGGCGGCGAATGGAGGGTGAAGGCCGTGCTGACTTTAGAGGGTGGGGGTTTGCCGGAGGAACAAAAGCGGGTCGCCTATTCCGTAACGACCGAGACGAAAGCCGTCGTCATCACTCGCTCCGACAATGCGGACTGAAGTCCACGCGACGGATGCCAGGCCGTTTTTTCAAGACATCGAGAGGAGAGATCATGATTTGGAATCGCGCAGGGGTCTATTGTGTCCTACTGGGAGCCGTGATGAATGCCACTCCATTGCCGGCCGATGAAGCCGCAGCTGCCAAGACGCAGGGGGCGGGATCGAAACCCGATACTCGCTCCGCAGCAAGCCCAGCCGCGGCTGAACCGCAGATCGGCGCGTCGGTGCAGGAAATCGAGAAGGCGTATGAAGGGCGAACCCCACCTGAGTCGGTCCGCATGCTGCTGGCCATCGTCAAAGGGTCGATGCTGAGCGGTCGCGACGGTTGGTTCGGTCCTGCCGCGACACGATATACGTGGGACTGGCTGGCCCAGAAAACAGGCGTGCCTTCACAGTCGATCACCGCCGAGAAGTTTCCAGGACCGGCACACTGGTTTGCCAGGCTCGACCGCAATAAAGATGGACACATTGCCCCGGAAGACCTCGACTGGTCCGATGAGAATACCTGGATACAGCAGTCATACCTCGTGAATCGGCTGTTCCGCCGCATCGATCCCACGGGCGACGGCAAACTGTCCCGCGACGAGTGGCTGGCTTTCTTCGAGAAAGCAGCCGGCGGCAAAGACCATCTCGTCTCCGAAGACCTGCGGGACGCGATGTTGGCCGGGGCCTCGGGATCATTCCTCCCCGGCGACGCGCCTCCGCAGGACGTGCTCATTCGGGGGTTGTTCGCCGGCGAAATCGGCTCGCTCAACGAAGGCCCGAAACTGAATGATCGGGCCCCCGACTTCGCCCTCAAGACATTCGACGGCTCTCAGACGATTCGGTTAGGCGATGTCGTGGGGAAGAAGCCGATCGTGCTGACGTTCGGCAACTTCACCTGCGGGCCGTTTCGCTCGATGCTTCCGGGAGTCGAGGCGATTCACAAGCGGTTTGCCGAAGAGGCCGTGTTTCTGATGGTCTACGTGCGCGAGGCCCATCCCACCGACGGCTGGAAGATGGAATCAAATGCCCGGACGGGAGTGGCCGTCACACAACCGAAAACCTTTGCCGAACGGACCGCCGTCGCGACGCAGTGTTATCAATTGCTCAAGCCGACGATGCCTCTGCTCGTGGATGAGATCAATGACCCTGTGGGCAACGCCTACAGCGGCATGCCCGCGCGGCTGTACGTGATCGATCGGCAGGGGAACGTGTCCTACAAGAGCGGCCGCGGCCCGTTCGGCTTTAAATCCGGCGAGATGGAACAGTCGCTCGTGATGGCCCTGCTGGAGCAGTCGTCACCTGCCACGGAAGCCAAACCGGAACAAATCACTGGCGCTTCGGAATCCGGGAAGTAGCGGCTGATCACTTTTCTGTTTGTGTTACCTGATTCAATTGCTCGTTCGTCAGGAGGAATGTCCCATGCGTTCAAATTTTTCCCGAATTCGATCCCGTAGCCATCGTGACCGTCAGGGGTTCACTCTGATCGAACTGTTGGTCGTGATTTCGATTATTGCCGTGCTCATGTCATTGATCTTGCCGGCGGTGCAAAGCGCCCGCGAGGCCGGGCGCCGCACGCAATGCCTCAACAACATTCGAAACTTGTCGCTGGCATTGCAAAACTCGGCGACTTCCCGTGCGGGGGGGCTGCCGTACCTCGATGAGGGGGGCTACAACTGGCCGGTCAGTCTGCTGGCCTACCTCGATCGGGGAGACATCACCGGCAGCGTCAATCCGGCGGCGTCTTACAACACGACTTCGATCGCCGTTTTGACCTGTCCCAACGATGTCAACAATTTTCAGAACCCCAATGGATTGAGTTACGGTGTGAACGCGGGATACGGAATATTCAATGCTGTCGGGCCGGGAGCCAATCCAGTAACGGTTGTCGAAACCGATGCCACGACAGGTTCGCCGCCGAGCTTCTACAGCGGTTACGACTTCGGCTGGGTAACCGGAAATATGTTTCCGATGACCACGTCGGCCGATGCCGACTGCGCCCGTGACAGCGGCGTGTTCTGGCGCAATCTGGCGCCCTATGCCAGCAGCGCTGCCGGCAACCCCTACAACGGCGATACGTTCCGCATGACGCTCGATCGCATCTCGCTTCGCGACGGATTGGGACAGACCTTGATGCTTCTCGAAAACCACAATTCTCAGAATTGGGGAGGTGCCAATCGAGACGTCGTCGGCACCGGCGCGAATTTCGCCTATCCCTCGCTCGGCAGCTCTCAGACGTCGACGTCCGTACTCGATTGCGCGATCGTCGTCAACATGAACGAGCTGACCATGCCGGGGATGGGGATGATGATGGGCTCCACTCAGACCCAGCTCCTGATCACCACTCCAATTCCCCCGCAGCCGGTGTCCAGAATCAACGGCAGCAAAGGACTGAGCAAAGGGGCCTGCCCGTCTCCCAACAGCACGCACCCCGGCATCGTGACGGCTGCATTTTGTGACGGACGGGTCCGCACGCTGAACGAAACGATGAATTTTCTCGTGTATGCCTCACTGATCACCTCCGGCGGCTCACGCCGCGGCCAGGCCCCGGTGGGAGACAACACGTATTAGTCGCCGGCTGAGCTTATTCCTCTCTCTGTCTCTCTCTGACATTACTTGAATCAGGAGAACCGGAGAAAGTCGGAGAACAGGCCAAGTACTCGGAAGAACACTCTGCTCGATCTGTGTTGTTGACAGCAAGAGGTGATCCGCTATGATTTCGTTCCCCCCTAAATCCTACCTCGACCTCTTTCACACTATTGTTCCCGGCCATTTGGGTATCGGCTTGCTGATCGGAGCCGGATTTGTCGGCTTCGATGCCCGGCCACGCGACGGGAATTTTCGACATCGTTGTTTTAAAAAGAGGATCGTCTTTGGAATCGCAAGTTATTGTCGTCTCTTTGGTTGTCGTACTGTTTGGGCTGGCGATCGTCGGAGTGTTCTGGTTGGTCCTGCGAAGGGATCGCATTTGCGCGGAGCAAATCCGCCGGAGCGAAGCGCGCTACCGTCTGATTGTTGAGAATCAGACGGAATTCGTCGTGAAATGGCGTCCGGATTGTACTCGCACTTTCGTCAACGAGAGCTATTGCCGGTATTTTGGCGTGCGCGAAGAGGAGTGCCTTGGCACCAGTTTTCTGCCGTTGGTCGCACCGGAATTTCGCGACCTGGTATTGAGAAAAATCCATTCGCTCACGCCCGATCACCCAGAGGCTACCGATGAACACCGGTCCTTCGTCGCAGGAGGCGGTCAACGCTGGCAGGAGTGGAACGATCGGGGCATCTTCGACGCTGCCGGTCGGCTCGTCGAGCTGATTTCCACCGGACGCGACGTAACCGATCGCAAAGAGGCGGAACGAAAGCTCGCAGAGGCCAGCCGCGAGAATGAAGAGATCCTGGCGCTGCTCGATACGCTGTTGGCACAAGCCCCCGTGGGGATCGGAATCGTCGATCTCGACTACCGTTACATCCGCTGCAACGACGCTCTGGCGGAGATGAACGGACTTCCGGCGGCAGATCACATCGGGAAGCGCGTCGCCGACGTCGTACCCGCCCTCTGGCCGAAAATCGAAGAGTTGTACCGTTCCGTCCTCGCCGACGGGCCCGTGGTGAATCTGGAACTTGTCGGAGAGACGGCGGCCCACCCGCAAAAGGTCCGCGTCTGGCTGGCGAACTGCTATCCGATCAGAGTTCGCGAGAAGACGCTCGGTCTGGGAATCATCGTCAGTGAAATCACGAAACTGAGCGAGCTTGAAGCGCAGCTCAGACAGTCCCAGAAGATGGATGCCGTCGGGCAACTCGCCGGGGGAGTGGCCCATGACTTCAACAACATCCTGACGGTCATCAACAGCCGTTCCGATCTGCTCCTGGCGGACACGACCCTCGACGAAGCGACGCGGAACGGACTGGAAGCGATCCGCGATGCAGCGGATCGCGCCGCCCAGTTGACTCGACAACTCCTGGCCGTCAGCCGTCAGACGATGTTGGAGATGAAAGTCCTGGATCTCAATCATCAAATCGGTGAAGCCGAGAAGATGGTGCGCCGGCTGATTGGTGAAGACGTGAAGCTCGCCGTTCGAGCGGATGTCGGGCTTGATCGTATTCGGGCCGATTCCGGTCAAATTCACCAGGTGCTGCTGAATTTGATTCTGAATGCGCGGGACGCCATGCCGCGCGGCGGTGAGCTCACGATCGAAACCGCCAACGTCGACAGCGAGACGGCGCCGAGCCTGTCATCCACCGACAGACCGGGCCGGCTCGTCCGATTGATGGTGGGCGATACCGGTTGCGGAATGGCTCCGGAAATCCAATCTCGAATCTTCGAGCCGTTCTACACGACGAAAGCACCTGGAAAGGGGACGGGGCTCGGCTTGTCGGTGGTGCATGGCATCGTTCAACAGAGCGGTGGCCGCATCGAAGTTGACAGCGCTCCCGGGCGGGGATCGGTGTTCAACGTCTTTTTTCCCGCGATCGCAGAGGACGTTCCTGCGGCAGCCGCGTCCCGATCCAGCCGCCGTGAGGAACTGAACGGAACCGAAACGCTGCTGCTCGTCGAGGATGAGGACGCTGTCCGCACGACGTCGATGATGGTATTGCAGACCTGGGGATACAATGTTCTCGCCGCGGCCAGCGGCGAAGAGGCCTCTCAACTCCTCGCCGAGCATGCCGAACGGGTGGAACTGTTGCTCACCGACGTCGTCATGCCGGGTATGAGCGGTCGCGACCTGGCCGACGCCCTGCGGCAGGAAAACCCGGACCTCAAGGTTCTGTTCATGAGCGGGTACACTTCAGACGCCGTCTTGCGGCATGGAATCCTGCACGGTGCGGCGAATTTTCTCGAGAAGCCCTTCTCACCGGCCACGCTGGCAAAGAAAGTACGTGACGTGCTGGACCGGCAGGGAACCGACTGAAAGCATTTTTGTCCCGTTCGACGATTCGCGATTGTCCCACTACGGACCACCGGAATTGATCGGAATCGTCGTGCCGGCGCCGGATGAACTTTCGTGCTCAGGAAATACGGCGCTGATCCAGTGCGAAGGCAGCAACCGCACCGATTCGCGCAGGCGTTCTTGCCACCAGTTCGAGATCTCGATCAGATCGTTTTTCTCGAACCGGTGTTCGACCATTTCGAAACTATCTCGCTTGTAGACCACGACGTCGATCGGAAAATCGACGTTGGCGGCGCTGATCCGCGTCGAGTCGAACGCCAGACAGCCTACCTTTAAGGCGAATTGCATCGAATCCGAGTATTTCAGCGTGCGATCGAGAATCGGCTTGCCGTAGCCCGTTTCTCCGATGATCGAATAGGGCGTTCCCGGGCCCACTTCAACCCAGTTGGCCTGCGGATACATCATATACAGTTTGTGCTCGCGGTCGTGCTCCATCTGCCCGCCGATCAGAGCGTGCAGGTTAAAGTTCAGATTGCTGGCTTCGAGCGCTTCTTTATCTTCGGTGGCCACGCGTCGCACCTGCTGTGCGAGGGCGTTGACGGCCTTATAGAGCCTGTCGGCGTCGACCTCGCCCGACTCGAGCACGTCTTCGAAATAGGTGACGACCTTATCCCGCACCGAACGTAAGCCGGAGGTCATCAGAAACAACGAATGCTGGCCGTGCGTGTGGACCGACACTTTGCGGGCCGTGATGCACTCCGACCCCGAAGTCAGCCGGGTGTCGGCAATGCCCACCAGGCCATCCTGGACTTTGGCCGCGAGACAAAAAGTCATGTGAATTTCGTAGCTGGGATTTCAGAATTCCGTTTAGCGCCGAAGCGCAGCCGAGTGCCCGTCGCCGCCTGTTTTTCGCCTGCACGCTTCCGCAAGTGGCGTTCGTACCGGCGATTCACTCGGATTCTAGGGTGTCATTGCGGATGCGTCCATTCCGATTTTCGCGTGATATGCATCAAGAACAACGCAGGCGAGGTCGCCAAGCGCACGGCGCGGGGAGCCGTGCGCGGTGCCATCGCGGGCATCAAGGACGGAGTGAAAGAGGCATTCCGGAAGGATCCCGCCGCAGTGGGAATAGCCGCGATTTGATCTGTCGTTTTTCACGACTGACTTTGGCTTTGCCGTTCCTCGGATTCCGGTGTCTCCACGGGCCGGGCGGCGAAAAACGTCTGATACACGGCGTCGTCGACATGATTCAATCGCGTCTGAAACCGGTCGACGAATTCATGCAGCCCTTCTTCGATGATATCTTGAATGTACGCGAAATCGAATTGCGAGCCGAGCAGGCTGAGCTGCTGCTCGGCGGGGGTATCACCTTTTCCTCGCGGGGAGCCGGTAATCGCGTGCAACGACTGCTCGGCATGAATCAGGCAGAACCGCATGGCCCGCGCGAATTCACGGTCGAGAATCAGGAAGTCGGCGACGCGCGACGGCGAAATCCGCCCCCGCGAGCGATGATACATCTGAAACGCGCTGGCCGACTTCAACAGCGCCGACCACTGGATCAAATCGAGTGGCGTGCCGACTTCGGCCGTCGACGGCAGCAGAATGAAATACTTGACGTCGAGGATCCGGGAAGTCTTGTCAGCCCGTTCCAGAAGCCGGCCCAGCTGCGCGAAATGCCACGCTTCGCCGCGCGACATGGCCGAGTCGGTCATCCCCAGCATGAGTTGGCTGGAGACTTTCACCTGCCCCAGGAAACCGTGCGGATGGTCGAGGGCGCTCGCCGTGTCGGTGCCACGGACCGTGAGATACGCCTTGTTCAGCTCTTCCCACATTTCCGAGGGAATGATCTCGCGAATCGAGCGGGCGTTCTCGCGGGCGCTTCTCAGGCACGACACGATCGAGTTCGGATTTTCGAGGTCGAACGTCAGAAACTCCCAGACGTTTTCGCGGGTCGGCTTGCCGAATTTCTTTTCGAAAGCCTCACGGTCGCCCGTCGTGTCGACGAGCGGCCCCCACTGTTCTTTCATCGTGTCGCCCAGGTCGAGCGTCAGGTTGATGTTGACGTCGATAAACCGCGCGACATTCTCAGCCCGTTCGATGTAGCGGTTCATCCAGTAGACCGAATTGGCGACGCGGCTGAGCATCGTTCACGAACCCGCCAGGACCCAGGTATCTTTACTCCCGCCACCCTGCGACGAATTGACGACCAGCGAACCTTTTTTCAGTGCGACGCGCGTCAGCCCGCCAGGCAGCACGTAGATGTCTTTGCCGTACAAAATGTACGGCCGCAAATCGACATGGCGGCCTTCGAGATGATCCTCGACGATCGTGGGGACGCGAGACAATGCCAGCGTCGGCTGGGCGATGAAATTTCGAGGATTAGCGCGGATCGAGTCGATGCACTTGGCCCGCTCTTCGGCCGTCGATTTCGGGCCGATCACGATGCCATAGCCTCCCGATTCGTTCGTCGGCTTCACGACCAAGGTTTCGATGTTGGCGATGACATGCTGGCATTGTTTTTCGTCCCAGCACACAAACGTCGGTACGTTTTTGAGAATCGGGTCTTCGGCCAGATAATACTTGATGATCTGTGGCACGTACGCGTAAACCGCCTTGTCGTCCGAGATCCCCGTTCCTGGCGCATTGGCCAGGGCCACGTTGCCGGCGCGGTATACGTCCATCAACCCCGGTACGCCCAGGGCCGAATCGGGGCGGAACGTCTGGGGGTCGAGAAAGGTGTCGTCGATGCGACGATAGATCACGTCGACCGGCTGGAAGCCCTGCGTCGTGCGCATGCACACCCGATCACCGACCACCGCCAGGTCCGAGCCTTCGACCAGTTCAATCCCCATTCGCTGGGCCAGAAACGAATGCTCGAAGTACGCCGAGTTGTAAATGCCCGGCGTCAGCAGGACGCAGGTCGGTGGATTGTCGCCGTGCGGAGCCAGGTACTGCAAGGTTTCGAGCAGTCGTTCGGGATAATCTTCGACCGGCAATATTTTCAAGCCGCCGAACAGCTTGGGGAAAATTCGCTTCATCACCTCGCGATTTTCCAGCACGTACGACACGCCCGAAGGACAGCGGAGATTGTCTTCGAGAACGTAGAATTCGCCGTCGCCGTCACGGACCAGATCGGTGCCGGTGATGTGGCACCAGATTCCCTTGGGGGGCTTGAGCCCGGCACACGGATCCAGGAAACACTTGGCGGAATGCAACAGCTCGCCGGGAACGATCTTATCTTTCAGAATCCGCCCTGCGCCGTAACAGTCTTCGATGAACAGATTGAGAGCGGTGATCCGCTGCTTGAGGCCGCGCTCGATCCGATTCCACTCGTCGAGTTCGACGATTCGCGGGATAATGTCGAAGGGCCATACCTTCTCCGTCCCAGCGGAGTGGCCGTAAACGCTGAAAGTGATCCCCATATTGAGGAGCGTGAGATCGGCAGCCGTCTGGCGGCGCTGCAACTCTCCATCCGAGAGCGAAATCAACCGCTCGGCCAACCGCGCGGTTCGCGACCGCGGACGTCCGTCTGGCTCGAACATCTCGTCGTAGAAATTCTCAGTCTGGTAAGAATCGAGGCGCATGATTCCGGAACGAAAACAAGTGCAACAGGCGTACCAAACAACCGGTTCCTGCGACCGCCGAGGATTCTCAAGGGGCTCCCGATATTAACGCCGTGCCGGGTCCTCCTCAACTCGCAGCCGATCATCGGAGAAATTCGCTCCCAGTTGCTGCTGCACACATCTTGCTCACAGTTGCCCACAATCGGTGCAGGCCATAGCGACGGGAACATCGCAAAAACTGGAAGTGGATGACGCATGAGTCGGAAGAAGTGTGGCAGGGTCAGAGCGTGAATTACGATGGACGTCGAGTGCGTCAGAATCGTCCCACGCTTCCTTCAGGTAAATCACAGTGATCGCCAACGATGGCCCTGACCGGATGGCCTCGCGCTTTGCTCATCGTCCAACTCGTCGGGACCATCGCTGGGTTACCGGCTCCG
>DASYAR010000720.1:0-14338 GCA_036501235.1 Planctomycetaceae bacterium
CGTTCAACCAGCCGTTGCCGCCGTCCAGTTCCGGCGCCTTGACCCGCTTGGGAAACGGATTTTCCGTGAACTCCTGTCGATCATCGGCCGCGGCCTTATCTTCCTCGTCAGAGGCGGTTTTCGCGTCGCTCGCGTCTGCATCGTTCTTGGCCGTTTTGGACTTACCGGTTTTTGCCGCGGGGGGTGCGGCGACCGTGACGAAAGCGGCGGAACCCAAAACGGCGGCCAGACACAAGAGTGCGGCGACGCGCGTCGCCGCGGCAAGGCCCGGGCAGCAGGAAGAATCTGTCGGGTGCGGATCACCGGTGACGGACATCAGAAACGGCTCCGAGTGAAAGGAATTCGCAAAGCGGAAATATCGTCGGGTGCGTCGATCAACAGTGGTGGGGAGGACCGGCAGCCTAACCAGGCAGGTGGGACAAACGGGCTAACTCTTGAGTGCTTTGCAATCATACCAGTTGCCAGTTAGCCCGCAAAGCGGCGCGGAGCAGGCGTTGGTCGACAAGCGGTCCGGGTCAGCAAACGAAACGCCTGGCGATCACGCTTTGCGGATAAATTCTGCCGCGAAGCTGCGGATTTGCCGGCCGTTGAGGACGTGCACGAGTCGTAACTTCTGCACCGTTTCCTGGCTGAAATGATGCAGGGGGACGTGCACGATCTTCTTGCCGAAGCGGCGCGCCATGCGGCGCCAGCCGGCGCCCGGCGGCGCGTCGCTGAGCAGCGCCACGTGCCGGTGCTGGCTGTGCAGGCAGCCGGCCGCCAGCACGCGCTCTTCCAGCGTATCGACGAAATCGAGTCGCCGGTCGCTCCAGATATCTGCGATCGGGCGCGGCGGAAACAAAAACACGGCCCCACCGTACGTCGCCAGCCCGATGCCCGGTCCCACCATTTCTTCCTGGAAGTTTGTCGCGAACAGCGCCAGCGTCGATTCGTCCTGATGCTCGGCCATCCAGGTCGTGCGCCACGGGTAATCGCGCGGATCGGCAGGCGAATCGAACAGCATCACCACGCAGTCGAGAGCGCCGCGCGTCGGCGGATTCACTTTCACATACAGCTTTCCCGTATGCCAATTGCGAAGCGTTTCGCGGATGTCGAGGCCGTCCATCAGGCTCGTGCGGAACTCTTCGCTGCGGGCCAGGTCGAGCCCCATGATGGCCCGCGCCTTGTCTTTGACGTGCGTGCGGAAGTTTTCGATCGCCACGTCTTCCGGCGGCCAACTGCAATGCGAATAGGGGTTCCAGCGCATCTGCCATTCGAATTGCGTCCGGCGGTCGGGTTTCGCACGCAGGCACAGCGATCGCCACGCGCACGCCGGTCCCGGCAGACGGCACTTCATGTCGACAATTCGACCATCAGCCAGTCGGGCGCGATTGATGCTTGCGCTCAACTTGGGAAAGGGAATGTCGGCCTGGAACGGATAGTCGCGCGCCGTCTCGGCGAGGGCCATGGCAAACTGGTCGCCGGCGAATTGCTGCGCGGCCGTCGCCAGCGTGTACAGGTCGGGGGTCATCCGCCGTTCGATCAGCGACAGGTTGCGGACATATTTGAGATACTGCACAAAAAGCTGGGGCGTGAGACGCCGGCCACGGTTCTTCAAATCTGCCCGATATCGTTCGCGGGAGACCAGCAGCAGCTCTTTCACACCGTCGATTGAAAGATTCTCATCGTCGTCGAGTTGCTCGCGGGCCCGTTCGTAAAGCCCCGTGATGAACGGAAGTTCTCCCATCACGAACAGCAGCGTTTTGGGGTCGACCGCCTGGATCTCGGTCGGCTCGACAGCATCGTCGTCGCGAACGGGGACGACGTTCGAGAAATAGGCATCCTTGATCCAGGGCCAATCGAGAATCGAGACCACCAGCAGAATCGACTGAAACTGCCGTTCGAGTTCCCGCAGCCTGGCCGCCATCGTGACCACACGGTCAGTCGGTTGACCGGCCGGCGGCCTCCCGACCGCCGGTAATACGGCTGCCGCGAAGAGTTCGAGGGGCACCGTCTTCAGCGCGTAGGGATCAGGAAGGCCCGTCGCACGCGGCTCGAACACGGATGTCTCCAGGTCGATGAACGCGCGCGGAATGTGTTCCTGCATGGCGATCCGCAGCGCGGCAATAACCGGCTGGCACGGATCGACGGGGACGTAACTGACGGCGTTCGGACCGTCCCCATCTTCTCCTTGGTCGCGATTGGGGCTCCAGTCGCCGGTCGAATAGCTGAAGGGCTCTGCCTGCGTCACCACCGTGATTTCAGGCAGGTGCTCGATTGCCCGCTCGACGTCGTGCTGGAAGGATCCCGGCAGCGGAATGGCCAGGCAATCGAACTGCCGTTCGAGCATGACTCGCCTGACTTCAATCGCGCAATCCCCGCTGCCGTGAATGACTGGAATCACACGGATGCGGGGACTGATCGTGAGAAATTCAGACGTCATCGTCGTCTTCATCGTGATCTAACTGATCCGGATGCAGCGGATCATCAGGCGAAAAGAAAAAGTCACCCAGCCCCATCGGGACCGATGAGCCCCCCAAAGAACGGGCTTTGCGATCGGCTAGCGCTTTGAGATCGAGGGCGTCTTCACCCAGGCATTTTTCGAGCGATTCGCGCCATACGACATCTTTGCCCAAGGGGTGCTCGTTGTCCTGTGACAACCGCTTGATCGCGTACCGCAAGACGTTGAGGCCGTCGCGCGTCGAAAAGTCGAGCTTCAGCTCGTGCGCCCCCTGCAGGAATTCGACCGTCAAATCAAGCATCTCGGCGGCGGCGAACGGCAGGTGATATCGCAGAATCGCCAGCTCGTCCAGCCGCGACGGAAAGCCGACCGTCAGCGTCGGCTGCAAGCGGCTCAGGATGTAATCGGGCACCTCGAAGGTCGACTCGTCTTCATTCATCGTGACGGCGCACCGGAAATCGGGATGGGCCGGGATGGAGATTCCGGCCACCATCGACTCCACATATCGGCGATGATCGAGCAGCGGCGCCAGGCTGGCCCACGACTTTTCGTTCATCCGGTTCCCTTCGTCGAGGATGCACACGGCCCCCGTGATCATCGCCGTCACGAGCTGCGAAGCGTGGTAGACGATCTTCGAACCTTCCGACAGCACAGGGGTCACCAGCAGGTCTTCCGGCCGGGTGTCGGACGTGCACTGGTAGATGAACAACTCCTGCTTCCTCGCGCGGGCTGCCGCCATGCCCAGCGTCGTCTTACCGATGCCGGGCATTCCGACCAGTCGCGGGGCCAGAGGATAATCGGCCTTGTCGACCGTCAGCCAGCAGGCCAGCAACTGCTTGAGGATCTCGTGTTGGCCGATCCATTCACCCGGCGAACGATCGGGCTGCGCCAGGAACAACCGGACGCCTTGAATCTCGACAAATTCTGGCATAGGGGGGAGTTTGGAGAGCCGGTTGGATCGAGTAATTGAGCGCTCTGGATCGGAGACTTGGCTGCGCCTCGTTAGTCAGGCTCGGCTGCGCCTCGACAGTCAGGCTCGGCTGCGCCTCTACGCTCAACCGTGAATTGTATCAACCGCATTCTCATGATAACAAGCGGCCTCTCGACGCGGTGGGCGGTGATTCACGACCGGGCGATCGCTGCAATCTCGTCCATCGAAAATGGGCCGTGTTCTGCGGCCTGGCGGGAATTCGTATTGTTGCGGCCCAGCAGGACGAGTTGGCCCTGTGTGCTGTTCCGCGCGTCGGGGTAACCGGAGTGTTGGCTGCCGTCTTGCAGCGTGACGGTCACCTCGTTGGATTCGTCGATCCCCCCCAGCTCACTGTGCACGAGCGCGGGAAACCGACTCCAGGCCCAGAACCAGAGCGTCTTTTCGGGATCGACCTTGCCGGCGATATCGCCCCATTCCAACTCGGCAAGCCTCAAATCTTTCCGCGAAGCCCCGCGACACCAAGCCTCGAGCACGTCGGCCAGCCAGGCTTTGCGGGAAGCCACCAGTTCGGCAAATGTGTTCATGCCCGGAGGATGGCAGCGCCGGCCAGAGTTCGTCAAGCCAGTCAGCCGGCAGTCGCAGGCGCCATACCGATCTTTTTTCGCATTTCCATTTTTGTGGCAACCCGCACTTGGAAATTTATTTGGTAATATTTATTATTGACAACCAGGCCGCATCGGGCTCGATGTTCAACGACGTGAGTCGCCAGCATGAAACGACCGACCAGGACGAAGCGCTTCAAGCGCCGCGGCGAGACGGCCAATTTTGCCCTCGCCGGTTGAACGCAGGCGGCCACTGCCGACATCAGTACGAAGGATGCAACAAAATCATGCTCACTCGATCCTGGCCAATCATATTTGTCGTGCTGGGATTCGCGCGACCGTCGGCGGCGCTGGCGCAGGTTGTCGAGGAGCACGAAACCGAGATTCTCAAGCCGGTTCCGGGCACGTATGAACCGGAACACAAACCCGATAATTCCGAAGCTGCAAAGCGGATCATCCTGCTGACCAATCAATTTCGCGAGCAGGAAAAACTGGCTCGAGTCGCGGTGAACCCCGAACTCCAAAAGGCGGCCCAGTATTTCGCAGATTATATGGCGCGCACGCTCCGTTACGGTCACACGGCAGACGGTGCGGAGCCGGACGAGCGAGCCCAGAAGTTCGGCTACGACTATTGCATCGTGGCCGAGAATATCGCCTACGAGTACAACTCCGCCGGATTCACGACGCGCGAGCTGGCGAGTGAATTCTTCGAAGGCTGGAAAGCCTCGCCGGGACATCGGAAGAACATGCTCGATCCGGACGTGATCGAGACCGGGTTGGCGATCGCTCAAGGTGTGGACAGCGGCTACTTTTTTGCCGTGCAGGTGTTCGGACGCCCGAAGTCGAAGGCCGTGGAATTTACGATCACGAATGAAGCCCCGATCGCGGTGGAGTATAAGATGGGCGATCGGACGTTCACGCTCGAACCCAGGCATATTCGCACGCATCAAGTGTGCCGGCCGCGCGATCTGGCGTTTCAGTGGCCCGACGGCAAAGGGGAAAGTCGAACCGTGCAGCCGAACCACGGCGACCATTTCGTTGTCACACAGGAAGGCGAGAAACTGCAACTCCGCAAGGATTAAGAGGTCACGGAGAAAAACGGGAGATCGAAAGATACATGCGTGAATTTCCTTGTCCTGAACCGATCCGTGTCGACGCCTATCAGGCGGCCCACTTCACATTGATTCCCCCCGGCATGGAGAACTTCGAGTGCAGCCAGGGGATTTTTCGGCATTCGGTCTGTCCGGCGCGCAACGGCCGGGCTGATCTTCGCCTGATCTCGGCCGGGCTTGCGCCGTTCATCAAGCTCAATCTGGAACAGGCGATCGTGGCAGGTGACTTGTCCGCGGCCGACGATTTCTGGTGCGACTTTCACGCCCAGGCGGCCCCTCCTTACCGCAAACCGTATCCGTGGCCGCGCGACATGTTTCGCCGGATCGTCGAGCAGTACGGCGGGCGCTATCCGATCGTCGTCACCGGCCTTTTGGACGGCCAGGCCCACTACGTCGGCGAGCCGCACGTGCAGGTCTGGACCGATGAGCCGGGGATGGGGGAATGCGTCGGCTGGATCGAAAGCACGCTGCTCCCCTACCTGTGGACGTCGTCGACTGTGGCCACGCGCGGCCGATTGCGGAAAGAGCGGATGCTCGACGTCTTTCGCCGGTGCTATCCGTCGCGCCATGAAGACGAACTGCACGACATGGTGAGCTACAAGTTCCACGATTTCGGACGCCGGGGAGGCGCCGCAACGCAGATCACCGGCATTGCCCACCTGATCAACTGGTTGGGAACCGACACGTGCGACGCGGCATACGCGGCGTCGAAGTATCTGAACGGTGGCGAGAAATTCGGCGCATGCAGCATCGTCGCGTCAGCCCATCGCACCGTCACGCCGTGGCCGACCGAAATCGAGGCGTATCGCAACGTGATCGACAAATACAAAAACGGACTCGTGAGCATTGTCGCCGACAGCTACGACTACACGCGAGGCATGGAAATGCTGGCGGGTTTCGCCGATGTGGTGAAACTGAACGGCGGCTGCCTGATCGGCCGTCCCGACTCGGGAGATCCGGTGCAATGCATTCTCGACGGGCTGGAGATTTTCGCCCGAGCCTTCGGCGTCACGGTTCAGGAGCAGGGGCTGCGCGTATTGCAGAACGCCGCCATCATCCAGGGAGACGGCATCGCGGACGAAATGATCTTTGACAAGATTTATCCCGCGGTCATCGCCGCCGGTTTCTGCCCAAGCAACGTCGCGTTCGGAATGGGGGACCACAATCACAAAGCAATTCGTTCGGAAACCGAACATGCCTATAAGACGTGTCTGGTCGGGACGGACAGTTCGGCCGCGAGGCTCGACCCCGCGCGCGGCGACTCGTCTTCGGCGTCGGACGAATCTCGCGATTTCCGGCCGGTCATGAAATCCTCCGAAAGCCTGTTCAAGCGGAGCCTGCCGTGCGCCGTCGCGCTCGACTATTCGCGGGCGGCCGCCGGCGATTTCAAGAATCGCGTCCGCCCGGCCCGCGTGCGCGATCTCAAGTCAGGAGAGACGGGCGAATTGGTCGTGCTGTACGACGGCCGTCCACGTCCGTTGCCGGCGCGCTCGGAATTGTTCACGCAGACTCGCGAGCGGGCGTATCGTTCGTGGAAAGAGTTGATTCATGATCCTGGCGACACGTTCTCGCCGGAAATCCGCCGGATGCAGGAAGATTATATTCGTCGACAGACGAGTGCTCTCGATCTCCCCGCCACGCGGGCGAAGATCAAGACGCCGGGCTGATGGCCCGTCAGTGGCAGGCGCCGGCGGATGCTGTCGGCGTCGATCGGGATGTGCCGGCATTTGATTTCCACCTGCCCGAAATCGGACGATCGGAAATATTTGCGGATCTCGGCCGGGTTGTTCGAAAGCTCCGCCAGTACCTCGAAGGCTTGCACGAAACCCATTTGCACGAGTTGAGATCCGGTAAGATATTCTTCAGCCGGGTCGAGCCGATCGAGCCCAAGCTGCACGGCGACCGCGTCGACCAGCCCCGCCCGCACGACGGCCGGATCGGGGTCGAAAACATATTGCAGCGGCGCGGAAACATCTGCCGCATAGTCGAGCGGCTCGCCGGCGATGGTCTCGCCGGTCGGCAAAATCGTGGCTCGCCACGAGGCAGTTCTCCGCAATTCACCGAACCAGATCGTGGCTTCCTTACATTCGCCGTGCAGGCTGACGAGCTCGACTTCGACATCGCGAAATTTGCCGCCGAAATTCGCGGCCGGACTCAGCTTGATCGCGCCGCCGCGACCGGTGCGCGTCAGCCGCTGGAGGAATTCGAGCCCCGGCACATAGTCCTCGACGCGCACGGAACGTCCCAGCGCGGAGGCCCGCCGATCCGGGTCGATGTGGACGAGCGCGTTCTTCAGGTCGACCTCGGTGGCATCTCCGCAAACCGTCGTCACCCGGGGCGCGACCCCATAAACCTCGGCGTTCCACGCAGTCCGCAGGCAGGAGAGGGGATTCGAGTCGACAGCCGTGACGGAACAATGTTCCGCCAGCGCGAGCGCATCGCCGCCGATTCCCGAGCACAGATCGCAGACGTCTCCGGAGAACCTGGCCGCTTTGTGCTTGGCGACCAATTCGGATGTCGACTGCTCCATTCCCTGGCGATCGAACCACATTTCCGCAGCTCGGGAAAACTTCACGCCCGCTTTGCGGCGCAGATCGCACAGGGCAAACGCGCCGCGTACGAAGCGGTCGGGGTACTCGCGGCGGAGTTGAGTCTGCCGGGCCAGCTCATTTTCGCACGGCTGTGAAACGATGTGCAGCAACTGCGGCGTGTTCCGCAGGTCGTGCAGCAGGTCCCATTCCTCGCGCCAACTCGGGTCGCTCGGCGGCGTCAAGCTACGATCTGCAGAGGTCATTCCGGCAAGTATAGACGAACCCTCGATTTCATGTTCATCAACCGGCTCCGACGATTTTGGAAAAAATTACAAAATGGCTTCGATTTTTTACGGACCCGCCTTGCAGGACTGCGATCGACATTTTATCCTTCCCGCCATGTGGTGCGGATTTGCGGGCGCGACGGAGCTCTCCAGCGCGAGCCGCGGCAAAGAATCGCGACCACGCGGCGAAGTCGAAGTTACACGTAAGAATTTCAACCCCGGCCACGATGGCCGCAGCATGGGAGGCTCACGGATGAGCTGTTTGAAATTGCATTGGCCGCTGTCTCTGTCGTTGTATCCCCCCAGCATCGCCGATTGGCAGCCCGAAGAGGGTGCCGATGACGACGCTCCCGTGATTCTGAAGTTTCCGGGCGTTGCGAACAGAATCGCCGGGCGGATCGGTCCGAGCCTGCAGCGCGACTTGCTGTCGCGGGCCCGCATTCTGCACGCCAATCGCTTCTGTCCCGATTGTGGAAGGGTTGCGGTCGTTCCCGTCGATGCCGAGCCGGCCGTCGCCTATCGCGATTCCCTGGCCGTGCCCGGCACCGGGAATCTGATCGGCTTTCGCTGCGACTGCTGCGGACACGAGTGGGAAGCGTAATAACTGAATGGGGAATTCGGACTTCGGAATTGGCGTACGGCGCCCGAATTCTGAACGATAGTATGATGTTGCCATTCCGAATTCCGCGCTCTGAACTCCGCATTCGACAGCCTCGCTTTCCGTTTCGCATGCATTCCTATAGATTGGTTTGATCGGGAAAAGCATCTTCCACGATCAGATTTCAATCGTTCCATGCACATCGCCGACGGGATCTTGAGCAACGAGGTTTGTCTGGGGGCAGGCGTTATCGCTGCCGGCGCGATCGGACTCTCGTTACGCAAGCTGAATGACACGGTCTCGCTGCGGACCATCCCGCTGACCGGCATGATGGCGGCGGTGATCTTCGCGGCCCAGATGGTCAAGTTTCCCCTGCTCCTGGCTCCGGCGTACGGGCACTTGCTGGGCGGCGTATTGGCAGCCATCGTCGTGGGACCGTGGGCCGGGTGTGTGGCCATGGCACTCGTGCTGTTTCTGCAAATGGCGCTCTTTGCCGACGGGGGCTGGTTGGCTTACGGAGCCAATGCCCTGAACATGGGTATCGTGGGCTCGCTCGGCGGCCATGCCATTTACTCGCTGATCAGCCGCCGGTTCGCTGGGCCGCGCGGGACGATTGCCGGCGCAGTCATTGCCGCGTGGTTGAGCGTCGTCGCCGGCTCGGCCTTGTTTTGCGTGGAATTCACCCTGTCGCACCACGGCGCGGAATTCGATATTCCCAGGCTGTTCGCCGTGATGACGACGTTTCACAGCCTGATCGGAGTCGGCGAGGCGCTGATCACGGGAGGAGTCGTAAGCTACCTGCTGGCCGTCCGGCCCGATCTGATCGACGCGCCGCATCAACTGCCGGGGGCCGCAGCCGGGTTGGGGCGCGTCGTCTGGACGGGGGCCGTCGCCGCGCTGGCCGTGGCAGCGTTCCTCGCGCCGTTTGCGTCGGAGGGGGCCGACGGCCTCGAACAGACAGCCGACGACCTGAAATTTGCCGCACTCGAAAAAGAGCGCCCGGCTCCAGTGTCGGATTATGAGGCGCCGATTCCGGGAGTCGACGTCTCGACCGGCGCCTGGCACAAGGTGTCGGTGGCGCTAGCGGGGGTTTTTGGAACATCCGCCGTCCTGGGCATCGCGTTCGTGCTCGGACGGATCGCACGCTCGAAGCTGGTGTTGCGTGAGGTCGAGGCGACCCATGCCGGCTGACTTTCTCGACCGGTACAGCTTTGGTAACACGATCTGCCATCGGTGCCCTGCGAGCCTGAAGGTGCTGCTGACGGTCGGTGTCATTGCCGGCTGCGCGCTGATCCCCGTCTCGTACTGGCCTGCCCAGGGGTGCCTGGCGTGTCTCGTGTTCGCCGGTTTGAGCCTGGCGGAAATTCCGCTGGCGTATCTGATCCGCAGGCTGGTCCTGTTTTTGCCGCTCGTGTTGATGACGGCGGTGGCTGTGCCGCTGGCGCGCGGATTTGCCGGTGGCTGGGAGACGGCAGCGGCCGTCGTGATCCGATCGATGGTGGCCTTCCTGGCGGCCTTGTGGCTGGTGAGCACCACTCCGTTCGACCGGCTGCTGGCCGCGATGTGTCGACTGGGAATGCCGCGGCTGTTTGCCGGTTTGCTCGCCTTCACGTATCGTTACGTCTACGTCCTCTTCGACGAATTGGCCCGGATGAAAACCGCCCAGCGGGCACGCACGTTCCAGCCGCAGTCCGCCTGGCGAACATGGGCCGGCACAACGCATCTCGTCGGGATGCTGCTGATCCGTGCGCTCGATCGGGCCGAGCGGATTCACGGCGCCATGGTCTCCCGCGGCTGGCGCGGCAAGATGCACGACCTCGATTGATAAAAATGCCTGCTGCCCCCCAAGCTCACCCGTCGTACGGGTTGGGCCCATCTTTTTGTCGTGAAGTCTGATCGAGTGTCCCACGCGCCCGCTCACATCCTGAAAGTCGATCACCTGTCCTACCGCTATCCGACAGGTCAGATCGCGTTGTGCGATGTCAACTTCGTCGTGGGAGTCAATGAAATCGTCGGGCTGGTCGGGCCCAATGGCGCCGGCAAAACGACGCTGCTGCTGCATCTGAACGGGCTCTTGATGGGAACGCGGGTCGCCAATTCCGCCGGCGTTTTGGGGAGCACGTTCGCAGAGCATGCGCAATCGCTCGCGGCCAATGGCGGAGAACGCGAGCAGCGCGCGCCGGTGGAAGTGCTCGGGATGCCGGTGACCCCCGAGAATTTTCCCGAGATTCGCAGAAACGTCGGCGTTATGTTTCAGGACCCGGACGACCAGCTCTTTTGTCCGACGGTTCGCGACGACGTGGCGTTCGGGCCACTCAATCTCGAATTCCCTCGTGACGAGGTGTTGCGGCGGGTCGCCGAGTCGCTGGCTGCCGTCGGACTGGCGGGATTCGAAGACCGCCGTCCGCATGAGCTGAGCTTTGGTGAAAAACGCAGGGTCTGCCTGGCGGGAGTTCTGGCGTGCGAACCGAGTCTGCTGGCCCTCGACGAACCGTCGAGCAATCTCGACCCGCGCTCGCGGCGCGGGCTGATCGAGATCCTCAAAAACTGCGAGGCGGCGCAGATCATCGCCAGCCACGACCTGGAATTGGTCGCCGAATTGTGCAGCCGGGTGTTCGTCCTCGACCAGGGTCGCGTTCAAGCCAACGGCCCGACCCGCGAGATTCTCGGCAACGAACCCCTCATGGCCCGGCACGGCCTGGAGGTGCCGCTCAGCATTCAGTACGGATTGGAAATCGGGAAAGGGGCACGGTAAACTACCGCCGTCTCTCTTGCTTGGGGGGCATCCATTATTTGGGCGGTCCTTTTCGAGTTCGACACCGGAGCATGGATCTCCACCGACCTCGCGTCGGTGGGAGCACGATTGAATGCTAACAGTATTCTGAGTGGAGACAGGTCTCCACCGGCACGGGGCCGGTGGGGAGCGAATCGACCGAAGTCGGCCGATTTAGCTGCCAGTCATGGGTTCCACCGACGCGGGGTCGGTGGGGACCAGCCCCAAATAACGGATGCGCCCTCTCACAAGTTGCCCCGGCGTAAATTGGTTGTATCGCAGGGTTGGTGTCGACCCGGTAAATCTGTTCTGTGATTCGGCAACGCTTCGCCGATTATCTCGACTTCTGATTCAGGAGGATGATGGAGAATGCCAGAGCTTAATACGATCCACAGAATGGATTGCATCTCCGGGATGAATCAACTTGCCCCGGGAAGTGTTGATCTCGCGTTCGCCGATCCTCCGTTCAACATCGGCTACAAGTACGACGTCTACGACGACAAGCGCGAGGCCGAGCATTATCTCGACTGGTCCGGACAGTGGATCGAGGCGATCTATCGAGCGTTGAAGCCGACCGGCGCGTTCTGGCTGGCGATCGGCGACGAGTTCGCGGCGGAGCTCAAGCTGATCTCCCAAAAGGCCGGCTTCAAATGCCGGAGCTGGGTGATCTGGTACTACACCTTCGGCGTGAACTGCAAATTCAAATTCACTCGATCGCATGCCCACCTGTTTCATTTCGTCAAAGATCACCAACAGTTCACATTCAACAGCAAAAGCATTCGTGTTCCCTCGGCCCGCCAGTTGGTTTACAACGACGGGCGCGCGAATCCCGATGGTCGCCTGCCCGACGACACGTGGATTCTGCGTCCCCAGGACGTTCCCGAGGGTTTTCAAGCAGACGGCGACACGTGGTACTTCCCGCGCGTCGCGGGGACGTTCAAAGAACGTGCCGGTTTCCACGGCTGCCAGATGCCCGAACAGTTGCTCGGCCGAATCATCCGCGCCTGCTCGAATCCCGATGAACTGGTTCTCGACCCCTTTTCCGGCAGCGGCACAACGCTCGTGGTCGCGAAAAAGCTGGGCCGGCGCTGGATCGGCTTCGACCTTTCGGCTGATTATATTCAGCGCGGCAAAGCGCGACTGGACGAAGTTGAAGTTGGCGAACCGCTGAGCGGTGCGCCCGAGCCGCTGGTGAGTGCTCCTCCAACCCCGGCTCAGCCCACTCAAAAACAACCTCGCAAACGACGACAAGCCGGACCGACTCCGGCATTGCCATTTAGCGCCGATCAGCTTGACGCCGAAACGACGGCCGAGGTGGATTCTAAGCCCGCCCGCTCGCGCACTGTTTCCCGGAAGGGACCCAAGTGACGCCACGCGCCTGATCTGTCGTCGACACACATCGACGTACTGATCGCCATTCATCGTCGCATCACCACGAACGCCCTGATCATCAAATTGAATTGTTCAGCCCCGCGCCCAGGTTGCGCCATATCGGGCGATACGAGCCGCATGAATCGGGGGCTGGGGAAGATAGCTAGCCGGGCTGCGGCCGGATGCCGAAACCCCTATAAAACGCGCATGAAGCGGCAGTCATGAAATGTCGTTCACGGCAACTTCACATGACGTTCACGGTTCCTGAATCAAAACGCCATTCCGCTCCTGTAATTACGTTGACAGCAATTCGAGGAGTGTACCGGCCATCAGATGGAGTTGCCATTTGACTCGCGGATTGCTGGCACGATGTTGGGCCGTTGAATCCATTTCCAATGGGCACGTAGGGCACATGCAAGCTGCGGAATTTCGAGGGAAACTTTCATTCATCGCCACTGTTGTCTTCTGTTCGAGCGCAATCTGTGGAGCCGCCGGTTGCAATCGCGGATATGGCCCGTCGAGCAGCACTGAAGGACTTCAGGATCTGCAACCCGTCAGCGGGAGCGTCGTCTTCCAGGGGCAGCCTACGCCGGGCGCCGTGGTCATGTTTTTCCGAGAAGGGAAGATCGATCCACGGGCGCCGCGAATTGCCGGCATCGTCGAAGACGACGGTTCGTTCGAAATGAGCACGACGGTTTCAGAGGGAACGCTCCCCGGCGTTCAAGAGGGAAAGTACGTGGTCACCATTTCGTGGGTCAAGAAGATCAATCCTGACGATCGTGATTCTGACGATGGCCCTGACTTATTGCCGGGAATGTACAAGGCCCAGGTGAGCTCACCATTGCGCGCCGACGTCAAGCAGGGTGACAACGAGCTGGATGTGTTCGAGTTGAAGGAATGAAAGTTGTTCTGATCGTCTATTCTGCATTGGCAATTTTTCAGGAGGAGGGCTCAGATGAGTCGTGCGCGCGTCAAGAAAAAACGGGGATTCACGTTGATCGAGCTGCTGGTCGTGATCGCAATTATTGCCGTGCTCGTTTCATTGCTCTTGCCGGCCGTGCAGCAGGCGCGGGAAGCCGCGCGGCGGTCGCAGTGCAAGAACAATTTGAAGCAATTGGGGCTGGCCTTGTGGAACTACGAGAGCAGCTACAAAGTATTTCCGATGGAAAAGATTACGTTTGGCGCAGTCAGCCAGACCTGGACGCTGATGATCCTGCCGCAACTTGATCAGCAGTCGATGTACAACCAGTTCAATTTCAGCGTGATGTGGTCGGATTCTTCGCAGTTTCCGGTGACAACCGCCACGATTAATACCTGGGTCTGTCCCAGCGCTCCGGGGAAAGACGGTCGGACGGATCCGTTTTCGCTTGGCGGGCAGAACCCCACCGGCTTTCCTGCCCCGTCAGGGGGCTACGGCCTCGGCGACTACATGGCGCTGAGCGGCGCCCGCGCCAGCATCTGGCTGGCCCCGACTCCGAATCTGCCGATGCCTCCCATTATGGCGTTGTCGGTGGTCAATGTTTCCGCGGCTTCTGGACCAATTTCTCAAAAAGAAAACCGTTGGCCCTGCGCCATGCATTCCACGCAGGAAACCAAGGTCTCCCAGATTTCGGATGGAACGTCGAATACACTGATGCTCGGTGAAGACGCCGGGCGCCCCGGCCTCTTTTGGAGCCGGCAAAGGATTCAACAGGCC
>DASYAR010000721.1:0-16950 GCA_036501235.1 Planctomycetaceae bacterium
TCGAGGCGAACGATCGTGCCATGACCAACCAGATGAAGGCGGCTGCCAGACAGACCGCGCCGAACGCAGCGCCCCCCTGTTCCAAGGGACTGGCGGTCAGGCTCTGTTGCAGCAATTGCACAATGGCCACGACTCCCACGAGCGCCGCTACGACGCCCAGGACGACGGCCTGAGTTTGGACGCTGGCGTGAAGCGGCCTTGTCTGCACGGGGAGCGTCGCCCCATCGGGGAGAGGCTCTCCCGCATCCGCATTTCCGCCATGGGTCGCCAAGTCGCGCTGACGCTCGATATCTCGAACTGACCAGGCGGCGGCGGCGATCAGCAAATACTGAAGGGCCAGAGCCAGAGCGATATAAGAATCGCCGGCAACTCCATATAAACCTGCCAATAGGGCGGCCGTACTGGCGAGCCAGAGTCCGGCGCCAAGCAGCGGCCGATGTTCGCCCGCGGGAGCAACCATATTTCGAGACCGCGCCGTTTCAGGATTTGGAGAGATATCACGGGAAGAGCGGGGCAGAGTTTCAACTACTATAACCCTTCCAAAGGGCCTCAACAAGAACCATCATGGCGTGCCCGACGAGAAGACCGTCCGCTGAGGACAATGCTAAGGCGCATGCGGATTGTGCAGGAGGAGTGCGCCGGAAATCACTCGGGAGCGCGGCTACGCTCGAGGATTTCGCGGCACCGCGTCGCAGCCCGGTGCGCTTCGGTGCACAGAATCGCCAGTTCTTCAGGCTCGCTTTGCTCGACGATAGCCTGACGATATTTATCGAGGACGATTCGCAATTCCTCGCTCATTGCCTTCAGGCGAGGGTCGAACCGCCCGCGACGCAGCAGGTCACCAACGGCAAGTTTGTGCTGCAGCCGCTGCCACTGGGTCGCCAGGCGCAGCAGGTTCTCGCGCGGAAGGGGATCCGATCTCTGCGCCAGGACCAATTCTACGTGGATATTATCCATTTCGTTCAGGAGATCGCTGGGGGCGGGGTAGTAAATGAACAATCCGGCGCCAACCGTGACCAGTCCGAGTGCCATGCCGGCCAGCACAAGATGAGGAGCGCTTAGTTGCCTGTTCCAGCCTGCGACCCGGTCCTGGGAAGGTTGTGAAACAGCGCGGGTCATCCAATAGTCGACGGTTCCTCGCTGGCCGACAGCACGCGCGACGAGGCCCGTCAGCACCAGGCCACCGAGAACACAGCCTGCTCCGATGAGGAACAACTGCGGCTCGCTCATATCATTCATGACAGTGGTTTTCAGGGCGCGAATGCGAGCGGTTCTGACCCCTCCGCCTGACTCGATCTCGAGAAGCCTGCGGCCGAGCATTGCCTGAGGAGCACGCGAGACGAGTGCGAATGGCAGGGCATAGCCGACGATCAGGCCTGCTCCGACGACGACCGGCGCTGCGCGGATCAAAACGCGGATGCCAAAGGTCCGCGCGATCCAGGCCAGCGTTCCCAGATTGCAGCCGACTCCCAGCAAAAAGAAAATGAAAACACTTCCGACCGTCACTCCCTGGAGCAGTAGCTCAAGAATGAGCGAGGTTCCCTGGGCCGTCGGGACATAAAATGGCAGTGAAACCAGGGCCATGTGCCAGGGCGCTCCCCACGATTGGTTGCGGGCGGCGCGTTCCAGCGCTCCGCCCGAGGCGACGGCCAAGAATCCGCTGCCGAACAAGCCCACGACGAGAATCGGGAACAGGCCACCGGTCAGGCCGCGGGAAGCTGTCAGAAACGTGATTCCAACCCGCCGGAGTCCGGAAGCAGGCAGGGGAGACAGGTCGGGCGGCGCAACAGTCTCCGGCAGCCAGCGTCCCAGCAATACTCCTGATCCCACCAGAACGATGAACGATCCGACCAGCAGAAAGACGAACACTCCCAGTCCGAACGCGCCCTGGCCTTCCATTTTCTGAAAGGCAGAGATGAGGCTGAAGGGGTCGGCCAGCGGCGCGGTCAGAAGAAACGTCAAAACCGTAGCGCGCGGCACCCCGGCACGGCGCAGCTCCCAAGCAATTGGAATGGCTCCCAACGAACAGACAGGCAGCAGCATCCCCGTGAACCAAGCTCGGACTGGACCGACTCGCGGATCGTCCGTAAACCAGCGGCGTACCGCGTCAGGTCCGATCATCCCGCGGATCAGACCTGCTACGAATAGACCACACAGCAGCGTCGGAATTGATTCCAACCCCGACTGAAGGGTCCGAAACAGGATGATCCAAACCAGGTTAATGTTGGTTTGCGTCATCAAACGGGCTGACTTTGCTCGTAAACGCCGATCGAGGCGTCAGTCCGCCGCATCCTCCCAAGCCGAATCTGTGAAGACGAATCCATTAAACGCTTCGATCATGAACTGCAACGTCTGGCCGTGCTTGAGTCCCGTCACCTTCAACGACAACGGCCCCGTGGTGCCGACCGAGCCGAGCAGAAAGATCTGCGTGCCGATCTTCTCATAAATCCGATAGCCGGCTGCGCCGGTGGCCGCGGTCCACGAAAGGGTAGCCGTATTGAGCGTCGTGTTCACCGCCACGGAGAGCGTCAGCGACCCGACCGCGGTCGGCATGACGACATTGATAGTCGACGAATCGCGTTGGAATGGGGTGAGTGTGCTGCTGAGCGCTCGCACGAACAACGTATCCGTCGCGGCCGGAGTCAGTCCTGAGGCGATAATTGAAGTCACCCCGGCGGCTGCCGTGCCAACCAGAATATTTCCCTGCTGCTGGTAAACTTGGTAACCGAGATTTGCCCCGGCGACGGCGCTCCACGATACACGTGCCGTCGTAGCCGAAAGCGCCACTGCAGTCACACCTTGTGGCGCCAACAGACCGGCGGGAATTGCCACATTGACAGTCGCCGAATCGGCAAAGAATCCAAAAACTGGAGTGGTTTCCTGTGCACCCAGGTAAGTGCTGCTGAGCGCCCGGACGAACAGGGTATTATTGGCACCCGAGATAAGATTGATCGCCGTCCCGGACGTCGCTCCTGCGGCAGCCGAGCCAACCAGAATGTTGCTGGCCCCTTGCACCCGAAAGATCTGGTATCCCAGGTCGGCCCCCTGGACGGCGCTCCACGACACATTGGCTGTCGTCGTTGAGGCGGCACTTGCTGAAACATTCTGCGGCGGCGCCAGGATATTCAGCGTGTAGTCCGCCGAGGCAATGCCATTGGTAATGACGTTCAGCGTGTACGTCCCCGGACCGAACCCGGGGGGCATCGTGAATTGAGTCGTCACCACGGCACTGCCGGTTGCGACCCCCGGCGTCCAGTTGAAGGACTTGGCGTATTTGACCGTTCCGCCGCTGGTCGTGATGCGGATAATCGGATAGTTGCTGTCCGACTCGGCATCGTCCCCGTACGAAGCGCCCTGTGAAAGGCCGGTGAGCTGCGTGCCCGTCAAGGTGAAGGTGGTGCCATTCAGGGTGACGTTGCTGACGGTGGGCGCCCATGCGGTATTCGCCGATCCGGTGGGAGTGTACTCGTACAATTGATTGTTCGAGGCCGACATCATGATCCCGCCGGAAGGGAGCACAAGCATGCGTTCGAGAAATGCGGGCTGAGAATTCAAAGTCGTGCCCAGCGCGCCGGCCGGAGTGACGTCGGTAATCGTATTCGCCACCGGGTCGAAATCGAAGATCTTCGTGGGCGCGGTGAAAATGCCCGGAGGGCTGTCAGCTGCAAAAATAAAATGTCCATTCGGGAGCATGGCCCCCGGCGCATCGTCGGCCAGGAAGCCGCCGGGAACATTCGGGCCCTGGACCCAGGAATTGGTGGACGGCGTATAGATCGCCGTGTTCCCATTTGCCCCGACTTGAAATACCCTTCCATCGGGGAGCAGGGTTGCCGGCCCGAGCTCGAAACCATATGCACTGCCGGTGAGCGGAACAGGAACCGACCCGGCATCGATCCAGGTGCCTGTCGCGGGAATGTACCGCTGGGCTGATCCAGCCCCTGTTTCTGGACTCGCGAAAACGTCATACGACAGAACGCTACCATCCGGCAGCGCCACCCAGGTTTCTTCATCGCTTCGGTCGCCGCGCAGCTTCGACCCGGTTTGGGACCAGCTATTGGTCGCGGGGTTATAAAGATAAGTGCTGGCGTCGAAAATGTATCCCGCGAGAATCTTCCCGTTGGGCAGCACAACTGTCGGATCATCGCCGAAGTTGGCTTGCGGGAAATTCGGAATACTGGACCAGGTATTGGCGGCCGGGTCATAAATCTGACCGGAATTCACCAGCGTTTCCTGTGTGTTGGGGCCGGAATACTCCCCTCCCAGTACGAAGACTTTGCCGCTCGGCAGTACATTCGACGTAAAGAACAACCGCTGCAGGCTCATGGGAGCCACGGCCGTCCAGGTGCCGTTGATGTAGTCACCCGTCGCGTCGGGAGTCAAGGTAAACCAGGTTTTGGAGGCGGTGTCGCCGCCGCCGATGGCGAGAATGCGGCCGTCGCTCAGCATCATCATCGTCCCGATGCCATTGGCGGACAATGGGGCCGTCGTGACTGCCGTCCACGTTCCAGGGGCCGCCGGAGTGACGCCGTTCAGGAGCGTCCGCGATTCCAGCAACTGCACCTCGGCCGAGATCGGATACCGCGATTCGGCTCGCAGGCGCGAGCGGCGCGCGCTACGGGACCTTAGTCGATGCGACGTTCTCCCCGCGACCAGGTTCCGCAATGCACTCCTGAAGCCCTCGCGCCAGATCGACATGTTTCACAACTCCGTGGAAGGTAGGAATCCTTAAGTGCGCAGGATAACCGCCACAGCTTACCGCGGTGGCCCGTGAAAAGTTTCAAACTTTTCTAGGTTAAGCTGCTGCAGAACGCACTGTCAACAAGATTCTCAAAAAAGTTGCCATCCGAAGAATCGGATCGCGCATGATCCACGGCATCTCAGGATTCGTCGATCAATTCCAGAAAAGGGTCCAGGCCCAATCGACGGTGACTCTTGAATCGCTGATCTTCGTATTTGAGCAACATTTTGCGGTGCCGCGAGGCAAGCCGCTCGAGCATTCGCTGCGCCCGGTAAAAAATCTTCAGGAATTCCCGCGGCAGCTCGGCGGCGCCGTAAACGGCTGCCCGCGTCCGGACGCGTTCCAGCACAGACACTTCCAGGCACCGCAACAACTCGTCTTCCAGCGACAAGAAAAACCGGAACGAGCCTGGGTCTCCCTGACGAGCGCTGCGTCCCACGAGTTGCCGGTCGATCCGGGCCGAACTGTGAATCTCCGTGGCGACGACGTGCACTCCCCCGGCCTGGCGAACGTCGTCGTCGAGGAGAATGTCGGTCCCGCGCCCGGCCATGTTCGTGGCGATCGTAATCCGCCCGGCCCGCCCTGCCTGAGACACGATGTCCGCCTCCTCTTTCAGAAACCGGGCATTCAGCACCTGGTGAGGATGCGACCGAGCCGTGAGTGCGCGGCTTAAGCGCTCCGACGCTTCGATCGACGGCGTCCCCACCAGCACCGATCGCCCCCGGACCAGCATGTCTTCGATTTCGGAGACGATGGCCGCCGCCTTGGCCTCCCACGTGGCGAACACCCGTCGCGGAAGTTCCTCGCGGATGCAAGGCCGGTGCGTGGGGATGACGGTCACGGGCATGCGATACGTGCGGCGGGTCTCCCGACGAACCACGGCCGCCGTCCCCGACATCCCTCCCACGTAGGCGTATTGCCGGAAGAAACGTTGGACGGTCACCTGAGCCGCGGAGAGCGTGCGGGCCGTAATCTCGATGCGTTCCTTGGCCTCGATCGCCTGATGCAGGCCCTGCTGCCATTTGCGTCCCTCCATCATCCGCCCCGTCGATTCATCGACGATCACGACTTCTCCCTCATGGATCACGTAATCGCGGTCATTCATGAAACCGAGCAGCGCCGTCAGCGCCCGTTCCACTTGCCGGTAGACCTGTTCGGTTTCGACGAGACCCACCAGGCCGGGTTTGGGAAGCAGCAGCACGTGCCGGCAGCCCTGTTCGGTGAGAGTCGCCTCGCGCTTATGGGGATCGAATTCGAAGTCGCCGTGCAGTTTCAGCGACGGGGCAAGCTGCGCACACCACTTGAAGAGTTCCAGGTTTGACGGCCGGTCCGGTTCTTCGGTGGCGATGATCAGCGGTGTCCGCGCATCGTCGATCAGCACGCTGTCCGCCTCGTCGACCAGCGCAAAATAGTGGCCGCGCTGCACCGCAGGCTCCCCGCCCGATCCCGAATTGGCCGCGTCGATCCGCAGGCGGTCTCGCAAGAAATCAAATCCCAGTTCCTTGGCCGTCCCATAGGTCACGTCGCAGGCATAGTGCATGCGGCGTTCATCGGTCGATTGCGGATTCAAGATGCACCCGACCGTCAATCCTCCCAGTTCGTAAGCGGGACGCATCAGTTCGGCATCGCGCTCGGCCAGGTAGTCATTGACGGTCACCACGTGGCTGCCGCGGCCGGTCAAGGCACGCAGGTAGGTGGGCATCAAGGCGGTCAGCGTTTTGCCCTCACCGGTCTGCATCTCGGCCAGGCCACCCTCGAAAATAGCGATCGCTCCCATCACCTGCACGGGATAGTGCGCAATCTTCAGGGTGCGGCGGGCCGCCTCGCGCATCAGCGCAAACGCATCGGGCAGCAAGCGCCGCAGATCGACCCCTGACTTCGCCTCCCATTGGAGCTCGAGTCCGCGCTTGCGCAGGTCATCCAGGCTGGCGGCGCCAAGCGCTTCGGATCGGGCGACGATGTCGTCGGCCAATTGACGCCATCGCGCCAAGCGAGTCGATTGGAATTGATCGAGTAAACTGGCGATCGTGGGGATGACAAAACTCCGTCTCCGCGGCCGAAAAAAAATCCAGCCAGCGACCAGGGACGAGAAAGTCCCATATTTCAGGAATTCCTCATTCCTGATTATAGCGACTTGCAGCGTCGCCATCGGCCGGCGTCGAAACTTCGACGCCGGCCGCGAGATGCAGGCTCACCAAAGCACCGCATTCTCAGCGGATGAAGACTCCCGCCGGCGCGGGATTCGTTTGCGGCACGCCATAGCCATTGATCGTCGGATACGGGCTCGGGCTGCGGTACGCCGGGGACTCGGGGGCCGGACACGACGGAGCCGGCGTGGGCACGAGGACGAACTTCTGCGAGCAAGACCGTTTGAAATAGACACAGTGCAATTTCAGGGTGCGGCAGAACTGCTGACAACAAGTCGGCCGGCAATTCTGATCGCAGTTCGGATCGATGACTGCTACGCGTCCACTTGCGGAAACCGGGTGCGTTGCCGCGACGCTGAATCCGACTCCCGCGACCGACAGAAACACCAATTTTCGAAGTTTGTGCATTAACATAGGCGCTCTTTCAAAAAACCAGGTGTCCGCCGAAAAATTTCTCATACTTTCATTTTTCGGATTTTTTCGATGAGGGCGCTGACTCATATTGTAACAATTGGGACTGTTTTGAGCGGGATGGCAACAATTCCGGCGGAGTCGGGGCTACAACCGGAAATGTCTGCCAGGTTTGCCTCAGGGCACATGGAATCGTGCCTTCGAAGAGTTGCGCAAATTGAAACTGTGGGTGTTCAAATTCGCCGCAGAAAAATAAGACATATTGTCTTGTCATCAGGAAATCCCTGACCCAATGGATTCTCCATAGTGTATCAAAGTGACGCATCGTGCACGTGCCTGGACTCTGAATTCGCGTCTATCGTCATGCAGGAACCGTCGGCAGTAAATGCCAAAGGAAGCGATTGACCTGTTAAAATGGGTATATTGGCGGCTTTGATTAAAATGAGCTTTCGCTTCGGATTTTCTGCTTGCGAGGGGCCTGAGCGGAGGTCCATAATGGGCCAGAACGGCGAAAAAACGAGGACATCGACGACCTCTTCTCTTGAAAAAACTCAGCCCGTCAAGAAAAATGATTTTGCAATCGAGATGCGCGGATTGATTACCGCAGCTTCATTCGGGGTCCAGTTCTTCTCACAAGGAACTGGCCGCCGGCCACGATTGCAGACGTTGCGTTCTTGCGGGCCGAGTCAGCTAGGTTTTCTGTCTGGGTTATCCCAAACCGCCCAGTTGTTCGGTTCGTACTGTGTTCTTGGCCCGCGCCGTCGCGAGTCAGTTCCACAGGTCTAAGGAGCGCTTGAGATGTATTTGAATCCCTTGCGGGACTTCGTGAGGAAATTCTCCAACCACAACTTCAGGCGAACACGCCGCAGCACTGCCAAATCGCAGTCGCGGCAATTGCCCTCGCAATATCGCGGCCAAGCCCCCTTTACGATCGCGGCCGAAGTCTGCGAGGCCCGGACCATGTTGTCGGGCCCGCAATTGGTCCAGGTGCAACCCAACGTGGGTTCGGTGATCAATGTCGCTCCCCTGGCCAACACGGTCGAGAATCAAGCTCCCACTCAACTGACGTTCACGTTCAGTCCGGGCGCGTCGATTAACCCGGCGACTTTCAATGCCACGTCGGTGACAGTCACACGAGCCGGTGTCGACGGCAAGTTGAACACGGCCGATGACGTGTCGGTTCCCGTCGGTAATTATTCCGTCGATCCCAATAACGGCAATCTGGCCACGATCCGCTTCCAGGACACCCTGCCTGATGATCTGTATCAAATCAAGATCACCGGCGCTCTGAAAGATTCGGCCAATGCCGCATTCAACGGCGGCGTGACTCAGTTGGTCGATTTTCAGGTCGATTTCGGAGCGCAGGTCGTCTCAGTCGTTCCCCAACCCGTCCTGCGCACCGAGTTGATCAACGTCTCCCCGACGCAGATCTTCGATGGCGACACGTTTACCGTGACATCGAGCGGAGCACCGGTCACCTTCCAGTTTCGGAACACCAGCACACTCGGCGCGGGGAACATTTCCATCAGCTATACGCCGGGCGCCACGGCGACGACACTCGCCAATGCAATGGTCACGGCGATCAACGGATCGTCGCTCGCCGGCTCCTTCGGCGGTGCGATCACAGCCTCTTCGCCGAGCGCCGGGCAAGTCATGCTCACCGGGACCGCGTTTACGCCCGTGGTGACGCAGTCTTCCTCGGTCTTAAATGTCGCCGATGCCACGAAAATAACTGATCTCGATAAATTTACGGTGACGGCCGGGGGAAAATCGGTCACCTTCCAATTCAAGAATGCCACGTCGAATAGCGTTGTGGGGGTTGGAAACACCGCGCTGATCTACCACACGGGAGACACGGCAGCCATGCTGGCGACGGAGATCGCCGCGGCCATCAACGGTTCGACATTGAAATCGTCGATCACGGCCAGCGCCAAGGCAGGCGCTGTGACTTTCAGTGGAAATCCTGCGCTTTCCGTCACGACCTCTAAGGTGGGGTTCCTGGCGGCGTTCCAGGGATTCTTGACAGTTACCGACGGTGCGTTGAGTCAGGCGAACGATACGATCGACGTCTACTTCAATCAGGATCCGTTGGTCGCCGCTTTGGCCCAGGATCCGGCCTATTATCAGGTGATCAGCGCCACCGACGGCTCGATTATCGAGCCCACGCAGGTGACGTACAACAGCATCAGCAATACGGCGGTGCTGAAGTTCGCATCGACCCTTCCGGCCGGTACGTTCCGCTTGCAGGTCGGCGCTCCGAAAGTGAATAACAGCACGACCGCGCTGGCGACGAACGCCGGCGCCGTCGCCAGCAACCTCGACCTCGTCGCACTGGCGGGAACAACGACTTGGAATACCGCTTCGGCGACGGTTACCGGCGTCGGCAGCTATTTCACGACGCTGAGTGCAGGGCAGGTCCTGCAGGGCCCCGACGGCAATTTCTATCAGATCGGCAGTATCTCGAGCAATAATTCGCTCACGCTCTCGAGCCTGTATTTCGGCGTTGCCGAATCGGGCTTTACAACCTATTCGACTCTTACGGCAGGAAAGCTGGCCCCGGTGGCCGGCACGACGTTCTGGACGAACAATTCGACTTTTGTCACCGGTGTGGACACGAAATTCACGGAGCTCGCTCCGGGGCAGATTCTGCAAGGTCCGGACGGCGATCTGTACGTCATTGCCAATGTCGGGTCGGATACGTTTCTCACGGTGTCTGCGCTGTTCAATGGGACGACGACGCCCGCCGGTCCCATCGGCGCCACGATTGAAACCCTTCCTGTCGGGGGCTATGGAGTGCAAGGCTACCTCGGCAATGACACGGCCGGCCAGAGCACCGACGTGAACTCCGTCAACCTGTACCAGTTCCAGGCCACCGCTCCCGGCATCATCACCGTCAACGTCTCGAACCTGGCGGCCGGCTTGGTGGGCAGCGGCGTCTATTTGAGATTGTTCGATTCCACCGGTACTGTGGAATTGTTGAATTCGTCGACAAATTCGTTCACGTTCATCAACAGCAGCAGCGGACCGACGACGTACTACCTTGGCGTGTCGTCCGCCGGGAATACGTCCTACGACGCGGTGCTCGGGACAGGCGCGACCGGCGGCGCCGGATTTGGCTCGTACCTTTTGAACATCACGGCCAGCAATCCCCTGACCGAGGCTGCGGACACCAGCAGTTTCGCCACCGCCGCGTCGTTGGGGGTTCTGGGAAGTGCCGGACAGACGATCAGCGGGCAAATCGCCCCACTCGGAAACTTGGCCTATCCGGCGCTGCCTGGAGGGCCGGGCACCCCCGGAGACCGCGACTTGACGGCCCAGGGAGTCTCCGGAGAAAGCAACGTGGGGACCAATTCTGGTTCCAGCGTCCCCGGCTCGATTCCCGTGTTCTATTATAACTTCCAGGACGTGTACGGCGTCGACCCCTTCGGCAACGTCTTGCACAATGCGATCACCGACCAGCAGAAGATCGACGCGGAGCAGATCTTCACGATGTACGGAAAATATCTGGGAGTTGAGTTCGTCCAGACGGCAAATCAGGGGCTGACAGTCGTCACCGGGGACTTGCGCGCGGTCGACCCGGCGATCAGCCCTAACGGGGCCGGCGGGATCTTCGGTAACGGCGAAGTCGTCATGAACGCCAATATCGATTTCGGCACCAGCCCGTACGGCGGGACCTGGTTTGGCATCGCGTTTCACGAAATCGGCCACGCCCTCGGATTGACGCACAGTTTCGATGCGCCCAGCGTCATGGGGAGCGGCGTCGGCGGCGCGACTGCCGGGGAGGAGCCCCCGACGCCAGGTCAACCCAGCATTGGCAGCGTCGAGCAGGTCTATCCCGGAGATATCGACCTCGTTCCGGCAGAGAATATCAACCCGGCCGACAGCACCGACATCAATTTGTATTCATTCACGTTGACCACTGCCGGCACGTTCTCGGCGGAAGCGATCGCCCAGCGGCTCACATTGCCGGACACGGCCTCGTCCGACTTCAACACGAGCGGAGGAGTGAACGTCACCTTCAGCGCGCTGCAGCCCGGTGCTGCGGGGAGCGGCATCAGCCTGGCATTCCAATATGACGATCTGGGTTCTTCGTCCTCCGCTCCTCAGATCTCGGTTGATGGAACCCAGATTTCCGTCGTTCTCAATGATGACGCGCTCGCCGCGACATCCGCAGAAGATCTCGTCACCGCACTCAATAACGATCCGCTGGCAGGCAAGTTGATTGCAGCACAAGTCTCGGGGGGAGCCAACACGGCCGACCCGGGTGCCACCGTCATCGGGCTGTCGACTTCGCTCAATTTCACGCTCGATCTCGCCGCACCGGCCGACCCGAGCACGCTCAATTCGGTCTTGTCGCTGTATAGCGAGGCTTCGGCCCAGGCCACCGCGGCCACCAGCTTCAACACCAGCGCCGGCAGCCTGGCGTCGGTCCTGTTCACCGCGAATGCGCCTGGCACCGCGGGGAACGGCCTCAGCATTAAGTTCACCAAGTCGGATCTGGGAAAGAACGCCGGGCCCTCCATTACCGTCAGCGGTACGACCATTTCCGTCGTTTTGAACACCGACTCGATCGGCTTTACGACGGCGAACAGTCTCGCGTCCGCGATCAATTCCAATGTGCTCTCCCAAAACCTGGTCACGGCGTCGGCCAGCGGCGTGGGGGCGGGGAGCACGAACCTCGGCAGCAATATCAGTAGTTTGGCCTTGAGCCTGGGGGGTGGAACCGGCAGCCGAACTCTCATTGCCCGGAACGACGACTACTTCGGCAATGATTCGTTCGTGAATCTGCACCTGGCGGCCGGAACCTACTACATCGCCGTTTCCAGCGTCGGCAATACCAGCTTCGATCCGTCGGTTCTCGACAGTGGATTCGGCGGCAACACGGACGGCAAGTACCAGTTGAAATTGACCTTTGCCGCGGATCCCAATAACAGCACGACGTTCAAGGATGCCGGGATCAACGGCAGCGGCGGCGGGGTCGCGCTGTCGGGCGATGGCGTCAACACCACGGGTACGGCCTTCAATTACTGGTTCCAAAGCTCGACCGGCGCTGTTGCCGACGGCGGTAATACGATCTTTGTCGACAAGGACAATTCCAGCGATCCCGTCCAGGACGGTTCGTTGGCCCATCCTTACAGCACTATCAGCACGGCGCTGTTTGCCGCAGTTCCAGGGACCATCGTCCGCATCGAGGGGAACGGCGGGGGCGACGGCAATCCGCTGACTCTGGGCGACGATCTGTCTTACAATATCGGATTTGATTCGCAAAACAATGCGGCCTCCGACGGCAGCACGTTCGTGGTTCCCCAGGGCGTCACCGTCATGATCGACGCCGGAGCGATCATCAAGCTGCACAATGCGGTGATCAATGTCGGCGACACGGTTCCCGGAATTGACCGCAGCAATGGCTCGTTGCAGGTTCTCGGCACACCGACCGACAACGTCGTCTTGACCTCCCTCTATAACAACGCGATTGCCGGCACCAGCGATCCGTTGCATCTGGGCGGCCCCAGTGCCGGCGACTGGGGCGGCATCATTTTCAATCAAAGCTCCGATTTTCAGGGGAAGGATTCTCAAGGAAACGGCGTCTTTCTCGATTCGGTGAACCAGGCCAGCTTGAGTTATGGCGGCGGCAAAGTCACGGTCGATTCGGTTCCGGAGATTGTCGACCCCATCGACATTTCCAATCCCAGTGGAACATCCGCCTTCTTCGCGCGCCCGGCCGTGTGGTTCAACAACATCACGCTCAGCGCGGATTCGGCAATTTCCGCCGACCCGAACAGCCTGGCCGACACCGAAGACCGGATCGGCCCGGACGTGTATGGGAATGAAATTACTGCCAACAGCATCAATGGTTTCTTTATCCGTATTCAGACCGCCCCCGGGCAACCGATTGAACAGCTCGATATCGCCGGGCGCATTACGCACACCGACATCGTCTACGTGCTGGCCGAAAACCTCCTGATTACAGGCAATCCGGGTGGGCCAATCGAACCTGATCCCAATGACCCGACGCATACGGGCTGGTCGGCCAATATCGCCGGCAGTCTGGTGATCGATCCGGGCGTGATCATGAAAATGAGCGGCTCGACGATCCAGGCCCAGGTCGGCGGCTCGCAATTGATCGCCGAAGGGACGGCCTCGAAGCCCATCGTGTTTACCTCGATCAACGATAATAGTTACGGCGCAGGGGGGACTTTTGACACCAGTAACAATGCGAATGCAACTCCTGCCGCTGGAGATTGGGGAGGTTTGTTCTTCGATTCCAACAGCTCGGGCAGCATCGACCACGCCGTCATCCAGTATGCGGGGGGAAATGTAGCCATTCCCGGCGGGTTCGCACACTTCAATGCAGTCGAGATTCAGCAGGCCGAGGTCCGCATCGCCAATTCGCTGTTCTTCGACAACGCCAGCGGCGATTCGACCTTCGACTCCGATCCGACGCGCGGCGGTCTCCTTTCGAACGACGGAGCCACGATTTTTGTCCGCGGCGCACAGCCGGTGCTGCTCGACAATCAGTTCCTCGATAACGCCGGCTACGTCGTCAGCGTCAACGCCAACGCCCTCAACGACGACGTGGTTTCCGACTGGGGCGACAGCGTCGGAGCGCTCGATGCGATCGCTGTCAACTATACGAATTACGGGCCTCTCGTGGCCGGCAACACCTTCACCGGCAACGACGTCAACGGCATGGAAGTCCGCGCCGAAGAAATCACCACCCAGACCGTGTGGGACGACACGGGAATCGTCTCCGTCGTTACCGGTGCGATCGACGACATCATCAACCAGCACACGTTCGGCGGCATTCGTATCCAGAGCAGCGCCAGCGCCAGCCTGGTCGTGAAGTTGCTCGGTGCGAATGCCGGGTTCTTCATTAACGGCATTCCCCTCGACATCGACGACCGCATTGGCGGGGCGCTGCAAATCATCGGCACTTCCGCTCATCCGGTGATCCTGACGAGCCTCAACGACGATACGGTAGGCGCCGGTTTCCAGCTCAACGGCCAGCCGCAGGATGACACCAATGACGACGGCAGCCTTACGACGGCCGCTGCCGGCGACTGGAATTCGATCACCCTGATGCCCTACAGCAACGACGCCAATGTCCAGGTCGTGCTGCAATCAGGGACTTCGATTTCGACCCCGGCCTCGGCCCAGTTCATGGGGACGCTGGCCCCCGACGTATCGACCAACACCGCCGCCACGCCGCAGGGCGGGAACGATTACCTGCCGCTCGGGTTCGACATCCACGGCGCGCTCACTCAGCCCAGCGACGTCGACGTCTACAGTTTCAATGCCACGGCGGGAACCGAGGTCTGGTTCCAGATCGGCAATTCTTCGCCGAGCCTGGCCAGCGTTCTGGAACTGGTCGACGCCCAGGGAAACGTGCTCGCGACGTCCGATCCGTCGAAAGCCACCCCCGGCAATCCGTATGGCATCTCCTCGGCGGCCGGGGTCGTGGCGTTGACGATCTTGAAAGATCCGACGCTGGGAGGCGTCTATTACTCTTCGAATCCGCGCGACGCCATGATGCGCGTGGTCCTGCCGGGAACGGCCGGCACCAGCAGCACGTACTTCATCCGGGTCCGCAGCGATTCTGCCAAGACGGCCGGCGCGTACGAATTGCAGGTTCGCCTGCAACAGCAATGGGTGACGCCGGGCTCGAGCATCAGCTATTCGGACATCAGCTATGCCACGAACGGCATTCAGATCGAGGGTTTGCCGGAGAATTCGATTCTCAGCGGAACGCAGCAGTCGACCGGCACGAACAATTCCCAGGCGACCGCCCAGAGTCTGGGCAATTTGCTGGCGACCAATGACAGCACACTCGACGCCGGCGGCACGCTGGCCACGGCCCAGCAGGTCGACTGGTATTCGTTCACGTTGCAGTACGACTTGATCGAGTCGATCGCCGGTTTCAATGCCGGCGGCAAGACCCTCTCCAGCATTTTCCAGGTCTACTACACCGACGGTCTGGCTCGCCCCGACACCACCCTGTCGGTGTTTGATTCCACCGGGAAGTTGATCCTGATCAGCCGCGACGGCGGTGTCACCAGCGCCCAGCCCGGGCCGGGTGAAGGCAACGGCCTGACCGACTTGACGCGCGGGTCAGTCGGTGCGCTCGATCCGTTCATCGGATCGGCGCAGTTACCGGCCGATACGCCGTCGGGCACGGGATTCACGTATTACGTCGCCATTTCGTCGAATGCCGAGTTGCCCTCCGCCGTGTCGGCCTCGTTCGGAACGCCCGGCGGCGGCATCCTGACTGCCAACGGCGCCAGCAACCTGACGCGCCTCGAGCCGGTCGATTCGGTGCAGCGCATCGTGGAAGACCATATCGGGTTCACGGGTTACACGACCGGCAATCCACAGGAAAGCAACACGATTGAACCAACGACGGGCGCCATTCTGCCGATCGACAACACGGCTGACGTCAGCCAGAACGTCGTCCCGTTCACGCTTTCCGACGTGACGTTGTTCACGTCGGACGGCAAAACGCTCGATTCGAACGACGCCTGGACCGGCACGGAGAATTACAATATCACGAACGGATTGCCCGGCAACGGCACCAGCAGCATCAAGATGCGTTCCGATGGCACTCTGTGGGAATATTATGGCATCAACGGTGTGGCTAACACGATCGGCCAACTAGCGCAGATCGATCCGGGCACCGGGGCGGTGCTGCAGACACTGGGCAACGATAATATTCCCAACGTCCCCAATCCTCCGCCAAACCCGTTGAACCAGCAAGAAACCAACTTCGGCACGATCGACTCGTTTGTCTGGGGGCCATACCTGGTCGGCACTGATGGGATTACCGGCTCCCATTATAATCTTTACTATGCTGTTAACGGCACGACCGACACAGGCGGCGCACTCGAGAGCTTTTCGCGGCTCTATCGCGCCAATCCCACCAACGGCTCCGCAGGGGTTGTGAACGGCCAGCCGTGGGGGCTGGAAGGCGATATCACCGGGCCCGGCGTCACCGGTTTCACCATGGGAATGGAGTTCGTCGGAAGCACCCTGTACGGCGTGACTTCGACGGGGCAGTTCATCCAGATCAATCCGAATAGCGGCGCTGCATCCCTCATTGCCGATTTTAGCGGTATCGGATTCAATTTTACTGGCCTGACGCTGGGGCCCCAGAACTTGCTGAACGTGAATGGCAGTAATGCCACGGGCAATACGCAGGATGTCCTGTTTGCCACAATCAGCACGGGCCAGGTGGTGGCCTTCGATACCACCGGCAACTTGCAGCAAGTGTTTTTCAATCCGAGCGCCGCCGATCCCACCGATCCCGCGACGTTCGCTTCGATTTCGAACGAGTCGCTCGGCTCCCCAACCGGTTTGGCATTTTCGCCGCTCGACTTCAACCTCTGGCATCCGACAACGCTTCAAGCCACCCAGGCAGGCCACGGCGTTCTGGCGGCGCCCGACAATTCACGAAATACGATCGTCCTCCTTCCGGTCGGATCGGATGTCGACTCCCGCAATTCCAGCGAGCGAGTGGGGGGCGCCACCTACTACTTCGGACTTGAGAACTGGGTTCAGAATCCCCACGGCGGGAATGACTACATCGAATACACGGATGCGAACAACCAAATCGACAATGGGCAGTACGGCGTACAGACGAACGACAACATCTCTGGGGCG
>DASYAR010000722.1:0-4919 GCA_036501235.1 Planctomycetaceae bacterium
CCCCTCACGATTGAGGGGCCAGCCCCTCACGAATGGAGCAAGCCCCTCACGAATGAAAAAACTGGGGGAAAATGGCACGGATCATCGGTCTCCCTCACATTGGACGTCATGTTCTCCGAGTGGGGAACTCGAAACGCGCTCCGTCTCCCCCTTTTTGTCTCTGCGCTCCTCTGTGAACTCTGCGGTTACCTCCGTCCGTCATCCGTCGTCGTTTGGCGAGTGGGCCGAGTGGGTGCCGGAATCGCGGAACGAGGTTGACGCAGAGCGTCGCTACGGGCGTTCCCACGCGGAGCGTGGGAACGAGAAAGCGGAGCATCGAAGAACATCGTCGAAGCTATTTCTTGGCAGCTTTCATGGCCGCCAGCAACTGCCGCGTTGCGAGCATTTCACCGGTCAAGCCGTCGATCAGCAACTGGGGTGTCGAGCTGGATGGTCGTCCCGGCAGAACTTCCCAGGTGTAAGTCTCAACTTCAAGATGGGGGGCATAATCAAGACCCGCGACCGTTTCCAGCGCCTGGCGCAATTCTTGGCGGGTCGTCCGCAGCGGCCCCAGATGCTCGGCATTGACGGGGACGTGAAAGTGAATCCGCCAGGCTTCCGCCTCGCGAAATTCGGCCGGAGGACGAAGGGCCAGGTCTGCGGTGAGGTCGATCTGCCGCAGGATGGCCCCGCTTTTCGAGCGGGCCAGAGTCTGATGCAGGTAGCGCTCTTCGACATACGCCGCGAGCGCCTGGCACCCGGCCTCGTTGCTGCCCGGGGACTCCAGTTCGAGCGCACAAGTAATATGCACTTTATTGATGCGCACGCCTCTGGCAACCAACTTCCCGATCGACGTGGGAATGTCCTCGAATTCGACGGCCTGGTGGCAAACGTCGTAACACAGTCCCAGGTGGCGGCGCGTCGCGGCAAGCGCCGCGTCCGATCCAGCCTGCCGCCAAACCTTCTCGAAAAAGTCGATGGCTTCGTCGGTCGTTTCGACCAGGCAATAGGGTTCGGGCTCGATGGCCAGCCTGACCAGCCGGCCCGTCTCCTGCTGCAAACGGTCGAGGGCCACCGCCGTTTCCACGAGTTGTGCCGCGCAGCGGTCGAGATGATCGCCGGCGTGCGTAAAACCTTTGAATGCCAGGGGGACGGTCGAGATGCTCCCTTCCACCCCGTCCGGCAACAAAGCGGCCAGAACACGTGCGCAATCGATCGTGTAATCGAGCCGGCGCCGGTCCGACCAATCGGGAAGATAAACATTTTCCTTCACCCGCCGGCTGTGAAAATCGCCGTAAGGAAAGGCATTCACCGTGTGGCATGTGAGATTCCGGCGGGCGAGTCCATCGCGGAAACGGGGGAGCTCGGCGGGGCCCGCGACCAGTTCGGCAATCACGGGGGCGGCCAGCCAGAGCCCGGCCGCCAATGGGGCGCCATAGTTGGTGCGAAGCGGCGCCGTGTACTCGTCGAGCCCGCGGTCCACTTCAGCCAGCGAACGGCCTGGATGCACGTTCGTGCAATAACTCAGCGGCAGGTCCGACAGCGCCATTCTCTCGCCTCATCTCCAGGCAATGGGTACACTAGGGGGAGTTTCCCGCCCTTCCCAGCTTAAGAATCATAATCGAATCGTACACGCAACAGAAACCTTGAACCGCCCTCCGGGTTAGATAGTTGTGGGCCCGGTCGTAGTGTCGGACCCGAAAGTTGACGTGAAACAGAACGGCACCGAAGAAAACCCGGTTTTGCGCGATCCCGACGTGAGGCTGATGCTGCGCGCCAAAGACGGTGATCAAACGGCGTTCACGCAGCTCGTCGCCAACTATCAAGATCGGCTCGTGGGCGTTTTCGCTCACATGTTGCAGAACAAAGACGCTGCGGAGGACCTGGCGCAAGAAGTGTTTCTGCGCGTCTATCGGGCCCGGCACGGCTACGAGCCGACGGCGAAATTTGCCACGTGGTTGTTCCGCATCGCCAACAACCTGGCCAACAATCTGCGGCGCGACGCCGGCAGGAGAAAAGAAGTCGTTTTGAGCGTAAACGATTCGGGACCGCTCGGCCCGCGCCCCGGCGAACGCGTCATCGCCGAAAAATCGGCCCTGATGCCCACCCGACAGTTCGACAAATCGGAAATGCGTAACGTCGTGCAGGCGGCCCTGGCGACTCTCAACGAGAATCAGCGGATGGCGGTGCTGCTTCACAAGTTCGAAGAAATGAGCTATGCCGACATCGCCGCCTCGTTGGAAATGACCCCGTCCGCCGTCAAATCGCTGCTGTCGCGGGCGCGCGACAACCTGCGTGCAATACTCGAGCCCTACGTCCGGCAAGGGACGCTGGGCGCAACGGATTCCACGGATAAGGAACCAGACGAAGAATCCGCTTAAGCGGCTGTGGAAGAATCAACCACGACGTTTTTCGAACCGCAACATTCATGGCCAAACTGATCCGACTCTCACAGCAACATCGCGACGATCTGGTCGCGTATCTCGACGGCGAGCTCGGCGAGGCCGCCACGCAAGAGATCGAGCACGTGCTGGCCGGCAGCGAAGTGGCGCGCCACGAAATTGACATGCTCTCGCGGTCGTGGGACATGCTGAACGCCCTGCCGACGCATCGGGCCTCGGGCGAATTCACCGAGAGAACGGTCAGCAGCATGCGGGCTTCCGAAGAGAAGGGGCCGCGCATTCCTCCCGAGTTGATTTATCGGAACGCGCGGCGCGGTGCCGTACTTGCGCTGTGGGTGGCCATCCTGGCCGCGTGCGGATACGTCGGATTCGCGGCCACCAGGCACTGGATTCCCAATGACTTCGAGGCCCTGCTGGAAGACTACGACGTCGTCAACAACCTCGACAAATACGGCGAATCGTTGACTCCCCCGGATCCCGGCAATGCACGGCATCCGACCGAGTTTCTGGAAGTCCTCAAGAATAAGCGCACTCTGGCGGAGCATGACGACCATGCGAAATAGATCACGGCGAATTTCGCGAGTGGGCCTGGCATTTCTGGTGGTGCTGTGCAGCGCCCTCGCGCGAGGCGACTCGCTCACTCCCGAAGTGCGCGACGCGCGCCGCCAGGAAATCGCCCGCAAGTCCGAATCCGAACGGGCCCGTTTGCAACGCAGCTTCAAGGCCTTCCGTGAGCTGCCGCAAGCCGAGCAGGACTGGCTCCGCCAGTTTGCGAAAGAGCTGAAAGACGACGACCGCGGTGAGGGAAAGCTGCGAAGCGTCATGAATGAATACTATGAATGGCTGTCGACGCTGACTCCAGGCCAGCGCGACGACCTGCGGAAAGAAACCGATCCAAACCGGCGCGACAAACAAGTTCGCGACCTTCTCAAGAAGCAGCAGGAGCTGGCCGACGCCACCGGGGCCAAGGCAGGCGTCAAGGCGCCGCATGGTCTGAGCGCGGACGACCTCGACGCCGTGCTCGGCATCGTCGAGCAGGCGATCCGCAATTATCTCGCTCCCGAAGAAATCGAGCATCTCAAGAAGAAGCGCGGGGTCGCGCGCCATACCTACATTCTGGACCTGGCCTTTCGCCCGGGATCGGGGCCCGGCTCGCAAGTCATGCCGAGGTGGTGGAGCAAAGAGGTGCTCGAAGCGATGGTGAGCGCCATTACGAATCCCGCGCAGCAACACCAATTGCGGAACAAAATCGACCAGGGAGCCAAGGCCATCATCCTGCAACTCATGGTCGCCGGCGTGCGCGCCGAATACGAGACCGAACATGAGAAGATCAAACCCGATCAGGATAATCTGGAGCGATTCTTCGTACAGCTCAGCTCAACCGAGCAAGACGAAATCATGCGGCTCCCCTTCGACCAGCAGCAGAAGAAGCTGCTGGACACTTACATGACGAAGAAGTCGCTCGAAGACCCCGATAATTTCCCGAAGCCACCGCAATTCCCCTGGCTCAAACGCCTGCGGGATCAGGTGCAGGCGGCAGCCCAACGAGCGGGCGCGAACCGTCCCGGTGAACCACAGCGGTCCGGCGACGGCGACGCTGCACGCAAGGAGAATCCCAAGAAAAAGGCCAACAAAGGCAAGGCCAAAGGAAATAAGTCGGCGAACGACGAGGAATGACCGCGGCGGAATCTTCGATACGCCTGACGTGTCTGCGGGCAGATTATCTCGATTCTGCGGCAATCGGCACTGGACAGCCCGCCGCCGAATCGCCAAAATACATCTTCGCCACAGCCCGGCGGGTTGATCTGCCGGGCTCCCGGCAGTCTTGTCGTGCCGCTTCATCGAGTTGGGGCAAGGCGGCAAGCACCGGGCGCATAGCTCAGTTGGTTCAGAGCGCAGCCCTGATAAGGCTGAGGTCCTTGGTTCGAATCCAAGTGCGCCCATTCAAACCTGCAATCTGAAGGCCCGATTCAGACAGAAAGTCAACGGCGTCAGAAAGCCAAAGGGGACGTAGCTCAGTTGGGAGAGCGCCGCGTTTGCAACGCGGAGGTTGCGGGTTCGATCCCCGTCGTCTCCACTTTTGCGTGGAGGTCAAGATCGCGCCACCGACATTCGCATCTGCCGGCGACATTCGTCGTTCGATATAACTCACCCCTGGCATTTGGAAGCGACTCATGGCGGGGGCCAAGAGTACGCGGGCGCGCAATCGGCCAGCGCCGAGGGCTTGCGGAACGAGGTCGATGAAGTCGGCCCCCCGCGGTGCGACGCCTCTTTAGGATTTCCAGAACATACGTGATGGGAATCGCCAACGACATCGGGTCGATCGCTGCGGGAGTCTCGTTTCCTGGAAACATGAATCCCGCCGATGGAGTGGCTTGCCGAGCAACACCCCCCAGTCGGCCGACCGGCGTTACGAACATTTGCTCGAGCGTCCCCAGTTCGCAGTTTGACAATGGGACCGGCGCGTCCTCGAAATGTGCTCTCAATTGTCGCATCAAGTGGTGATTATTCGAGCGTCTTGCGCGGGCCATTGCCGCC
>DASYAR010000723.1:0-3603 GCA_036501235.1 Planctomycetaceae bacterium
CGTCGAAGAGCTGTGAATCATCGAGAACATCCGAGACTCCGGGCTTCAAATTCAACCCTAAGACGCGGTGCAAGGCAGGACGGCGCAAATCGAAATCGACCAAAGCCGTGCGGTGACCGGCAATGGCCAGGCTGGTCGCCAGATGGGCCGCGAGAGTCGTTTTTCCTTCCCCTGCGGTGGCGCTGGAAACCATCACCACGCGGTTGTCGCCGAACTGCGCCGCGCGCAGTAAAACTGCGGCGATCGAATCGACCGATTCCGACAAGAGCGTCCGCCAATGCTGTTCGCGCGGGGAGGCCCCGTCGAGGCGCTTCATCACACGGGGCGGAATCATCGGGACCGAGCCAAGGACCGACAGGCCCAACCCCTGTTCCACGTCGGACCCCGTATTGATGCGTTCTTTGCGGGCATCCAGCCAGACGATGAGCACGAACGGCAGGATAAATGCGGCCGCCCCCGCCCCGGCAATTTTCGCCAACCGCTTTTTGGAATCGCCGGAGCGAGCCGGCTGAGCTTCGCTCATGAGCGTCACGCGGCCTGAGGAGCTCTTGGAATCGGCCTGGGATTCGACGCGTGTGCGCTCCAGCTCGGTTCCCAATCGCGAGAGCACGTCCTGCAGCGCCAAAATCTCGGCCCGCATCATTTCGACGTCGATCGATGATCGTCCAAACTTCTTGGATTCTTCCTCGAGCTCTTTGACCTGCTTGCCAAGCAGGCCCTCTTGCGTCGTGAGCAGCACGATTTTGCGCTTTAATTCGTCGATCCCCGAACCCGCCGAGTGGCGTTTGAATTCAGCCAGTTCGCCGCGCAGCACTTTTTTGCGGGCTTCCAGCCGCGCGTCCAAACCCTGCAGGCGGTGTGCATGATCGTCGATCCGCGTGGCCGCCGTATCGGACTTATATCGAGCTTTCGTCGACTCGACCAAGTCCTGAATTCGCTGCTTGTCGGCCCGGATCTGCGTGGCCACCGGATCGGTTCGCAGCGCCACCATCACTTCATGTTCGGAAATCGAAACTTCGGCATCCTCGGCCGTGTTGGCCGCCTCATGCAGCTCAACCTCGCTCCGGGCTTGCATCAATTCGAACCGCACCTTGGAATATTGGTTCTGGACCGTGGCAAATTGTTGCAGTGAATTCTGTTGAACCTGGGTCAGTGCGCCGGAATCGGCCGTCCCGACGCGGTCGACAAGCTGCCGCAGGTCGGTTCGCTTGGTCCTCAGATCGGAATCGGCCTTTCTGTAGGCCAGTTCGAGGCTGTTGATGCGTTCCAGCTTGCGGTCGCGCTCGACGTGCACGATTTCTTCGAAATAGGCGGTCACGATCGCATTGACCAGCAAATGCAAACCTTCCGCCTTGTCCGCCGCGATCGACACGTGGACGACTTCCGAGTCATCCGGGAAGGTCACGACCAGGTTGTCTTCGATCCAAGTCGCGGGATCGGCTTCCTCTCGCAGTGCGGGAATCTTGAGCAGCTCCAGATCCCGGAGGGCCCGCAAGATGACGAATCGCGTGCGCATCCACTGCCGCTGCGTGCGCTTATAGGTGTCGAACGAATTGGCAGTCATCTTGCTTTCGGCGGTCTCGAACAAAAGCAACGATTCGGTCGGCGCCAAACGCAGGATCGACGTCGCAGTATAGAGGCCTGGCTGGAGACGCCAGACGGAGTATGTCGCGCTGACGGACAGCGGCACAGCGACAACCACGGCAAGCAGCCACCGCCGCCGCAAGGCATGCAGATAGCGGGAGACATTGAGGGACCCGTCCGACGAATCACCGGGCGCGGCCACAGAAGGCCCCGCTGGAAAATTGCCGCTGATCGCCGGCATGGGGGCCGGATTCTGTATCAGCTGGGTATTGTTGATGGGCTCTCGGCTCATTGAAGCCTCATTCCGGCTCTTCCGTAATCCCGACAGCGAATTGACGTTCGAACCTTATGCAGATCTCATCGCTCCCGCACCTGTCCGGCGCAGCATCATCGGCCCAACCGCGGACGCAGGCGCAACCAGGAGCTTGTTGAGAACATACAATTCCAGGAACAGCAATGCCACTGCCACAGGCATCATCAGCCAGCCGGCGAGATCGTGAAAGACCTTGTCCGCCCACTGTTGACCCACATATTCGTACAGAACCGCCGTGGTCGTGATGCGGATGATATTGGCGATGACGGCGATAATCAACGCACTCAGCGCCACGAACACCTTTTCCCAGAGAGGCCGATTGATCACGAAAGTCGCACCGACCGTGATGGCCAAGAACAGCATCAGCATGCGCAAACCGCTGCACGCTTCGACAACGCCGATCTTCCCGGCAGTCAGCCAAATCACATTTCCCCGAGCGATCGCCGGCACACCGCAGAGCTGCACCAGCCAGGTGGAGCAGACTGTGGCGACTCTCTGCAGAGGATGACTGAGCAAAGTAGCAACCGCGGCTGGCAAGGGCATCATGAACACCAGGAAGGCAATCGACGGCCATGACCAGGACAGGGCCGACCAGCCCCCGATCAACAAGACCACGCCGGCCAGGCAAGGAATGAGCGAAGGAGCGTCGACAAGTGGATAATAGGAATGCGCTGAAAACCACCGCATCGCCGAAGCCGCGGCGAGAAGCACTACGCCGAAAAGTGTTGCAAATTGAGACGGCGACTGCAGCGATTTGCGGCGAGTCCAAAAAAGATACGCCGCAAACACTGGAACCAGAAACCCATGAGAATAATCAGGTTCGTGAGCCCAGCGGTGGCCGAGGTTTGCCAATGGCTCGGCATAGGCCGATCCCAAAACGGCCAATAAGGTGATTCCGACACCGGTCGCCGCAGGCGTCCACTGCAGAGGAACCGATCCCTCTGCATTCTTAATCCCCAGGGGAGCCGGCGACTCCGCGGCTGACCGTTTCATTTTCGTTGCCGATAAAGTCGAATTCGCACGATGTGCCATGGTTTTGACTGCGTCCGTGAATTTCGGGTAGCCGGCGCGAATCAGCGCGCACTCCGTTCCCTTGGGTGACTTTTCTCCCCACCCGAAACGACGCTCAGAAAGCATCCGTGCCTGGCATATTCCGCAAGCGTCCTCATGATGCCTGCCTTTCGAACGATTTTTTTAACGCGACGACGATCCAGCCCCGGGTCGAGAATCAACCCGAGACTCGATCGCCGCGCACAACAAATAGGATAGCCCACGCAGTATGAAAAAAGTCAACCCCCCGAGGGCTCGGTTTAAGTGAATCTCACGGCAGAGCAAATTCTGCGCCAGTCCTCAGTTTCGACGGGAAAGCTGGCTTAGAACTTTGAACTGCGAACTTGACCCGTCGAATTCTGTGTGGGCTCATTCAATAACAAGAGATTTCGTGGATTGCTGCTGCAGCCCGACCGGCTCGAGATGAAAAGAAAGCTGCGGAAAGCTTCGCTCCGAAGCATCATCAACGAACGATAGTCTGTCCCCGATCCGGTGGGTAAACGCTGCCCTTCCAAGGGCGATGAAGTCCGAGTTTATCGAAGCGAGAAGGGCGGCGTCAAGAATCTTCCGGCGTGGATCCACCGAGAGCGCAGATTCTTCATTATCAACGAAGAAAGCCCGGCAGAGTCGATTCTGCCGGGCTTCAGATCCACCAC
>DASYAR010000724.1:0-8102 GCA_036501235.1 Planctomycetaceae bacterium
GGGAACTTATTGCCACCACGGATTACGATGTCGTGGTCACTGACTTGCGCATGCCCGCGGTAAATGGCCACACTCTCGCACTCGAATTGCTGAACCGGCCCGCTCGACCGGTGGTTGTCGTCCTGACGGGCGTGACCGAGCCCAAGCTCGCAAAAGATCTGATTGCGCGTGGGGTCGATGACATCATCTTCAAGCCTGTCGACCAGAGTATTCTTGCGGCAAAGGTGCGGGCACTCGTTGACCGTCGTGCAACATGGCGTCCAGACGAGCCCCTTTCCGACGCGCCAGCCATTCAGTCCGATTATGTTGCCCCGGCGATTGCATCGCGAGCTCCGGTGCAGGACTCGGGTGTCGTGGGAGGGGAATCGGATCCGTCCAAGCGGGTCAAGCCTGCATTGAATCCCGATGATCTAGCGAATGTCATGGAATTGATCAGACTGGGCAAAGTCAGCAATCGTCAACTTGCCGAAGTCATCGAGCGAATTCCGCCACTTGCCGCCGAAGTCTTCAGAGTAGCCAATGGGAGGCTTTACAATCGGACACGGAAAAAAGTTGTGGACCTGGAAGACGCACTCGTGCGCCTCGGACAGGTCAGCACGCGAAACATTGCTCTTGCAATGATTACCAGTCGAGCATAACGACCGCGAGCATCCGTTTCGACGGGAAGCCGCAAACGAAAAACGCCCCGCGAGGTGCAACGCGGGGCATTCATCGGCCACGAAGGCTGGATGCAATTGATGGCCCGGTTCAGTCGGCTGTTCCGGCGCGCGGCAGGACGTCCAAGCTCGCTGCAGAAAGAACGCGAGCAGCGCGGCTGCCGGGTGATGCAAGGCATCCGGCATAGCCGCCAAGTCTTTGCCTGACCTTGCAATCCGGTCAAATCACGACGGCCCGACGTTGCGGCCAATTGGCACGACAAGCGACTCGGCGACCAATCATCGACGGTGAATACCCGCCCGTTGGTCGCCGCGCTTGAAGCAGGTGACCTTCTTCGTCCGGTCCAGGCCGCTCGGCCAAATTGCATCAGTCGTTTTGCTGCGTTCGGCGCCATTTACGCTGCTGCCACACGGCCTTTGTCGCACGGCCTTCGGTAGTGCAACACATTGAACTCGACGGCATGTCTGAAGATTCGACGTAAGTCAGGGAGCGTCGGGAGGCGGAGAATCCGGTACAGCCAAGGCATCGTCGATCAGCCTGCGGACCTCTTCAATAGACGCGGCCGACACTTTCACGCCATTGGGGCTGGCATGATATCGCGGGAGTAATTGCGACATCTGCGACTCGTCTCCGAGCTTTACCGCCGCGCTGCCGGAATCCCGAAGAATGTTCACGCCGCGATGCTTTTCAACGACTGCGATCATCATTCCCCTAAAAAGCGAGCGGTTGGACGTTGGACGTTTGGGGCGCGACGTTGGGGCCACCCATGATCTCGGATAAATCGCCGACGGACAGCTTGACATTCGACCGGCCGATTGTCAAGATAAGTGGACATTTGAATAGATACGCGTTCTGCCGGGAATTTCCGCGGATTCCTGACTGTTCTCGCCCCTGTGGGAGGCCGAGTCATGCCCCATATTCCTCGGAAGTTCGTGTTCGATCCGGCCGGAGTCGGCGTTTATCACTGCATCACCCGCTGTGTGCGGCGAGCATTCCTGTGTGGCACCGATCGCCTGTCCGGCAAATGCTTCGACCATCGGAAGGAGTGGATCCAGCAGCGGCTGGAGTTCCTGGCCGCGAATCTGGGGGGTGGATGTGCTTGGTTTTTCGATCATGGAGCAACCAAAGGCTGCTTGCCGATGACGTTCAGCGAGGACCTGCAACTTCTCGACTGGACGGGGCGGCAGGTTCGCGAAGACAAATCGTGCGCCATTCCCGGCGACCTGGCGCCGATCCTGGAACGGCTGAAACTATTGGGCGCGGGCTGGCTGAACCTGGTGCATGACTTCCGCCGGAAATTCCGCCGCGCCGCCGGCACGCCGGAATCGCTCTTGAAAGAAGCCCGCAAGCGCGGCTATCAGAAGATGCCCGGCATCGTACACAGCCGGCAGATCTTCGATCCGCCGCGCCGCTCTATGGCGTAGCCCCGCGACGTCGCGAGTCGCACCGAACATCCAGCCTTCCGCGAGATGTCGAGACCTTCTGGTCGCCACGGGGGACGCCCCTGAACGCGGCTCAGAGCGCGGTCGAAAGTCTGCTCGACTCCAAGGGGGCCTCAAATTCGCGATTTTGCGGGCGCGCTGTCTCTTGCGGCGGGGCTCGATTCCCCGTACTCCGTTTCCCGATCGATTGGCGATCCCTTGCGCTGCCGATTTCCCAGTTAATCCTGGGTGGCCCTCCCTGCTCTCCTCTCTTGCCTCCCTGCTCTCCTTTGACGCCGAACATTGAAACCGCCAAGAAGCCGCGACGGTCGGCGAATTCCTGATTGGGAACCCGGTCAATCCGGGTCAATCCGGCCGTGCGCGAGCGGGTGAACTTGACCTGAGAATCATCGCTAAGTTACACTCCAGTTTTGCCTTACGGCGCTACTCCGGTCCCACCTTTGCAGATTCAGAAGGCGCGCGGTCCTTGAAAGCTCTCATTAGTGACATCCACGGGAACCTGGAAGCGCTGGAAGCCGTCCTGGCGGACATCAAAAAGAAGGGGATCACCGAGATTTTTTGTCTGGGGGACATCATCGGGTACGGCCCGAATCCACGCGAATGCATCGACCGGGTCATGGGATGCCAGATGTGCCTGCTGGGGAATCACGACCAGGGCGCCCTGTTCGACCCGGAGGGTTTCAACCCCGGGGCTGAACGTGCCATTTTCTGGACTCGCGAACAACTGGAAAAAGGGGACCCGGACGGCAACGAAAAACGATGGGAATTCCTGGGTGAATTGCCACGGCAACAGCGCGACGGCGATTTTCTGTATGTTCACGGTTCGGCCCGCAATCCGTTGAACGAGTATGTTTTTCCGGAAGATATTTACAATCAGCGGAAAATGGAGCGGATCTTTTCGCTGGTCCCGATGTACTGTTTCCAGGGGCATACCCACGTTCCTGGAGTTTTCACCGAGAGCCTGAAGTTTTTTCGCCCTGAAGATCTGGATTTCAAATACGACCTGGCGACGGAGAAGGTGCTGGTGAACGTCGGTTCGGTCGGGCAGCCGCGCAACGGCGACTGGCGGTCTTCGTACGTCGTCCTCGACGACAAAAAGATTGCGTTCCAACGGGTGGAATACGATATCGATACGACCGTCAAGAAAATCTACGACATTCCGGACCTCGATAATTTTCTGGGCGATCGCCTGCGCGACGGGCGATGAGGACCGGTGTTTGTTAATGGCAGGAGCCGACGAAACGGAGATCGGCTTCGCACGGCGCTCCTGAATGAGGGCATGACCACGGAACGACGAGGCGACTGCGAGTCGCCCGATCTCGTTCCCCAACGCGGATGGCTGTTATGGATCAAAAACGCTTCATGGCTTTCATTGTTCTGTCGATGACGATTCTCATCGGCTGGAACGCTTTCATTCTGCCGCGCCTGGTGCCGCCGCGCAAACCGAATCCTGCGGCGCAACAGGAGGCCGAAAACGACGCGGACAAAGCGCCGGCCGACGAAAAGGTGGGAGCCGATAAACAAGCGGCGCACAAAGACGCGACGATCGGCCCGGCGGAAGGGAATGATCCCGACGAACCGCAGGCCGAAGCTGCCGCAGCCGATAAGAAACAACCAGACAAGAAGCAACCCGACGATAAGCCACTCGATGAACAGCCCCAGGCTGCCGAGCGTCCTAAGGACCTGCCGCAATTTCCTGAAAAGACGGTGCAATTGGGGTCGGACGAGTTTATGACCGGCTACCGTGAGCTCGTGACTTTGACGTCATACGGCGCCGCGGTCAAAGAAGTTCAGTTGAACGATCCGCGATACAAGACGCTCGACAAGCCGCATCGCCCGCTGAACGTCATCGGCGAAACCAATCTGGGGCCGGAGACGTTGGAACTCGGTGTTCCGCAACTCGCTGCCGTTGCCGACGTCAGCCACTTGAATTGGGAGCTGGTTGAGGTCGTTCCCGCCGAGGGACCGCATTCGTCGGCGGAATTCCAGATCACGCTGGACGACCTCCAGATCGTGAAGCGCTACGAACTGCCGAAAATCAACCTGGATGATGCCAAACGTGGAGAAGCTCCGGCCTATGCACTGCAGGTCGACGTGACGTTTAAGAACCTGGGAAAAAAAGCACGAACGATCAACTACGTGTTGCAAGGGCCCACCGGCCTGCCGCTCGAAAACGTCGAGAACACGCAGAAATTTCGGGACGTCGTGGCGGGCTTTCAGAAGGGGCCTGATACGGTCGACAATCAGCTGATGGCCGCCAAGACGATTGCGGACGGCAAAACAGAAGAATGGAAGAACCCGGTCAAATACATCGGGGTCGACGTGCAGTTTTTCGCCGCGCTGCTCTTGCCGTCGGGAGATCAGTCGCAGGATCCGTACACGAAATCGGCAATTCAAAAATTGATCGGGCCGAATCTCAAAGAGCGCAGCGATATCAGCGTGCAGCTTACGTCGGTCGATTTGGAGCTGGCCAAGGCAGGCGCGGCGGACGATGCCGATCGAGTCACGCACTCGTACGCCCTCTTCGCAGGCCCGAAACGGGACGACGTGCTGCCGATCGGGGCCGAGCGCGTGATCGACTTCGGTTCGTTTTTCGGCATGTTCCGCGTCGATTGGGTCAGCCGGCTGCTGCTCGACGTTCTCAAGGTGTTTCACTTCGTGACCGGCAGCTGGGGGCTGGCCGTCATCTGCCTGACGATCGTCGTCCGGGGTGCGATGTTCCCCATTTCGATCAAGCAGGCCCGCAGCGCCGCCAAGATGCAGGCGATACAGCCGGAGCTGGCGCTCCTCAAGGAGAAGTACGGCAACGACAAAGAAAAGATGGCGCGGGCGCAGATGGAGCTGTTCCGCAAGCACAATCACAATCCCTTTACGGGATGCCTGCCGCTGTTCCTGCAATTGCCCATTTTCATGGGGCTGTATCAGTCGCTCAATCACGCCGTCGACCTGCGGCTGGCAAAATTCCTGTGGATCGACAATCTGGCCGCTCCCGACGCGCTGTTCCACATGCCGTTCAATATTCCGTTCCTCGGGCACGACTTCAACCTGTTGCCGATGATCACGATTGCACTGTTCGTGGCGCAACAGAAAATGTTCATGCCCCCGCCGGCCAACGATGAACAGGCCATGCAGCAGAAAGTCATGAACTTCATGATGATCTTCATGGGGGTCATGTTCTACAAAGTTCCCGCCGGCCTGTGCGTGTACTTCATCGCCTCGAGCCTGTGGGGCATGGGCGAGCGGAAGTTGCTGCCGAAGGCGAAACCGGGGGCTCCGCCGCAGCCTGTCCGGTCAGGTTCCGGACCTGTTCCGTCAGGTTCTGGAGGCGACCGCCCGCCACGGAGCCCGGCATTTGACGATCAGCCGGAAACTGACGGCGGCGGGTTTTGGGCCAGGCTGCTCAAAGCGGCGGAAAAGGAGACGGCCATTCGGCGCGTAGGCGATAAGCGGAAGTGATTCAGCTCGACGAGACGATTGCCGCCCTGGCATCTGCGCCGGGACCGGCCGCCAGGGGTATTGTGCGCGTCAGTGGATCGGGCGTGCTGCGTGCCTTGCAATCGCTGTTCTCTGCGGTTGATTTCTCAAAATCTACGCCGTCAAGGTATACCGGCTCGTTGCGGCTGGCGGGGCTGGGCCGTCCCGTTGCTGCCGATCTCTACCTCTGGCCCGGCCGCCGCAGCTTTACCGGCCAGCCGTTGGCGGAACTGCACACGATCGGGTCTCCGCCGATCTTGGAGGCGGTTCTGGCGGAACTGTATGCTCGCGGCGTTCGTCCAGCGCAACCCGGCGAATTCACGCTGCGTGCCTTTCTCGCCGGCCGAATCGACCTGACGCAGGCCGAAGCCGTGCTGGGGGTCATCGACGCCCATGACGACCAAGAGCTCCGGACGGCCCTCGATCAGATGGCGGGCGGGCTCTCGTCACAGATTCTGCAGCTCCGCAGCGACCTGCTCGATCTGCTGGCCGATCTCGAAGCGGGCCTGGATTTTGCCGATGAGGCCATCGAGTTCGTGTCGCACGTTTCGCTGATTGGCCGGCTCGGGCTGGCGCGCGACGCCGTCGCCAATCTATTGCGACGGGCCGATCAGCGGATGCGGCCGGTGTCGCGACCGCGCGTCGTGCTGGTGGGGCCTCCCAACGCCGGCAAGAGCACGCTCTTCAACGCACTGGCCGACGGACAACAGGCGCTCGTTTCCCCCGACGCAGGCACCACCCGCGATTACCTCGCCGTCGAGATCGATATCGCCGGAATGACGTTTGAGCTGGTCGATACGGCGGGGCGCACGTCGCCGGTCGACGGAATCGAACATCAGGCTCAGAAACTGGGAGAGGAACAGATTCAGCGGGCCAGCCTGGTAGTGTGGTGCCGCGCCGCCGATCGACCTGCCGAATTCCCCCTCGGCCCGGGCAAGCCTGGCGCAGGCCAGCAGCTAATGCAGATCGTGACGAAAGGAGATCTTTTCGAATCGAAGTCCGCCGCGGACGCACTGGTCGTCAGCGCACAGACGCGGGACGGACTGCCGGAGTTGGCGGCTGCCATTGCCGCGAGGCTGTCGCGCGACGGGGCTGATGGAGCTCACCTTCTGGGAACGACGGCTGCTCGCAGTTTCGACAGTCTGAACCACGCGCAAGAGTCGCTCGATCGGGCCTTGGCGATCGCACGCGACGAAACCGATCAAGAATTGCTGGCGATCGAAGTCCGCGAGACCCTCGACGAACTGGGAAAAATCGCCGGGGCCGTTTACACCGACGACATTCTCGATCGGATTTTCAGCAAATTCTGCATCGGCAAGTAGTATCGAATTACCAGAATCGAGTGATGTGATAGGCGTCGAGTTGGACATCTGCACTGACTATGGAAATTCCTTCGGAGATCGCCTGCGCAATGATGAGCCGGTCGAATGGGTCGGCGTGGTGGAACGGCAAATCGGCGACGTAGTTCAGGTGCTTCGTGGCAATCGGCAGCCACTCGAAGAAAGTTCGGATCATCTGTTGATCGAAGAACCCGGAAAACGGGCCGCCAATGTCCAATTTCTTCCGACTGACTTTGATGGCAACCTCCCATGGCGTCGCAAGGCTTACGAGTTTGCGATTTGCCGGATCGCAGATCAGGGCTTTTGCCGTCGCACTGAGCTGCGGATCATCCCACCAAAACCAAAGCGCGGTGTGCGTATCGAGCAGAAGTGTGGTCATTCCATGTATTCGGCGAAGTCCTCGAGCGGAGCATCAAAATCCGGTGCCATCCAAAATGAACGATCTTTTGCAGTTCCCGGTTGACTGGGCCAAGTTGTCCGCGGCGGGCGAGTGACGACAGCGATTGGCTCGCCGTTCGAAGTCAAGACGACCTCTTCACCGGGAACCATTCCGGCTACCAGTTCGGACAATTTCGGTTGTACGGCGGCGAGCGGCAACGTGCGGGGCATGAGTGCTCCTCCGAAGTCTTCAAATTCCACACTACGATTGTCCGAGTTGATGTCGCTTCCCCAAACTTATTATATCATCTCCCGTCAATTGAATCCGCGCCAGATTGTCTGGTTTTCATTTGGATGGGAATCCACTAACCTGACCATTGGAATGCAACTTATCCACGGATTCAGCCTCGCCGGAGATACATCAACATGCGATTTCTCTCTCATATGTCGCTTTTCGCGCTGGCTGCACTGCTATTTGTAATTTCCGGCGGCTCGGTGTTCGCCGCGGATCCACTTGTTCCCGACGGGGTCCTCTTCGAGAAAGGGATTGAATATTCGAATCCCGACGAACAGCACTTGCAGGTCAACATCGCGCGTCCGAAATCCGGCGAAGGCCCCTTCCCCGCGATCGTTTGCATTCACGGGGGTGGATTTCGCGCCGGGCACCGTGATGGATACAATGGCTTGTGCCTGAAGCTCGCGCAGCACGGATATGCGGCGCTGACCGTCAGTTATCGACTGGCGCCAAAATATCCATTTCCCGCCGCCGTGCACGACACGAAAGCCGCGGTGCGCTGGCTCCGCGCCCATG
>DASYAR010000725.1:0-26545 GCA_036501235.1 Planctomycetaceae bacterium
CTTCCGTCGAATCGCCAGCGGCGAGTGGGAGGTGGTAGGAAGTCGCGCGAGCAGGAGCGCCGGGATTGGTGGCCGCTCTCGAAGGGTTGGTGGAACCGGAGATCCGTGGAGATCCGATGTCCCCTCTGCGGTGGACCTGCAAAAGTACTCGCGCCTTGGCTCGGGCGCTTCAGGCGGACGGCTTTGAGGTGAGCCATCTGAAAGTGGGAAAGTTGCTGAAGTCGTCCGGCTTCAGTCTGCAGTCGAACCGCAAGACTCGGGAGGGAGTCGATCACCCAGACCGGAATGCCCAGTTTGAACACATTGCCAAGCGGGTCAAGGCCCGCCAGCGGGTATTTTGTCACATCACTCGCAATTGGCAGGGAGTCCCCACTCGAAACCCTGGAAATTGTCGTCCAACTCATTGGATCGACTCGAACCGAAGCCGGCCTGGAAGTCCATTGCTGGCTCGACACCGATCAATACGAAAAAGGACGCAAAGTCACAGATGCTGAAATGCAAGACGTCCTCATCAAACCCAACACATTTCACGGCGAATGGAACTATGAGATCCATCCGCATCAACATCGAAAGTATCGGTAGTTTATTGTGTTCCAATGACTTAGCTGGAATCGTATTGTCGACCTGGCAGTCTATCGGGGATTCCACGATGGACACCTTTTTTCACGATAAATCTGCCGGTGCGTCCCGATCGGATTCCGACTTCTCTTCCCCGAAGTCATCTTTGGGCAATGTTCCAAGTTTGGCCTCGATTCGATACAACCTCGAACCGATGTCGGAAAGCACAATAAAAACTAAGCCAATGAGCGCGATTCCCGACCCCGCGATCAATTCGAGCCCTGAGGGATTGCCCCTGGTGGCCACCGGAAGAATTCCAGCCAATGCCGTGAAAGCGCCAACGACAGTCAGCAGAACGGCGATGCCATTCAGAACAGAATATGCTCGGCTGTGTTTCATGATGCGGCCATCCTTTCGTGACATCAAATAAAGCGGCCCCTGCTGTTGATGATACCCCGGCAGGAGGCCAGCGGGAATCGGTCGCCTTTGGTTCCCTTCCCGCCCGCATTCCCCGGCGGTTGAAGATCCGCACCGTCAGCCAGACGCAGAACGCGGCGAACGTCATGGCCAGGGCGGAGAGGAAGATCGTCATGGTTGCTTCTCGTCGACTTCCCTCCAGAATTCGGCGACTGGCTTATTGTTGATCTTCTCCAATGTTTTCAGGGAGCGGAGAATCTCGGTGTCCTGCTTTGGATTTGATTCATAGCTCAGAGTTTTGAGAGGCATTCCCTTCAGTGGTGAAAGATCGGAAAAATGAGCTTCGATAATGCCCAGTTCCTCGAGGGGCATGTTCTTTAAGGGCGATAAATCGGTAATCCTCACCTCACCGGTTTGCCCGAAATGCAGCAACTTGAGCGGCATTCCTCTGAGCGGTGCCAAGTCACTGACCGGTGACTTCCAGACTGACAGTTCCTCCAGGGGCATCCCCGTCAAAGGAGACAAGTTCGTGACCCGTGTCTGGGACAGATGGAGGATCGTCAGTTTCATCTCCTTCAATGGCGACAAATTATCAATGGGAGTCCTGGGACATTTCAGATCCGTCAGTGGCATGCCAATCAGCGGCCTCAAATCGGAAACCGGCGTAGCGACGCAAAAAAGACTTGTCAGCCGCATCCCTCTCAACGGCGTCAGGTCGCTAACCGATGAGCCGCCGCAGTCCAATGTTTTCAGGCCAGTCAAGGCTCGCACCGCGGAAATGTCTTTCACGCCGTGGGGATTCAGCAATTGCAATGCCGTGACCACTCCATTTTTGATCTGAGGCTGCACCGTCCCATCATGGCCCGGATTCAGATCCTTCAATTTCTGGCTGACGGCCGCCACCTGCTGCTCGGCCGGCAGGGCGGCAACGGACTTCATCCATTGCTGGAAACCCGGTGTCTCGAATGTCGGTGGTTTCTTCGCTGACTGATTCATCTCAAGTTCCTTCCAGAACTCGGCGACCGGTTTGCCGTTGATCGTCTGCAAGGACTTGATGGAGCGAAAAAGTTCGGTGTCACGTTGGGGCTGGAAGTCGCAGACGAGATGGATCAATGGCATGCCCTTCAAGTGTGAAAGGTCGACGATGTTCGGGTTATTATGACAATACAGGGCCGCCAACGGCATTCCCTTTAATGGCGACAGATCGGATACCTGCGTGACACTGCAATTCAGGATCGTCAACGGCATCCCTTGGAGCGGCGTCAAATCAGTCACTTTCGTATAATCGCAAGACAACTCATGGAGAGGCATACCCACCAGCGGCGATAGATCGGCTATTTTCGTGGCCCTGATCTTCATTTCCGTCAGCCGCATTCCTTTCAGTGGGGACAGGTCGGAAATGGCCTGGCCACCGCACTCCAGACTTCTCAGGCCAGTCAATGCCCGAACCGGTGAGACGTCTCTCATCGTGTCAGACCCGAATTGCAGTCCGGTCACCACGCCGTTCTCGAACTGCGGTGTCACTTTCCCATCAAAGCCCCGATTCAGTTCCTGCAACTTCTTCGAAACGGCCTCCACCTGCCTCTCGGCAGGCAAAGCGGCCACATCTTTCATCCATTGCTGGAAGGCGGGCGTCTTGAGCCTCGCAGCAATCTTGGTTTCCGTCCCTTGGTTTGCAGTTGGCGGCGCCCGGACCGTAATACTCGCTGCCGGCAGCGCCACCCGAAAACCGAGGTTGAAACCACGGCCCGATGGAGGACCCGCGTGCCGACACGACGAACGACAGTAGGTCTCGCCGGGGAGCCAATCGCCGCCGCGGTGCAGGCGCTCGGATGCGGCCGCAGAGGGGCCGCGTGGATCGATCGCGGATTTTTCAACAAACTGTCTAAAATAGATCGGCTCCCACAAATCCTCGACCCACTCCCAGACGTTTCCCTGTATGTCGTACAGTCCGAACGGGTTGCTTTCCAGTTCTCCGACGGGATGCGTTCGACCGCCGGAATTCTTGCTGAACCAGGCGACCGGCGGCAGATTGGCGTTGTCGTCGCCGCACCAGAATTTTGTCGTCGTTCCTGCCCGGCAGGCGAATTCCCACACGGCTTCCGCAGGCAACCGGTAACCGGTTCCTTCGAATTGAGTCACCATATCGCCAGAACGATTGTAGACTGGCTTCAGGCCTTCCCGATTGCTCAGTTTGGCGCAGAACTCCGCCGTATCGTTCCAGCTCACCAATTCCACCGGGTGATTCTGGGTGTCGAGGCCTGCCACAGCATCTTTGCCGCCACCCGTCCCGGCGAAGTGTGAGGGGTTCTTCCCCATGACCGTCTCATACTCTTTCTGCCGGACTTCGTAGACACCCAGATAAAACGGCTGCGTCAAAATAACTTCGTGTTGAGGTGCTTCGCTCCTGAAACACTCTGCCCAGTGCGGATCCCCCGCGTACTTGATTGCCTCTTCAATCTCGGGCAGCGTGGCGCCCATCGTGAATTCGCCCGGCGGGATCAGGACGAACTTCATGCCGATTGAGTTAGTCCATTCGACCGGCAGCTTCAAGTAGTCGGCCCAGGCCTGTTGGTGCTGTTTGGCATGCGCTGTGTCGAATGGGGCAATCGCGGGGGACGGCGCGTCAGCAGTCCAGCCATGCCAACCTGCTTTCGCTGCCACAGCAGGTTGATTCGCCACGGGCACCAACTTCGCTGCGATCGACTTCTTGCCCTTCGACTCGACTTCAAAGTTTTCGGTGAATATCTCGAAACCGTCTTTCTGAACTCTCAGTCGGTGCTTGCCGGGAACCACCGAGATGGAAATCGGCCCTTTCTCTCCCGGCCGCGTGATCTCGACCTTGTCTTCTTCGGTGAGCACCTGCACCTCGGCGTCCGGTTCATTCACGGTGACGGTCAACGTGCCATCTTTCGTTCTGAGACTGATGACGATGCCCGCCAGCAGGATCAATGCTCCGAGAACACCACTGCCAATCAGCATGCCCTTTTTCTTCTTATTGATCCAGTCCTTGTCAAAGACGGCTTCCCGACGCTTCGGTGGCGGGGGAGGCGCCAACGAGATGTCATTCAAAAAATCCGACAGACCGGTTTCGACGAACGACCCCGAGGACGACTTCGTGCCGACTGGCTGCTCTCCGCCGCTTGTCAGCCCGACAAGATCGGCGATCACTTCGCTCATCGTCTGGTAGCGGTCTTCGATCCGCTTCGCCACCATCCGGGCGAACACCGCCTCGAGCTGCTCCGGCACTTCGGGGCGGATCTCCCGCAGCGACGGAATCGGCTGGTCGCGATGCGCCAAGAGCTTGGCCATCAGCGTGTCGCCGTCGTAAGTCGCCTGGCCGGTCAGCAGGTAATATAAGGAGCAACCCAGACTGTAGATGTCGGCGCGGGCGTCGGCCGTCTTCGTATTGAGCGCCTGCTCGGGGGCCATGTAATCGACCGTGCCCATCACGGCCCCGGTACTTGTCAGTTCCGCTTGCCCGGCTGCGTCACCGCCGATGCGGGCCAGGCCCATGTCCAGAATCTTGACTACCCCTTTTTTGTCCAGCAGCAGATTGGCGGGCTTGATGTCGCGGTGCACAATCCCATCGGTATGGGCCGCTTCCAACCCCCGCGCCGCTTGCAGGACATAGTTGACGGACTGCTCTACGGAAAACGGCCCGTTCTTTTTGACCAGTGCCGAGAGATCGCTCCCGTCGACGCATTCCATCACCAGCAGGTGCACGCCGTTGACGTTGGCGGCATCGAATGCCGTGACGATGTTGGGATGGTTCAACCTGGCGGCCGCCGTCACCTCGCGCTCGAAGCGGGCCACGACGGCCGGGTTCTTCATCATGTTGGTCGGCAGGATCTTGACCGCCACGATGCGCTTCATGCGGCGATGCTCGGCCTTGAACACCTGGCCCATGCCGCCGGCCCCGATCTTGTCGAGGATCAGGTAGTTTCCCAGAACGAGCGTTTTGCCTTTGCCGCGGTACACTTCTTCAGCCTGAAACTTCGTCAGCTTCTTTTTGCGGACGAGCTCACGGGCCAGCTCTTCAGCGTCTTTGGGAGCGGCCTTGGGGGGGACGAAGTCCTGCAACGTGTCGCCGGTAAGGATCCCGCTGTCTTCCAGGTGCTTGACGAACTGATCGAGGGGGACGGGCATCGTCGGCGGGCGTTTATGGCCAGGAAACGGGTCACGACAAATTCGATCAGGCATTCTCCCCGAACCCGCGATTTATTGCCAGCAATCCGGCGTCGATTGACGGCATAGTGCTCCAGAAGACGCGGCGCATCATTCAATTCTTGCTATTCTTGTGGACACAGCCGAATTCTGGAACGAAGTCCAGGCCCGTCAAAAAACAAGAAGTAATCGGCACGCATCCTCACTCAAAACCGAAACAACTCATCCACCGCGTCATAGTCCACCGCGATATGCAAATACGCCGACGTGATATGCCCTGGTCTCGATCTTGGGGACGCTGGGCTGCACTTTTCTCATCCGATATGCGACAAATGAGCGCGCCCCAATTTCATTTTAACCATAGCCCCGGTACCCCGACTGCGTCTGCCGCTATCCCGGACGAGGTCAAACGAATCCATGAATAGTCCTCGCTATCCTTCCCTGTATCAGATCAACACCCGCGTCTGGCTCACCGAGCTGTCGCGCAAGCTGGGCAAAAGGGCAACGCTCGACGACATTCCCGATGCCGAGCTCGACCGTCTGGCCAAAATGGGATTCGACTGGATCTGGCTGCTAAGCGTCTGGCAAACGGGGCCGGCCGGGCGGAAGGTGTCGCGCACCAATCCCGAATGGCGCCGCGAGTTTCACGAGACGTTGCCCGACCTGCAGGATGAAGACATCCCCGGCTCAGGGTTTGCGATCACCGCATACGACGTGCATCGGGATCTGGGAGGAGACGCGGCCCTCGCCCGCTTGCGCGCGAAGCTCAAAAAACGCGGCCTCAATCTGATGCTCGATTTCGTTCCCAATCACACCGGGCTCGATCACACCTGGGTCGAAGAACACCCCGAATACTACATTCACGGCTCCGAGCTCGATCAGGCCCGCGCGCCCCACAACTATACGTGGGCCAAACGCAAAAGCGGCGACCTGCTGCTGGCTTACGGACGCGATCCGTACTTTGCCGGCTGGCCGGATACATGGCAGCTCAATTACGGCAATCCGGCGGCGCAGGAAGCGCTGATCGCCGTTCTCGAGAAGGTCGCCGGTCAATGCGACGGACTGCGCTGTGACATGGCCATGCTCGTTCTGCCCGAAGTCTTCGAACGGACCTGGGGCGTCAAATCACAACCCTTCTGGCCCACTGCCACACAGCGGGTCCGCCGGAAGGTTCCCGGATTCTGTTTTATGGCCGAAGTCTACTGGGACATGGAATGGACTCTGCAGCAGCAGGGATTCGATTACGCCTACGACAAACGGTTATACGACCGCCTGCGCGATCGGCATGCCCGGCCGGTGCGCGAACATTTTCTGGCGGATCTCGATTATCAGAACCAGTTGGCCCGCTTTCTGGAAAACCACGACGAACCTCGCGCCGCGGTCGCGTTTCCGCCCGGAGTCCACGAGGCCGCCGCGGTCATCACGTTTCTGTCGCCGGGGCTGCGGTTCTTCCACCAGGGGCAATTCGAGGGGCGGAAGAAACGCATTTCCCCCCATCTCGGCCGTGCTCCCAATGAACCTGCAGATCCCGCGGTCCTTCAATTTTACGAGCGACTGCTCGCCGTCCTGCGGCAAAAAGTCGTGCGCGACGGGCGATGGCAATTGCTCGAATGCGCCCCTGCCTGGGAGGGCAACTGGACGAACGACTGCTTCGTCGCCTGCGCCTGGCAGAACGGCAAAGGAGAGCGGTTGCTGGCGGTGGTGAACTACGCCCCCAACCAGAGCCAATGCCGCCTGCGGCTGCCCTCCCTGGGCCTCGCCGGAAAATCATGGCGGCTCAACGACCAGCTCAGCTCCGCCAGCTACGACCGCGACGGGAATGAATTGGATTCGCACGGACTATTCCTCGACATGACCCCCTGGCAGGCGTGTGTTTTCTCGCTGACGGCTGAACCTGCCTCAACTTTTGAATCCAGATAGGAACCGCGTATGAATCGTTCGCCATTTTTCCGCCTTCTGTCGATTGCCACGTTGCTTATGATCGGCATGGCAGACATGTGCCATGCCGGTGACTGGCCCAAGCTGCTCGATCATCCCCCGGCCGGGGCGAATACGATCGTTTTGCTCAATGCCGAGGCATTGCGGTTGGGAGCGGCCAAACTCAAACGATTCAAAGAGGGAGAGCAACAAGCGGCGGCCGCCGATCTGGTTGCCGATCTTCCCGAGAATTCGAAACGCGCCGCCCTCTCGGCGAATATCGACATCGACACTCTGGAGCCAATCTGGGAGACCGGGACGGTGACGTTTGATAAGAACATCTCAACTCCCAGGGGAATTGCCGAGCAGCAGGGGGGCTACGTCGATCAGATCGCCGGCAAACCGGTCGTCTGGTCGCCGCGAGGCAGGTACTTCGTGCCGATGGGCGCAGATCGCATCGCCATCCATATCCCGGCCAACCGGGCGGCTGTCGCTCGCTGGATTCGCGGACTGGGACAAGCCGCCGTGCCGCTGGCTGAATACCTGAAGCGCGCGGCCGAGCGTGCGCTCGACGGCACGGCGCTGGTGCTGGCGGTCGACATGACCGATACGGTTTCGCAGGTCCAGGCCGCCGGCAAGCTGACGACGCTCAAAAGCGTTTCTGCGGCCAAGATCAATCCCGACGCCCTGGCGAAACTGCTGGGCGACCTGCACGGTTTCACGTTCTCGGTCACCGTCACGGACCAGTTCCAGGGGCAGTTACAACTCGACTTCGGCACGACGCCCACGTTGCTCCGCGAGTCGGGCCAGGCAATTCTGGTCGAGGCGTGCGCACGGCGCGGCATTCTGCTTCCGGAACTGCGGGAATGGAAGGCGGCCGTCGACGGCAAAGCCTTCGTCTTGAGCGGGCCCCTCGACGCGATCAGCGTCGTGAACCTGCTGTCGTTTTTCAACAGCACTCCGTCGGCACACGACGTACCCGAGCAAAGCCCGGGGGCAACCACGGAGAGCAGCGCGAACGACGATGCTGCCAAGACGGCGCAGGCCTCCCGGCGATATTTCACTTCGGTCCAGAGGGTCCTGCAGGAATGCCGGAATACCAAAGGGCTCAGCGTCGGCGAGCGGGGGGTCTTCAACGACCGGCTGTCGCGAAAGATCGATCAACTGCCGCTGCTCAACGTCGATAAGGACCTGCTCGACTACGGGGCAAATGTCGCCCAGTTGATCCGAGGCGCCGGGCTGGCGATCCGCTCGGCCAATGTCGCGGCCGGCGGCCAAAAGGCGACGCAGGCCAGTTCCTCCAGCTATGGCGGATACGGCTACGCCGGGTATTCATTCAACGACAATACGGCTTACAACGAGTCGCTCACCAATCAGGCCCACGCCACAGGCATGCAGCAACATATCAGTAACATGCAGCAAGTCGACAATCTGACCGCTGAAATCCGCCGTCAGATGACGGAACGTTATAAGATCGAGTTCTGACGAGATTTTGGCCGGTCGATTTCCAGTCACGCAGCTCTCCCGGCGACATTCTTGATAACGACGAGCGAGAGGATCCGGTCGACATGCATCGTGGCGGCCCCGACCCGAATCCAGGAGGCGAGATTTGAGCGCCATTTTGAACCACGCGGATGCATGGCTCGTGGCGGTGTTGCTGGGTGCGGCCATGCTGGCGGCCTGGGCTGCCGGCTGGCACAGAGGGCGCTCTCTGAACCGCGAGAGTCGCGAGGAACCTGCCAATAAATTCAATGATGCGATCCTGGCTCTCCTGGGGCTGCTCCTGGCGTTCACGTTTTCGATGTCGCTGACCAGGCACGAACAGCGGCGCCAGATGTTGGTGACCGACAGCAATGCGATCGGGGACTTTTATACCACCGTGAGCCTCCTCCCCGAACCCGTAAGGGGCAAACTGCAAGGCGTCTTGCGCCGGTACGTCGAGCACCGATTGTCCCTGGTGCAGACCATGACCAACGAGGCCGACGTTCAACAAAGACTCGCGGAGGTCCGCGAAATGCACCGACAACTGGAATCTCTGGTGAAAGACGCAACCGATGCGGGAACGCCGCTGGTCGTGCCATTAGTCAATACCTTGAATGAACTGACGAGCGCCCATGCGTCCCGGCTTGCTGCCGGGCGCGACCGCTTGCCGCCCAGCATCGTTCTCCTTCTTGTCCTGTCGGCGATCATCTCCGTGACGTTGATGGGTTGGCAGCAAGGCGTCTCGCATGAATGGCATCCGGGAGCGGCCATCGGATTCACCGTGCTCGTGTGCCTGGTCCTGTGGGTCACGCTTGATCTGAACCAACCGCAACAAGGCTGGATTACTGTCAGCCAGGAGCCGATGCAGCAATTGCTGATGGGCATGGAGAAAGCCGATTGACGAAACGTCACGAGGCGGGGTCAGTGTTGGTGGTACCCAGCCCCCGCAGCTCTCCACGGATGGACACCCTTAGAAATCTTAGAAATGAATAACGCCTCCTGCGTTTTTTCGGCGACCCGCGGGCGACGTCTCTGGCGCTTCGTCGTAGTCTGCCTTGACGTTTGGATTTGCGCACACATTATGCGGCCAGCCGGCTCGCCGCACTGGAGAGCTCCCTAAACACCCAAAATTAACTGTTGTTTTCATAACTCATAACATGGCAATGCCTTGCCTCAGAATCTGCCGGAAAATCGCGAGCGCAAAAACAGCCCCATGTGGACGCATTTTGACACCATTTGGGGGTCAATCGGCTCCAATTCGGGGCGAATCGCAGGCAACGGCCGCGACCGAGCCCCAAAAACTCGCTCCCACGCTCCGTGTACCGTCTGCTTTTTTTCACTCTTCTCTCTTCACCCCGCTACGCCGGATCTTTCTGCTCGGGCTTTCCTTCGGCGTCGTTGTGACGTCGGCTGGTGCGTTTTTTCAAGTCGCCGGACGTGCCTCGGGCCAGCTTTTCGGCTTCGGTTTCGCTGGTGATGCCTTCGCGGACGAGCTGATTGACTCCGGGCTTACGAGCCTCGATCGCCGGCCACTCGCTCTGCGTGCAGACCGACCGAATACCCACCTGGTCCCCTTGCACCGCCTGATAAACGACCCACGTTTCGATCTTCTCTGACTCGCGCATCGCCGTCTCCTGTGAATGAACATTCCGCGTCAGCGCGAGATCTTCGCGGACTTCAAGAATTCTCGAAACTCGTCTTCATGCGCTGCGATCGTGGCGCGCGGTCCGGTGAGATTGATATAGAAGGCGCTTTCTTTGCTGAACGGCACAATGACCAGCATCATCCGATAGCCGGGACGGGCCTTGATCGGGCTGTGCGATGGGCCGCTCCAGGAACCGCGCAGATCGACCACCGTTGCCTCCAGGCCGGAGATCTGAATGGTCTCCTGGGCTGGCTGCTCCCCGTCTTCAAATGTGAATTCACTGGTTCGTCGCGCAATTGCCTTTTCTGTCGGACCACCAGATGACATCATTTTCAGGGTTCCATCGTATTGATCTTCGTCGACACGAGGGATTTCCAACTCGGCTTCTACGACATTGTTCTGTGGCTTTACCTGCATCCAACCTTCGGGAACGACGAAGGTCACTCCGCTTTGCTCCAACACCAATGTTTTGGGCCCCGTCGATTCGGGTTTCTCAGTCTCGTCTTCGAGGGGCGGCTCGCTCTGCGGAGGAGGTTCATCGGGGCCCGAATCCTTCAGCAACTTCTGGTGCGACGCCTGTTCGACCGCGCCAGGTTCGCTGCCGCATCCCGACGCCAACACCCACATCGCGCAGCCCAGCAGCAGAACGTATCGTATCATGCATGAATCCTTCAGGGGCCAAACCGGGCAACCGAACCCTACCACCGGCGCTAATCCGATGAGGAGCGGCCGTTGCTGACGAAGGGCCGGGCCTCGTGAACGGCTGCCACCGATTCACGTTACCAACCGACCAGCCGAATGCAAGTCCGGCGGCTGCGCATCAGGCTCATGCGAGTGCATCCGCTAAATGGAAGTGGTCCCCAAAAACGCCGACGCTGGCAGCATCGGCGTTACTTCAAGGCGTCCCCCCAATTTACGGATGCACCCGGCTCATGCGCCAATTCGGCGTGAGGATCGACTTCTCGACGGACTTGAATTCCAGCCCGACGACTTCCTGGAGATGGTCTGCACGACGTTCCAGCGATTCCCCCACATCGCTCACGGCCCTCCGACCGGCCTCGGCCTCCGCATGGATCGTATTTTCAACGCGCAAGAACGACTCACCCAGAGCCGAAATGCCCTCCGTGACAGCAGCACGGCAGTTCGACAAGAACGCGTGCCCCCGCATTTCCCCCGCCCTCTACGCCTCTCGCGCCCTCCCGAAGGGAAACCGTCAAAACCGCTGTTGACCGGACAGAAAAAAACTCCCGGCGGCCGGATCTCTGCCATTTTTTTTGTTACAACTAACCTGCCAGGAATGGCTTAAAGAATTTCCAGAAATCCGTGAGAGGTCATCCAGCCCGCGAGCATTTGTTCACTATCCGATGGCCGGAGATTCCATCTCGATTGACCGAGTCAAACTCAGGAGACCCTCATGGAAGCCAGTAATCGACGCGAGTTCTTACAGCAGGCCGGAATTGGGGCGGCGATTTGGACGGCAGGTACGACGGCGGTGCAGGCCGCATCCGGAGACCCGCTCGTGCTGGGAGTGATCGGCCCCGGTGGCATGGGGATGAATCACACTCGCGCCCTCGCGTCGCGGAAAGACGCAAAGATCGCCTATGTCTGCGACGTCGATGCGACCAGGCTCGAAGCTGCGGCCAAAGAAGTCGAGGCCCGTTCCGGAACGGCGCCGAAGGCCGTCAACGACATGCGACAAGTGTTTGACGACCGCTCGGTCGACGCGGTGTTCATTGCCACTCCTGATCACTGGCACGCTCCCGCAGCCGTCCTGGCGCTTGCTGCGGGCAAGCACGTCTATGTCGAAAAGCCGTGCTGTCACAATGTCCGCGAGGGGCGCGCCCTGGTCGAGGCGGTCCGTCGTTCGGGCAAGGTCCTGCAGGTTGGCACGCAGAGCCGCAGCACGGCGGTTGTCCGCGAAGCGATTGAACGAGTTCGCGCGGGCGAGATCGGCGACGTCCTCGTCGCCAAGGCCTGGAACAGCCAGCTCCGCCGTTCGATCGGAAAGACGCAACCCACGAGTCCGCCGCCGCAACTCGATTTCGAGGCCTGGCTCGGCCCGGTGGTTCCTGTCCCTTATCGCACGAATCTGCTGCCCGCTATGTGGCGCTGGTGGTACGATTTCGGTTGCGGAGACATTGGCAACGACGGGGTGCACGATATCGACGTCGCCGCCTGGGGTTTCGGCGTCGACACGCACCCCTCCACCATTGCCTGCCTGGGGGGCAAAGACTTCTTCGACGACGACCAGCAGTTCCCCGACACGCAGTATGCCGTTTTCGAATACCCGGTTCCGGGAAAATCGGCCCGAAAACAATTCATCTTCGAGCAGCGCATCTGGTCACCCTATGTGCAGGAAGGCTATGAAAACGGGGCTGCGTTCTACGGCACTAACGGAATGTTGATCATCGGCCATTCGGTCGGTTGGAAGCTGTACGGCCCGCGCAATAAGTTGATCGCCGAGAAAACCGGCGGCGCCGATCTGGGCGCTCATCATCAGAACTTCTTCGACTGCATTCGAGGAATCCAGAAACAGCCCCATGCCGATGTGCAGGCCGGATTTCTCTCGGCGTCGCTGGTGCACCTGGCGAACATCGCCGCCCGAGTCGGGCGCGTGCTGCAATTCGACCCCGATCGAGAACAGATTCTGAATGACGATGCGGCGAATCAGCTCCTGGGAAGAAAGTACCGCGAAGGCCATTGGGCCATCCCGCAAATGACGTAGCGACAAGCTGCCAGCTTGTCCATTTCGCCGATCAGGCGGGCAGCGTCGGCTGATTTTACAGCGTGCCCGATTCCACGGGCGTCGCCACCACGCGGTCGAGCTCGGCGCGATTGCGATGAAACTCCACGACGGCCTGCTGGTATTTTTCGTTCAGCTCGAGGAACTCGCGTTGCGCCTGCACGAGCCGTAGAAAATCGACCGTGCCGGCCGTGTAACCGCTGGCCGCCGCGGAGACATTGGCTTCCGTCGCAGGGAGCAGTTTCTTCTCGAACAGTTTCAGCGTGCGACGGCTGGCTTCGAGCCGGGCATAGGCCGTCTGCACTTCGTTTTTGATCAGGTCCACCTGCGAATTGTATTCGGCCTGTATTCTGCTGGTGTTGAACAGGGCCTCGCGGACCGCGGCGCCGCGGCGGCTCTGATTGAGCGGAATGTTGAGGTTGAGTGCCACCTGTCCGCGCTGCACGACGTCGGTCCAGAATGAATCGTATTTCCCCATGACCTCGAAGTCGGGGTAGTACTCTTTGCAAGCCAGCGCCAAGGCGTTCTGTTCGGAGTGCAGTTTCGCCGCGATTGCCGCCAGGTCGGGACGCCGTTCGAGCGCCTGTTCGCGGAGCACGTCCACGTCCACAAACGATGCCGATGCTTCCAGGCGCGATGGCGGAGGCGGCAGGAGCAGTTGTGGATCGCGGTGCAGAAGTTGATTGATCCGCGCCGTTGCCACTTGGCCCGTCTTCTCGATTTCCACTTGCATCTGTTCGGTCCGCGCCAACTCCACCTCGGCTTGCAATAAGTCCTGCTGGCTGACCTGATTGGCCTCGAATTTGGAACGGGCCGTGTCGCGGTAGGCTTTCACGGCGGCGAGATTGGCTTCATTCAGCTCCATTTGTCGGAATACATAGTAGTAATCGTAATAGGCCAGCCGCGCAGCTTCGGCCAGGCGAAGCTGAATCTCGGCATGATTGAGCGACGCGGCCACGGCGTTCCACTGCGCGACTTGCCCGCGCAGCCCGCGTTTGCCGGACCACGGTAACTTCTGGCCGACCGCAATGATGTACGACGACTGCGTGCTCGACGACGAGGCGAAGGTGCCCGGCGCGGCCATTGTTTGCAGCATGGGATCGTCGAGAGCTTCGGCCTGAGGGGGCTTCTCGGCGGCGGCGCCCCACGCGGCCAGCGCAGCTTGCAACGACGGATTTCGCTGTTGAACCTCGCTGACGAGAGCCGGGAGCGTCAGCTCCGAGTGACCGGCGAACAGGTCGTCACCGCCGGCAGTCGAATGCGACAGCGTGTCGAGCAACTCTTGGTGGCTGACGGTCTTGATCTCTGACGGATTGCCGCGCGAGGAAGTCCGAACGCCGTCGGGCGCTGCGTCGCGCGAGAGCAGTTGCTGCGGCGGTGCGTGCGGCGGCGGTTCGCGCAGCGCGAGCTGTGCCTGTTTCGGCGATGACGAGCAGCCCGCTGTCAGCATCGCGCAAACCACGCAGATGATCGTGCAACCCGCGCTGTTTCGGAACAGCGGCATGATCGCCTCCGATTGAGGGACGAAGAGCGGCTCGTGGGTTGGCGGGTTAGCACAAACGCCAGGGAGATCGCCGATTTGCCGGCGTTCCCCTCAGCTTGCTATCGACCTTGTACCGTTCGAGTCCTGCGGAAAAACCGTCAAAATCGGATCAATCAGATGTTCGGAACCGTTATGCGCGTTACATTTTATCTAATCGGAACTGTTGGAGTTCAAGCTGCAGCCTGCGCCACGTGAGATCAATCACACAATTTCGTCCTGTGAGCGCAGCACCAGTCGAACTAATCCTGATTCGGCGCGATGCACGCGGGACGCGCGAACAAGATCTCACGAGACGCGACGACCTCGTCTTGCCTGCGCGCCGCCACGGGCATATAGTGATAAACACAGTGGCAATGTGTATAAGCGCGAAGCTATGAAAACATTCCGAAATCGGCGTTCGCTCGCAATCGTCTGGGCTATGGTGGCCCTGACGCTCGTGGGTGGTATGCCCCGCGAGGGATGTATCTGTGCCAACGGCCGGCACAAGATTTTCTGTGGCAAGCAGTACACGAATGCGTGCTGCCAAAAAAATGGTCAGACGAAATCGGGTCATTGTTCGTGCTGCCACCCATCTGAAGTCGCGCAAGAATCGAGTTCGCCGGCCTGTGCGGAGACAGCCTCCGCGGGCTGTCCGAGGCAAAACCGGCCTGACCCGAACGACGTAAGCATTTCGAGCAAATGCTGCACCCGACACACGGTAAGTCCGGTCGTTCCGACGGTCGAAAAAATCGTCGCCGCGCCAAATTCGCTTTCCGAATGGGCCGTTCTCGAATTTGTGCCTAGTCTGGCGACGGGTTGTGTGGCGCCCTCGGCCGGTGAGCTGGTCCGCAGCCCCGACTTGCCGATACCTGATCTTGTCATTGTGCATCAGGTGTTTCTGATCTGATCGCGTCGCGCGCGTCTCTCTACGCGCCGCGCCGCCCGGCCTGTTCCCCTGGCTCAATTTCGCTGCGCAACTTGTCGCGCGGCAGTCGAAACGAGGGCGAACATCTCGCACGGGCCAGGTCCTTCGCTGATGGCGCTTCGCCGTTGGTGCGCGGGCCATTGCCATTCTCTGTTTGCCTGATTGTTTGACGGTCAGCGAGCGAGCAGCCGAGCCGGGCTGGCGGGTTAGCACCTGTTTTTTGACTGGCTCGTGTCCCGGCTGCTCGTTCGCTGGTCGTGAGGTGTCGGCGATGGATTTCGTGAAGCGGAGCTTCGGACGTGGCGTTCCCAAGCGGAGCTTGGGAACGAGTTGATTGACTGGAGTGAATTATGACAGATCAGCAAGAACACGACCCGCGCGGTCGCATCGACGACGAGGGAGGACTGCGTGCTCCGCCGGGGCTTACCGGATGGCGCAAGGCATGGTGGTGGTTCGATTTCATCATCCTCGTGAAACTCGCACGGTTGCGGTTTATCGCCGTGCTCGTGGCGATCGGGGCCGTCATCACGCAGTGGGACCGGCTCTCGGCGCACTACGACAAGTGGACTCGCCCGGCCGGCGCGCCGGCCAGCGCGGCAGGTGACGCCGAATGGTACTGCCCGATGCATCCTTCGGTCATCCGTGACAACCCCAAAGACAAGTGCCCGATCTGCTTCATGCCCCTCTCGAAGCGCACGAAGGGGGCCGGACACGATGAACCTCTCCCTGCCGGCATCGTTAACCGGGTGCAGCTTTCCCCCTATCGCGTCGTGCTCGCCGGAATCAAGACATTCCAAGTTGATTATCAGCAGCTCACGAAAGAGATCACAGCGGTCGGGTACGTCGAGTTCAACGAGCGGCAGGTCAAAAACGTCTCGGCCCGCGTCAGAGGACGCCTCGACTCGCTCGTCGTGAATGAGACGGGGCAAATGGTCGACGCGGGAGACGTGCTGGCGTCGCTGTACAGCCCCGAACTGAATGTGACGATGCAGAACCTGCTCGATGCGCAAAAACGTGGAAATCGCGAACTTGTCGAAAGCGGCCGCAACAAGCTCGCGCTTCTCGGGATCAGCGACGATCAGATCGACGACGTGCTGAAATCGGGCAAGGGGAATACACACCTCAAAATCCGTTCGCCGATTTCCGGGCACGTCATCAAGAAGTATGTCCGCGAAGGCCAATACGTCGACGAAGGGACGCCCCTCTATGACATCGCCGATCTGTCGACGATCTGGATCCAGGCCCAGATCTACGAAGACGATCTGGCATTTCTTCCCGCCGAGCAATCCCACAAACCGGGGACGGAGCTATTCGACAATCCGCTTCAGATTACCGCCACGACGCGAGCCTATCCGGACGAAGAATTTCAGGGACTGCTGACATTCATCTATCCGCACGTCGACCAGGAAACGCGGACTGTGACAGTGCGATTCGAGCTCGGTAACCCCGGTCACCGGTTGCGGCCCGGAACGACCGCCACGGTGCGGATCAAAGTCACGCCGCGCGAAATCCACGCTTTGACTCAGGCCGTCGGTTCCAATCCAGAGGTTTTCACGCTCGACCGGCTCGACCAGGGACTTGTGCTGGCCATTCCCGAGACATCGGTGATTGATACAGGCAGCCAGACGATTGTCTATCGGCAGACGTTGCCGGGCGTGTATGAAGGGGTGCGCGTCGATTTGGGGCCGCGGATGTCGGGGCGCGACGACGTTCCCTACTTTCCTGTCCTCCGTGGACTTGAGGCAGGCGATCTGGTCGTCACCGCGGGGTCATTTCTGGTCGACGCCGAGACGCGCCTGAACCCGGCGGCCGGATCGATTTACTTCGGCGGCAGCGGCGGCTCGAAGGGTGGTTCTGGCAGCTCGACAGTCCGCCCGTCGACCCCCGAAGACACCGACTCGAAGATCCACGACGCGCTGGCCCGATTGTCGCCGGCCGACCGCGCGCTGGCCGAGCGGCAGAAATTCTGTCCGATCCTCACCGACAGCCGGTTGGGTTCCATGGGAGTGCCGATCAAGCTGACGATCGGCAACGAGACCGTCTTCGTGTGTTGCGAGGGATGCCAGGCGGATGCCATGAAAGACGGACCAGGGACGTTGGCCAAAGTCCACAAACTGCGAGGCAGCGCCACGCCCAGTGTTCCCGCCGCTACAGATTCCGCTTCAGGCGGAGGGCAGCCAGATCGGAAGCCGGCGCCTGCGGCGGTCGAGTCGCGTGCCACTCGCGCGGAACGCCAGATCCGTGAAGCGCTGGCGGATCTGTCCTCCGACGATCGGGCACTGGCCGAAGCACAACGGTTTTGCCCGATCCTCACCGACAGCCGGTTGGGCTCGATGGGGACGCCGGTCAAGCTGAAGATTCAGGGACGGCCCGTCTTCATCTGCTGCGAAGGCTGCCAGAAACGGGCGCTGGAAAACCCGGTCGCGACGCTGCAAGCGCTGGAGCGCGAACAACGGAAGAAAAAACCCGAAGCAGGAAACCCTGATGACTAAAGAAAAACTGAATTCCAAGATCCGAACGGTCAATTCGACAGTCAACGACATCCATGAATTCGACTTTTCGACTCTTCGACCTCATCCGGGGGCTGACGCCCCCGGCTCGTCGGTGCCTGTATGATCGAACGCCTGATTGAATTCTCAATCCGCAACCGGTTCCTGGTGCTGGCAGTGACGGCCGCGCTGACCGTGGCGGGCGTCTTCGCGATGCTCGATACGCCGATCGACGCGATTCCCGATCTGTCCGAGAATCAGGTGATCGTGTTCACCGACTGGATGGGACGCTCACCCCGCGAGATCGAAGACCAGGTGACGTATCCTCTGTCGCGCAAGCTGCAAGGCCTGGCCGGCGTACGCGCCGTGCGATCGTCTTCGGAATTCAATTTCTCGATGATTACGATCATCTTCGAGGACAAAATCGACTTTTATTTCGCCCGCCAGCGCGTCACTGAAAAACTGGCCCAGGCGGGCACATTTCTGCCTGCCGGCGTGCTCCCGTACCTGGCCCCCGACGCGACGGCCCTCGGGCAGATCTTCTGGTACACCGTCGAGACGTCGCCGCAGAACCCGATCGATACGCCCAGGCTGTGGGCGCTCAACAAATTCTACATTGCGCCGCAGCTCAACGCGGCGCAGGGAGTGGCCGACGTGGCTACTGTCGGCGGAACCCCTCTCGAATATCAGATCGACGTGCGGCCCGAAGCCTTGCGGGCCTACGGCATCACACTCGGTGATCTCTATGGGGCGGTCGCCAAAAGCAATATGCCGGCAGGCGGCGGTGTCGTCCAGAAAAACAACGCCGAATACATCGTCCGCGGCGTGGGCTGGATCCGAGGCAAAGACGACATCGAAATGACGGTGATCAAAGAAGTCAAAGGGACGCCGATCTATGTGAAGACCGTTGCGACGGTGCAGTTAGGCACGCAGTTCCGCCGCAGCGTGTTCGAGAAAGACGGCAACGAAGTGGTCGGCGGCGCTGTGCTGATGCGTCACCAGCAAAACCCGCTGGGCGTGACGCAGCGAGTCAAGGAGAAGATCCAGGAATTGCAGCCGGGGCTTCCCGCGGGTGTTCACATTGTCGCCGCGTACGACCGCACACGGCTCATCAAGGGGGCCATTCACACCCTGACCGAGGTGATGTGGCATGAAATGGCGATCGCGTCGGTGGCGATCCTGCTGATTCTGATGCACGTCCGCAGCGTCTTTGTGATCTGCGTGACGCTCCCGCTCTCGGTGCTGTTCTCGTTTCTCACGATGTGGGTGCTGCGCAAGCTGGGCATCATCGACATTCAGGCCAATATCATGTCGCTGGCGGGAATCACGATTTCAATCGGCATCCTGGTCGATCAGGCGATCGTGATGACCGAAAACGCCACACACGATCTGAAACGGCATTTTGGCGATAGGCCCGTCACCGGCGACATTCGCGCCTTAGTGATCGAGCCCTGCCGCACGGTGGGCCGGCCGATTTTCTTTTCGGTCCTGATCATGCTGCTGTCGTTCGTGCCGGTGTTCATGCTCTCCGGTCGTGAGGGGAAATACTTCCACCCGCTGGCGTTTACGAAGAGCTTCGCCATGATCGGCGTGGCGCTAATCTCGGTGACGGTCGTGCCGGCACTCATTCCCACGTTTCTCAAAGGGAAGCTCAAGAGCGAAGATGACAACGCCATCGTTCGCAGTTTCATCCATATTTACAAAGCCCTGATGACATGGGCCTTGCCACGGCGGAACCTGGTGATGTGGATGTTCGCCGTGCTGCTGATCCTGGGCGCGGGAATTTTTCCGCTCCAGGCACTGTTCGGATTCGGCGCGTCGCCAAGTGCCTGGCGGTTGTGCTTTCTTGGGGTGTTCGGGTTCGTTTCGGCAGTGACCGTGATCCTGACAAGAGGCGATCGCGGCCGCACTTTGCGACAGGCGCTGGCCTTTGTGAGTCTCGTGCTCGTCGGAATGTGGGCATATCATTTCCCCAAAATTGGCGTGGCATTCATGCCAGCCCTCGACGAAGGCACGATGCTCGACATGCCGATCACCGTGCCGCGAGCCAGTGTCACGGAGGCGGCCGACGACCTCAAGGCCCGCGACGCGCTGCTCCGTGGCTTTCCTGAAGTCGAATCGGTGATCGGCAAGGCGGGCCGTGCCGACACGCCCACGGATCCAGCCCCGCTCGACATGGTCGAGACGTTCGTCAACTTCCGTCCCAAAGAGCTGTGGCCGAAGCGCGTGCTGAGCTTTGACGACGCGCTCCGTCAGATGACCGACATCTGGGAAATCCTGGAAACCAACGGATTCGTGAAGGCGACGCGGGTTGGGCGGGTCGAACGGAGTGGGGCCCACCAGTCCCCCCGCAGGCGGCCCTCGCACGGCCCGACCCACCCTACCTTGACTGTGTCGCCGTGGCCAGAAAGTGATCGCGTCGAAATCAGTCCCTCGACGACGTCGCGTCTTCAGCCCCAAGGGGGCGAAATTCGACAGCCCAGGGCGGCAGCCCTGGGTCTCGAATCCAACAATCACCCGAGCCCTGAAGGGGCGAAATTCTTGACCGTGCAAAATGATTTCCCTACGCCTGAATCTTTCCCTGATGGAGATTCGCCAAATCGGTCCGCGAGCGCTCCGGCAACGCCGTTTTCACCGACCCCGACAGGGGGCGTAGCCGTTAACCGGGGGTCGAGGCCGCCTCAAGCGGACGACGCCGCCGGAATGCAGCGCATCAAAATCTGTCCGACCCCGGAAGGGTCGCAGCAGCGTTCGATGAATCAATGGCCTAGACCTGGAATGAAAGATCCGTTCACACCGACAGGAATTGCGCCCCTTCAGGGCTCCGCAAATTATTCGTTCCAAGACCCAGGGCGATCGCCCTGGGCTATCGAACTGCGCCCCCTTGGGGCTCTCGCACCGGTGACTACAATGTCCCTGCCAGTAGCCTGGGCTGCGCCCACTGTCCCCGCGGACAATGGCCCATCCAATACAAACGATGACCGCGAATCCCTCCTGAACAACGCCACCCAAAAGGCCCTCGAACGCTTCGATGAAACGCTGCGTAGCGTGGCCCTGCTGCGCTACCAGGAAATCGAGCGAGACCTGGAACCCGACCTGACGCGCTTCGCCATCTCGGAAATGATCAAACGTCTGCAGGCTGCTGGCGACGTCAAGTGGGCCGATGCCGAACAAGAATCCCAATTCGTCGCACGGTTGGCCGATCAGTTGACGCCGCAATTCGGCCGCTGGCTCGCGACGAACCCGGCGCTCGAAGACGTGACGGCGCTGATGCAGGGGGTCGCCATGGCGCTGCAATACGAGGGGATCGTCCCCGATGTTGCCGGTGCACTCGAGCTCAAGGGATCCTGGAGGGAACGAATCTCCTGGCGGGTGGCAGAGTCGCTGGGGGGCGAGCACCAGACCCTTTCCAACACGCTGCTCCACTCACTGGTCGAACAGCGCATGACGCTGTGGCGCGATCGCGCACGCCGCGTCAATTGGGAATTGTTCGATCGGGGAACCGAATCGTACACATCCTATGCGCTGGAGGAGATTGCGAAAGAAGCTGGCAAGCAGCGTTTCACCCGCGATGCGCCGCACGGGGATCAGTTGGAACGGTTGGCGATTCAGGCGCTCCAGGAACAACTGGGCCGTGAGCCCGACGTGGCTGCCTACGAGCCGTTTCTCGCACTGCGCAGCCAGCTTGAAACGTCATTCCGTCAGCGCGTCTTCTTCTGGCCCCGTAAGACCGGCCCGAAAGGCGATTTGATCGACGACGAGATGGGTCGCGTGCTGCAAGTTCCTGGCTGGAGCAATATCTTCACGCAGCCGATCATCAACCGTATCGAAATGCTCTCGACCGGCGTGCGGACCGACATTGGCGTCAAGGTGTTCGGTCCGGACCTCGACACGATCGACAAAGTCTGTAAAGACATCGAGGCCGCGCTCAAGCCGCTCAATGGCGCTCGCGATACGATCGCTTCGCCAATCATGGGGAAGGGCTATCTGCAAATCGACATTAATCGCGAACAGGCGGCACGGTACGGAATCACCGTCGAAGACATTCAGAACGAGATCGAAGTGGCGCTGGCCGGGCGCGCCGTGACCTTCACCGTCGAAAAGCGCGAGCGCTTCCCCGTGCGAATCCGCTACGCCCGCGCCCACCGTGAAGACGAAGAGAGTATCCGCCGCCTGCTCGTCAGCCCCGGCAGCATGGGGGGTTCGAAAGGGACAGGCGGCGGTGCTGCGTCGATGGGGAGCGAAGCGCAGGCTTCCACCGTGCAGCTTGGCGGCGGCGTGGGTACGGTCGCCGCGCCCTCGTCGGGTGGGCAGTCGCACGCCGCGACGCCGGGGCACGCCATTGCTGGCAAGCCGCTGATTCCGCTGGGCGCCCTGGCTGATGTGCGCGTCGTCGAAGGCCCGGCCATGATCAAGAGCGAAGACGGGCGGTTATTGAATTACGTGACACTCAACGTCCGCGGCCGCGACATCGTAGGTTTTGTCGACGAAGCGCAGCGCGTCGTCCATCAGAAGGTCAAACTTCCCGAGGGGGTGCACATCGAATGGAGCGGCGAGTTCGAGCACCAGGTGCGGGCCGCGCGGACGCTGCTGTTCGTGTTTCCCGCGGTGCTGGTGTTGATCTTCGCGATTCTGTACGTGACGTATCACGACCTGATGGACGCGCTGCTCATGATGATGGCCGTCCCCGAGGCGCTGGCCGGCGGGGCGTTTTTCATGTTTCTGTTCCCCAAGATCATGCAGGGCTGGAGCGCGCCGCCGCTGGATTTCAGCGTGGCCGTGTGGGTCGGATTCATCGCCTGCTTCGGCATGGCGACCGAAACCGGCATCATTATGCTGGTCTACCTGCGCGAGGCGATCGACAAGCGCGGCGGCCTGGAAAACATCAAGTCGCTCGAAGAGCTCCGCCAGGCCGTGATCGAAGGGGCCGTGCACCGCCTGCGCCCCAAGCTCCTCACCGAAGGAGTCGCCATCATCGCCATCTTTCCGATGGTGTTCGCGAACGGCGTCGGCGGCGAAATCCTGGCCCCGATGGCCCTCCCCGTGCTCGGCGGCCTGTTAATTTCGGACGAAGTCGTCGACCTCTTCCTCCCCGTCCGCTTCTACTGGGTCCGCCGAGCACGGTGGCTTAAACTCCATCACTCCGCCGCCCAACCTGCTTGCCAGCAGACCACGGCACTTCAAACTGCAATTTCCAACTGACCCGTTCGAAGTGACTTCCGTCAAATTCGTTTAACCGCGACCCGCCGGAGCGAGCGCGACATCACAGCTTGTTTCATTTGCAATGCCTCTCCAGTTCGCGCCGCGAAGCATGTTCGTTGGCACGTTTCTCGACAATTCTCGACAGCCGTAACGTCGTGCTGAGCAATGCCGATCCGCGGACGGCTCTGGAGGTTTTCAGCCTGTCTGTGTATCCTGCGCCCCCGGTCGGAAACAGATGGCTTTGCCCGATTTCCAGAGACGATAATGGATTGTGGCCACTGCCCGGCGTATAATTTTCGCATGGAGGTGCGAAACATGAGCAAAGAACTTCAAGACTTGATCGAGCTGGCTCGCGCCGCGAAAATGACGCCGGAACAGCAGGAAGAACAGCGCCAAAGTTTCGCCTACGGCAACGCGGCGTTTGAAAATGACAGGGTCACGAGAGAGACGGTCAGACGTGCATCCGAAGGGCTGAAAGCCGCAAATGCGGAGAACGAGCCGTAGCACCGCAAGCGGGCCGCGCAGCCCTGCACTCTTTCGCGACCAGCAGCAGAAGGCTGATTTGGAAGCGCGAAACGCACTGCTTCAGTTTGACGAAGTGGTCAAAATCGTGTCGTCGCGCAGCAGGGGCGCTCTGAATCTGACATCGGATTCGATTCGCGGACTCCAGAGAATCGCGATTCAGGACATTTATGGATGCGCCGGCCGGTTCCGGCAAGGTCCGATTGCAATTAGCGGAACAGTCCATCAGCCCCCGCCGTGGGAGTCGGTCGCGGGGTGCGTTACAGAGATGTGCGACTACGCCAACAGCCATTCTGAACAAGCGATACACGTCGCATCCTATCTGATGTGGCGCGTCAACTGGATCCATCCGTTCAACGGTGGCAATGGACGGACCTCCCGTGCTGCCTCTTATCTCGCGCTCTGCATCGGCCTTGGCATGGTTCTGCCGGGATCTCCGACAATTCCCGATCAGATTGTCGCTGACAGACAGCCGTATTATCTCGCACTCGATTCGGCAGACGCGGCGTGGAGGGCGGGCCAGCTCGACATTTCGGCAATGGAATCACTCGTTCAGAAGTACCTCACAGTGCAGCTCAAATCCGCGATTTGACTCTGTGCCAAATCGGTGCCATCAGTCGCTGCCGGGCCGCCGGCGTTGGGATCGCGCTGCCCATTTCGATGACGGTGCGGTGGAGAGATCAAACTTTTTCCTTCCGGCAGTGAACACTTCCTGACAATCGTTCTCGAAACAGGAGCACGACTAAAGTCCATGACACCTGACACATCGATTCGCGTTGCCGTCGTCACCGGGGGTGCGCGCGGCCTTGGCTTGGGGATCACCGAGTGGTTCCTGGCGGCGGGGTATCGGGTGGCGCTGCTCGACATTGATGTCGAGACATTGTCAAAGACAGAGAAGGCGCTGAGCGATCCGGCGCGAGTGCTGGCGGTACCTTGCGATGTTTCATCACCGGGGCAGGTGCAGGCGGCTGTCGATCGAGTGGTGGCGGGGTTCGGGCGGATCGACGCGCTGGTCAACAATGCGGGGGTCGCCATTTTCAAACCGATTGCCGAGACGAGTTACGAAGAATGGCGGCATGTGCTGGCGACAAATCTCGACGGCGCGTTCCTGTGCACTCAGGCCTGTGCGCCGGCGATGCTCAAGAATGGTGGCGGCAGCGTCGTGAATATCGCTTCGATCTCGGGCCTGCGGGCCAGCACGCTGCGCGTCGCCTATGGGACCAGCAAGGCGGCGCTGATCCATTTGACGAAGCAGCAGGCTGTCGAGCTGGGGACTCGGGGGATTCGCGTCAACGCGATCGCTCCCGGCCCAGTCGAGACGGACATGGCCAAGCTGGTTCACAGCGTGGCGATCCGGGCCGACTACCACGACGTGATCCCGCTGAACCGGTACGGCACAGTGGAAGAGATCGCCGCGGCGACGGGGTTTCTGTGCAGTCGGGCGGCGAGCTACATCAACGGCCAGGTGCTGGCGGTCGACGGGGGATTCGAAGCCACCGGTGTCGGCCTGCCGACCCTCCGGGCGCTGCGCGAGAAAGGAGAAGGGGGAGAGTAGAAAGGAGAACGGGGGCAGGTTCGGGAATCCTGACGAAGTATTCTTGGGCTGCTTTCTGAAATCTATGGAATCTATGTGAAAACAGCCACGAGACGAAAGGTTTTAGCCACAGATACACGCAGAAAGACACGGATGAACGGAAAAGGGATGGAACGGTGACCTCTGGCGAATACAAAAAAGCGGGAATCATTGGAAAAAAGGCCCGGACATGAAAGAACGTCAAACGACCGTGACGGAGCGAAAATGGAAGGCGGACGGACGAAAACGGAACGCTAATAAACACTGATCTACGCTAATCGCTGATCCGCGAAAGCGGGCGGAGATATGAACAAATCAATTAGTGTTTATAAGCGTTGATTGGCATTCCTCTTTTTCGTCGCTCGGCAGGCGTCGCGCGGCCTCAAAAAAATGGGAATCATTGACGAAACGTGGGAAAAACGAGGTGTGGCGCGAGAGTGAAGCTGGAAGCAGGGCAGCAGGGCCGTCCGGGTGTGAAATCTATGAGATGTATGTAAAAACGGCCGAACGACGGACGGTTCTTATTCACAGATGCACACAGATCGACGCAGATGATTCGCTGCGCGAGAGGAGACGGGTGGAAAGGACCGCGGAGAACGGGATGCACGAAAAACGTGGAATCATTGAAGAAACGGCCGGAAAAATAAGGATATTGGACCGCCCAGGACGCGAAGAAGCGGCAAAGAAAAATGGACAAACGGTTCATCTCCTTTTTCCTGTGCGCCCTCGGCGGTTCAGCGTATCTTCGGGGCAGGCCTACGCCTGTGACCGCCTCAAAAACGAAGGACAACGGCATCGGGAGGTCAGCTGCGGCCCACAGCGTTCAGTGAGGGCCGGGAAAACCGAAATTGACCCGGAACTCGATTCGGGATAGAAATGAGTGTGGAATGTAAGGTTGTCGGAACTGAATTCATGGCGAAGCGACTGCTGATCATGGCGCTGGTCGCGGTGCAATGTGCATCGTGGAGCGGCGCTTCGCTGTTTTTATGCCTTGGCGCGGATGGTTCGGTGTGTATCGACCGTGGGCCGGAATCGTGTACGTCCTGCCACGAAGAAGAAGCGGGGCACGCGTGCTGCGATTTGCATGATGCGTGTTGTGAGGAACACGCACACGACGCCTCGGCGCTGAATGTGCCGCTCCTGGCGGGCGATCCTTGCGATTGCACGCATGTGCAGATCTCACAGACGCAGGCGCCGACGGTTGTCGCCGGGCAGGCAACGAAAAGCGGCCTGGAGCGCGCGGCGTTGATTCCGGATGTGTGCCATACCGCGTGCGATTGCTCTGCTGCGAAGACGTTGCTGCCGAGAGGGGGGCCACCTCCGGGGCCCACGCTGGTGCTGATGACCGTGAATGTGGCAGTGCGCACGTGCTGAAGTGCCGGT
>DASYAR010000726.1:0-5847 GCA_036501235.1 Planctomycetaceae bacterium
GGACTCAAAACGACACGAAATCCCACGATTTCGGACGCGTCCGATGGATCGAACCAGCAGCGATCCGCTGACCGGCAGATGCTTGCGGCGTTGTACCAGCTCCCACCCCGGCACACCTTATACCACGGCCGACGATTTGCCGTACCTTGAGGCGGGCCAAGGGGGTCTACTGCAGGATCTTTCATGAACTGCTCATAATATGTCGGTTCAGCCCAGTCCTGGACCCATTCCGAGACGTTGCCGTGCATGTCCTGGAGGCCAAATGGATTGGGTTTGAAACTGCCGATTGCGGTTGTTCCCCTGTAGTGCGAGTTGTTGGCAACCCAGGCCACATTGGCAAGTTGACGATCGTCGTTGCCCAGCCAGTATTTTGTTGTCGTTCCCGCTCGGCAGGCGTGCTCCCATTCGGCTTCGGTCGGCAACCGGTAGCCGGTCCCTGCGAGCGGAGTGATCACCTTGCCTTGCAGGTCGTAGCACGGCTTGAGTTTTTCCTGTTCGCTCAGTTTATTACAGAATTCTGCAGCGGCGTTCCAACTGACATGTTCTACTGGCTGGCGGCTCGTATCCGTTCCCGCACTGATGTCCTTTCGATTGCCCGACGCGGCGAAGGATGAGGGGTTGTTCCCCATCACTTTCTCGTACTCGGCCTGCGTCACTTCATGGACTCCCACGTAGACCAGCTGCGTGAGGATCACGCTATGGCGCGGAGCCTGGCTCTTGAACCAGGCTTCCATCCCCTGGGTCAGCTTGAGCCCTTCTTCAATCTCCTCCGCCGTGCTTCCCATCATGAACTTGCCTGGTGGTATGAGCTCAAACTTCATGCCCAGGGAGTTCGTGCACTCGACTGGCACGCCGGCATATTGCGCCCACGCTTCCTGATGTTTCCTGGCGCGCTCCGCGTCGAACGGCGCGATGGCCGGTGGTGGCGGCTCGCTTGTTCCGGGCTTTGTTTCCGCCAGGAGTTTCGAACTGCCGTTCTGCGCTTCTGCGGCGGGATCGTTGTTGCCGACATTTACCTTGTTGTCGACCGCCGGTTGGGATTCGCCTGCCTGTACAGGCACTGAGACACCGGATTGGACGCGCACTCCGGCGACGATCAGTCCGAACAATGCCATGGCGGCAAACAGGGTCGCAGTCTGGCGGCGCGTCCACGGAACATGGTGCATCGCTTTTCCTGCGCCTAACATCTCGATTCTTTTCAAAAACGTGCCTCGCGTGGAAAAAAACGGACGCGCCGCGAAAGAGACGTTCACGGCGGTTTGATCGAGCACCATTCGGGTCAGCGTGACGAGATACAACTCGCGGCCGCCGACCAGTCGGGCTCCCAGAACATCGGCCGCCAGTTCCTGCTCCAGCCGCAGCCGTCGTGTCAGCCAATGGACAATTGGATGATAGAAGTGCAGTGCGAGACTAAACTGGGCTAGAAGCCAGGCCGGGTAGTCGCCGCGGGCGACGTGAGCCACCTCGTGCGCCAACACGACCCGCCGTTCTTCACGACTCCAACCTTTCCAGACGGGGGGCAACAGTACCAGCGGTCGCCGCCAGCCGATAGTCGCTGGGGCGCCAAGCTGGTGCGATTGCCGGACTTCAATGGGGCGACGGAAACCCATGTCGGCGGCAAACTGCCGAATCTCCTCCGCCGGCGCTGGATCGGTAATTGTCAGACTCCCAGCGCGGTATCGATGCACGACCCACAGACCCAGAAGCAAGCGGACCAGCGCCAGGCTCATGCCAATGAAAAATACGAGCCCTACGAATCCCGACCAGCGCCAGACAAATTGGGCGTCTGCCTGGCGGGCAGGCTCAGGCTGCATTTGATCGAGCACAGTCTGCCAGGCAGGCCCGGTTCCGTCGTTAACGCCGGCGCCCGCTGTGGAATTTTCGAATGGCTCAGCATTCGGAGCCCACGGGCCGGGCGTCGGCTCGTCGGCATCTGTGAGCTGCTCTGTCGGCCTCCACCGCGCCGATGCGACCGTTTTCCCTGCATCAGCGACGTTATCCCGGAGGCCTGGTGGGCGACCCAATCGGGCCGGCGTCCACCACACCGGCCAGGGGCTAAGGGCGAGAAGCGAGACGCCGGTAAGCACGAGCAACGTCGCGGAGGCCGTCAATGCGCCTACCGCGGGCCCTCTCCGTCGCGAGACGACATAAACAGCCAGACCGGCCAGCAGGAACAGCGTCGCCTGAACGCACCACCACACCAGGCCCAAGCCGAGAGTATTCATGGACGTTTCTCCTGCTTGCCAAGATGGCGCATGAGAATCTCTTCCAGCGCCTGTCGGTCCGTGGACGAAAACTTCTGCTCGTCGACAAGCCGGACGAGCAATTGTTCCCACGAACCCCGGAATACGCGGTGCAACAGGCCGTTCAGCAACTTGCCTGACACGTCTTCGTAAGTGCGCCGCGGCCGGAAGATGAAAGGTCGTTCGTCGTTCGCCTGCTCGAGAAAACCTTTGTCCGAGAGGATTCGCACCAGCGTGCCGACTGTCGTGTAGGCTCGTTTCCTCCCGGTTTTATTCAGCGCTCGCTGGGCGGCGGCCACCGACAGTTCCCCGCGCTCCCAGAAGACCTGCATCACTTCGAGTTCGCGTTCCGTGAGTTCTGGGGCAGGAGGCCGCGCCATGGTCACCTCGAATAAGGGGTGCTATCCATTTCTGATTCTTTAGTTCTGGTTTTATAGTTGTCGTCGAGCCGTGTCAAGTGTGCCGGCCGACACGCCGCATTTCATGCACCCCGTTTGCGAAGATCGATCAGGCTCGATTTTGATTGCGGGTAACTCAGCCAGTGCGGCAGAGTTTGCCGATCCCTTCATTGCGGTCCATGATGCCGATCATGGCTGCGGGTGTCGTTTCCATGATGAACAGCGACCTGACCGGTTCGCCGATCTAGTCACATTTTCCGGAATGTGGTAATTCCCATTTCGGACGCACGCGGCAAGCGATTGGGGTGTGGCCGCCCATCAGTCTTCCACGGTCTTTCGCATGTCGAGAATTGTCTATTCGCTGATCTTCGCGGCATTTCTGGCCGGACGTGCCACATCCAGGCCTTCGGCACAATTGTCAGCTGCGAGCCGTCTCGAGGCGATTGCCCAAGCGACGATCTTTCAACCGGATCAGCTCGCCGAAATCCCAGTCGGTCATTTTTGCCGGGTGCATTCGACGACCCCCGACACGCTTCACGAAGGAACAATTGCTCCGGTTTCTGGGGATGAAATCGTTCTATCGAATGCGGCAGTTGTTGCTCCCCGCACGATGGGTCCGTTCGGCTAAAAGTCAACCTGGAATCGCATGGCGTATGTGTCGAAATCACTGACGCCATGCACGTTGCCGCCGAGTATCGAGTGGATGTAGTTGAATTGCAGCTTGGAATACTGATTGAGGTACCAGTTGAGACCTAACGTGCAATCGTTGAGGCGATTGCCCGAAATGCCGTGGCCATTGAAATCGGCATACGAATATCGAAACGCGGTTTCAACAGCGCCCCAGCCTCCGTCTTCGCCCCATTTGCGAATCGGTTTGACGCGGCCGAAAACTCCACTATTCTGGTTATAAGGACGCTTTTCGCCCGTCAGGAAGTAGCCCGTTTCGGCATAGGCCGTCGGCAGCACCGAATTTGCTCCGCTGATCTGATTTAACACGGCATACCGCAATTCCGACTGGGCATACCACGAGCCGACGGCAGCACCCGTTTCGACGTTGAAGAGCTGATAGTTGTAGACGGGTACGGTCCCCGTATCGATGGCGAAGGGAATCGACCCGAGGTTGCCGGCCAACGCCTGCGGCGAGCCGGCCGGAGCGTTGACATTCGGCTGCGGAACGATGAACGGTCCGCCGAATTCAGCCTGATTGGCGAACCGAATCCCCTTCGCTGCCGGCGAAATGAAGCTGTAATCGGCGCCGACATGCAGCACTCGGTTGCATTCTTCATCGTAGTACAACAGACGGGTGACGCGTCCCGATGCTCCATAGCCACGATCTCCCTGGGCGTCGCCGAAGAAGTCAGTCGGGAACTTGAATCCGGCCGCCTCCCAGGTCATTGTTTTGTCTTGGTTCGTATCGTGGAATCCGGCGCCGACTTGGCGGAACGGGGCCTGGGCAAAACCCAGAAATCGCTCGATGAAGGTCAATTCACGAACGCTTGTCAGCTCGTCCATACCGAACGGCATTCGCCACTGTCCGATGCGGACATTTCCCAGGATGGGAACCTGATGAACATCTCCCCAAACGTCCATGAAACTCGGCCGTCCAGGGAACGAGAAGTCCATTTCGAGCATGTAGCTGACTGACTCGGAGACATCGCCGACGGCCGCCAGACGCGTACGGCGGAACCCCATCACGTCCTGGATGTTGCCCAATGTTGCGGTATTCCTGGCGTCCTGGTTGTACCAGCCGGCGTCTGCCTGAAAGAACCCGGTCAGCCGCACGCGCGGAAATGTTGGTGTGGCCTTGAGGTCTTCGATCCGAGGAACGTCGGTCGAGCGCCGTTCACCGGGAATCAGGTTGCGGGTCGGATCGGTGACGCCGGGCTGCTCGCTCCCGGCCCCGCGTAGAGCGTCGATCTGGGCTTGCATTTGATCGAGGCGGATCAGCAGCGAAGGACTGGGTGCCGCGTCAGGACCATCAGGAGCGCCCGTGCCGGGGTCCTGGTCGTCGAGCCCGAGATCCTGGTCGTCGGCCGCAATCGGGGCGATCGAATTCGATCCCGGTTGCCAACGGTTCCCCGGCCCTGGCGAGGAGGTTTGTGCGTAACAGAGGGAATCGCCGAAGCTGGCGAGAATCACAAATGTCCCAATCAGAATGCAGCGTCGAGACATGGCGGCAAGCCTTTCTGTGGACGCGGATGTTCAGCGCGGATTACTATCCGAGATCGCAGTTGCGACTGAGCGAAAACGCGATTGATTTGATGCTGAGAGATGAGACGAGACAGATGAGTGAGGAGCGGTGCTGTACGTCATTAGTGGCATTTCTGCAAGTGCGAATACATCAAAAATGCGCAAGAACTGCTGTCAGCACGGAAGCATGCCTCACACGAAACTTACCTTGATTCTATTGCAATCGCTCGCCCGTGGAGAATCACATGTCATTGCTGCGGAACGACTTGTGGGCGATTCAGCGACATTCGAGTGTCCGACGAGTGGGCCTGCGTTTCTCGAAGCGACGCTGCTGGCATTCTTCTCGACGCCCGGTACTTCCGCAGCCAGTTAGTTCTGGCTCGCACGCGAGCCAGATAACGGGCCGATAGGGCCATGCCCGACCTTGCGGCTCAACAAGCGCGGCATAAGAGGCGACGTGCTCGTCACCGCGATCGTCGTCCCACCGATATTTCAGGTACTGCATTGGCATATCTCCCCGGCGAGATCGGGGTCGGCCTCAGTGGGACAATGACTGTGGGTCAACGTTCGATCTTCAGTTTCGGCAATTCCCGCTGAAGTTCCATCACGCCCGCGTCGGTGACATTCGTACCGGATAGATTGATCCGTTGCAAATTTCGTAACACGCTCAGGCTTGCCAAACCAGCGTCAGTCACGTCGGTGCCAAAAAGATCGAGATCTTCGAGCTTGCGCAGGCGAGCCACGTGCTGCATGCCGGCATCACTGACGTCGCAAAGGCAAAGTGACAGGGTCTTCAAACCGGGAATCCCTGTGATACAAGACAGCGTTGAATTATCGATCGACAGACCATCTCGCTGCATGGAACACCATTCGACAGACCCGATTCTGCCGTTGCCCGTCAACATGTGAATTCGACGGTTGCTCGTTTCCGAGTCGGCTTCGAAATGGATTTCGTCAACTGCCTCGAACGCCAACATCAAATCGTCGTCAACGAATCTCCGCAACCAGGCGGGCCC
>DASYAR010000727.1:0-2260 GCA_036501235.1 Planctomycetaceae bacterium
CCGGCCACAACAGTCTCCGATCGTCGAGACCGTCGGTGTATTCCTCGAGGGACTTGGGCATAGTGGAGACGAGCGCGCCGGTTGCGGCACGAGTGAAATGTGCAGAGTCAGAGTTGCAGTTCAGATAGTCGAGCCGGATCAGCCGCCGCGACGAATTTCGCTCACCGCTTGAGCTTGTCGCGCAGGCGCCCGGTCACTTTCGACCGCGCGGGGGAAACCGGCGGGGCCTCGACCGGCATCGACAGCAGCAGTTGGCCCCAATAGCCGTCGAGCATGCGCTGGCAGTCGGCGTACCGTCCTTCCTCCCATGCCAGCTTGACCGATGACACGGTCTTCGTCAACTGGCGGACCTCATCGCCGTTGAGCGAATCCGGTTGCCTGGCCGTGAATTCCCATCCCGCCAGCTGCGCCTCGTGCGATTCCACCGGTTTGTGGGCCACGTGCTGCGTCGATTTCGAGCTCGCCAGCGCCGCTACCTTCATGTTGGCATGCAGGTGATCGATCCGCTGTCGGAATTCGGCGAGGCCAGCCTCCCCGACGGTCACTTGCGTTTCCGATACGGTCACTCCCGCATGTTCGAGCTGCACGGCCCACAAGCCGTAGCCGGGCAAGTCGATCCGCACGCGAGATTTTTTGTTTGCGCTGGCGGACAGAGCGATCGGTTCGCCGTCGAGAGGGGACCGGGCCGGCGTCGACGGCTGGCAGTCGAGAACCATCTCGGTCGCCAGCGGCAAAGACGAGGCGTTGACGACATAGATCCACGTCCTGTGTTCGAGTTGTGCGCTGCGGACGACCACCGGTTGAATCTGTGGACCGGCGGGGCGAAAGGGAACGCCCGGCAAATGGGTGATGGCCACCGACAGACTCTGCGTGGCCGGCGCCGGGACCAGGCCCAGCACTCCGGCGCCGGCAAAGCAGATTTGCGCATCGAGCGTCGCCAGAAGCTGGGCGTAAGGCCCGTCGGCCGCGTGATGCGTGGCAGTCGATGCGTCGATCGCTGAAACCATGTCCCATGACAATCCGTCAGGCGAATTGAACAGCGGCAGCGAAGATTTCGGAACGAGCGGTTGCAACAGCCCCCCGGGGCTGGCGCCGCGGTACAGGGCGTCGATGGCCGGACTGAGATTGAGTGATGCGGCCGCCGCTTGCAGCGTGGCGTCGTAACCTTCCAGCCGGACGACCGGCCGCAGGACCGTCACATGCGGATCGCTGGCATAGGGAGGGAGAGAGAATTCGAGCCCTTGATCTGCCAGCAGCCGCGCCGGATTGATTCCGGCGCGCACCATGCCGACCATGGCCGTCGCGAAGCCGGCGTCGCCGGTCGGGGCGAGCTGTCCCGAAAAGAGCACATGGGCATCGGGCAGGGATTCGACCACGAGCTCGGCCAACCGCCGATGAAATGCGGCAAGCTCGCCCGCTCGAAATCGAACCCACTCGCGGCGTGCCGTCGTCGTCAGATACTGATACGCGGCCGCCTGCCACTCGACTCCCTCGATGCGCGGGATTCGCACTTGCGCAAACCGTTCGAACCGGTGAATACTGTCTGGATCGTATCCCCATTCAATCCCGGGGAATTGCAGGCACGATTGGGGCCCCAGCCGGAACGCCACGCCGCCGAATGAAGGATGGCCCGAAAATCGTTTGAGGAACTCGGCGACGACCCCTTGCACCGTCTGCTCGACGCGATCCGACAGGGGATTGTAGTGCGGCCCGTCGTCATCGGACTGGCCCAGATCGGCATGCGTATGCCCCGTACCGTCCAGCAAGTGCACTTCACCTGTTTTCTTTCCTGTGTCTTCCCTGGTCGACAAAACTTCCAATGGCGAGTCGAAACGCAATTCGGGAATCAACACCAATCCCGAGCGGTCGAACAATCGCAGCAATAGTTCCAGCACGTCCAGCGTGGAAGGATTCTGCGCTTCCGAAATTTGCCCGTCGCCGGGAACGACCTGTTCCGAGAGGATCGTCGTGATTTCAGACGGCAGCGCGAGCAACAGCGCATTCTGTTCTCGGTACAGCAAGTATTCGATGAGCCGTCGCCCGGCCAGCGTCTGCGTCTGCCAGTCGTCGCCCAGTTGCGGATCGCTTGATCGCGGCCCGCAGAAATTCCGAGGCAGATCGACGAGACGCAGGCACGGGCCCACCAGCCGCTGTCGCACCGGCGGCGCGCCTTCAGTTGATTCTTCTTTGCGAGTCTCGATCTCCGGAGCAAACAACCGATTTCCGAGCTCGTACAACTGAACGCGGTCGACTTCCAGCG
>DASYAR010000728.1:0-18307 GCA_036501235.1 Planctomycetaceae bacterium
CTGCGACGGCGACATCGCGATACGGATCATACCCGTGAGCGCACGAGATGAAGATCCCCTGCGACAAGTCGGTCGTCCAGCCGATCAGAGTTCCGGAGGAGCAGCCGGTACCCGAGCCGTCGGCCCCCGCCGGTTGGGTGATCTTCACGTACGGTTCGGCCGCGGCCAAAGAGCAGCCCAGCCAGAGAGCTGCCGCACCGGCGATCGACCTGGCCAAAACCATGCGGCCGATTCTCGCGAACAGCCCGGCAGAATGCAAACGGCCGCAAATTGACGCGATGAGCTCAGTGCTGCCCGTGAACGCCATTTATCCGGGATAGAACACGGGCGGAAAGGAGAACGCTCGTTGGGACGGCCGCTCCGCTCGCCATCTCGACTTCCTGCGGAGTATCATCATGGGGATGGACTATTCCAGCTTTCGGGGGACTGAATGATGTTTCGCGCCTGCCTGCGATTTGTGAACGTCAATGCTCGTCTGATCGCCTTTAATATTGCGGCCTGGAGCTTTCTGGCGCTCATCGCAATCGACATCTGGACCGCGGTCACCTGCCTGGACTTGTTGCGAAGGACGATTCGCGGAATGGTTGTGGAAGTTCCCCCACTCGCCGAGCTTGTCGTCGAAAGTTGGTTCACCCAAAGCGGACAAATTCTACACGCGACGGTCCTCATCGGCGGATTTGCTGTGATAATAATTACGGTCACTGACGGAGTTTTTCGCCAATTCTTCCCTCCAAAGTGACGCTCCCTGACCTACATCGAGTCTTCAGACACTCCGTCCAGTACAAACTAGCGCACTACGCCCTACCGGGCCTGAAATAAAAGAACCGAGGACTTAGCATGCACTTTCGCCTGGCCTTGCGGCTCATTTCATTAGTCATCTGCGTCACCGGGACGGCTCGAGGCGATGAGCCGGTTCTGGCGCCTGGCGCCAAACCGCAGCTCCTTTCCGAAACGGGGGCGGGTGAAGGGCCGGCCTGGCATCCGGAACTGGGGCTGCTTACCAGCGGCGACGGTCACATCATGCGCCGCGACAAAGAGGGCCAGATGTCGGTCTTACGGCGCGACGCCGGGTCGAACGGTTTGATCTTCGATCGGCAAGGGCGGCTCGTCGTGTGCCAGTCCGCCAATCGCAGAGTCGTTCGGTTCGAATCGGAGGACAATCTGACGATTCTCGCCGAACGCTACGAAGGGAAACGCTTCAACAATTCCAACGACGTGACGATCGACTCCCAGGACCGGATTTATTTTTCCGATCCGCGGTACGGCGACCGCAGCGATATGGAGATCGTCGACTCAGCAGGGCGCAAGGTCGAAGGAGTCTATCGCATCGATCCTGACGGCTGCGTCACGCGCATCATCACCCATGAGGTCGACCGGCCCAACGGCCTGGTGATCACGCCGGACGACAAATTCCTGTTCGTGGCGGACAATAACAATGACACGATTGGTGGCGCTCGCAAGCTGTGGCGCTTCGAAATGCGCTCCAACGGTACGATCGATCCTGCCAGCCGCAAGCTCATCCACGATTGGAAGACGACCCGCGGACCGGACGGCGTCAAGCTCGACGCCCAGGGACGGCTGTTTGTCGCCGCGGGAATCAACAAACCAAACCCGCCGTATGAAACGGCCGAACAACCGACCGCCGGTATCTATGTCTTTTCACCGGCGGGTCAATTGTTGGAATTCATCCCGATTCCGCGCGACGAAACCACCAACTGCGCGTTCGGCGGAGACGATTTGAAGACGCTGTTCATCACCGCGGGAGGCTCGTTGTGGAGCGTGCGCGTCGTGACACCCGGCCGCCCCGTCTGGCCGCAGGCAAGATAACGGCCTTGCGACACGCCATGACCGGAAACCGCAAGAGGCGCGGCGTGCAGCGAACTGCAGACACTCACGATGAGGAACACCACGACCAGGACGGGAATCAGGCGGCGTGATTCGGCCTGCCGATTTCGGCCGGGCAAGTATTTCCGAGAAACGGGGAGTGGAAACGAGTGCTGTCTCATGACAAATCTCCTGAACTTTCGTCGCGCGGCAAAATAAAGGTGTTCATCACTCTTTTCCTGCCGGGGTCATAAGCTATACAGCCCGACTGCTCAGATGTGACACGGGATTTTTCAAGAATTCGAAAAAAAGTGAGTCGCGCGTACTTCCCAAACCTCGAATGACTGCATTGCATTCGATGCAACACGCTGATAGATAATGCGTTATGCCGAATCGACCTGACGGCGACAGCACCGCAGATTTCAATGCAATTCAGACGCAATGGCCTCTCATCAACAAGGCCCACTGCGGCTCGAAGACATCGACCGGCCCGGCCCGGAATGCCCTCGTGCTGCGCTACCGCCAGGCGATCCGCAGCTACCTGGGGGCGCTTCTGAAAGACGATGCGGCCGCCGATGAGCTCGCACAGGATGCGATCGTGCGGATGCTGAATGGCGACTTCGCTGCCGCCACCCCTGAGAAAGGGAAGTTTAGGAATTTCCTCAAAGTCGCCGTGCGCAACATGGCTCGTTCGTATTGGGAGCGGCGCAATCGGTCGTCGACAACCGAGATCGACCTCGACCAGCTCGCGAATTCGAGCCAGCACGAAACCGATTCCGAATGGATGGAAGATTGGCGCGGCACGGTTTTGCAAACAGCATGGGATGCCTTGAAAGAGTTCGAACACGCGCACCCCGGCAGTTTGTCTTACACTCTGTTCAAGCTGCGCAGCGAATCGCCGGAATTGAGGTCCGAAGGACTGGCCGAGCGAGTGTCTGACGTCACCGGCCGGAAAGTGACCGCCGCGACGGTTCGGCAGAGTCTGCGGCGCGCCCGCTTTCTGTTTGCGCAGTACCTGGTGGATGAGGTCGCGCGGTGCCTCGACAATCCGGCGCCCGAAGCCCTCGAAGAAGAGCTTGCCGAGCTCGGGCTGACCCGGTACGTCAAAGACTTCATGCCAGCCGACTGGCGCGCAAACGGGAGGCTGTGCGAAGAAGACCGCTGCGGCGGTTAGCTCGAATTCGTGGTGCGGCGTGCTTCATTGTCGTCCACCGACGAGCTCAGGTCAGAGCAGCAGCTTATCGCTACTTCAACATGAAGTTCAGCGAATACGTCGTGACGCGGCGGCTGATCATGTCTTCGACCGTCAGTTTCAGCACGTGCGGGCCGAGCGAAAGCTTCGCCGGGATCGTGAACTGGTAGCTGTGAAAGTAATCGCGGCGGTGAGTGCGGCAGATATCGACCGTTTCGGGCAACTCGATACGCTCGGCCACATCCCCCTGCGGTCCGTGCCGCAGGATTTCCAACGTCGATTTCAGGCAGGTACGGAATTTTCCGTCGGGGATCGGTTCGGAATGGATGTTCGCGACTTCGGCATAGAGCAGCACTTCCTGGCCAGGGCCGAATTCTTCCCGCGAGTACTTTTCGTAATTCCCGAAACTCGAGATTTTGTGGCAGAATGTGACGTTTCGCAATTCGAGATGGGCCTTCTCCTGCAGGCGGAGAACGGCATTCTGCATCTGCGTCACGGTTTGTGCGGCACGGTCGGACGCGGAGGGGATCGAAACGGAATCGAAATAGTTCGTCAGCCCCCAGAAAGTCTGCTGCCAGAATTCCTGGTCGGCCGGATCAAGTCCGGGGATCGCCTGTAACGCACGTTCCTGCTGCCCCGACATCAGGTACAGCATCCGCAGATCGACCTGCTTCTTGATGTAGTCTTGCTTCTGACTTTCGGTTTCTCCGGGCGAAGCATTGGAGGCTTCGGCTTCGACGATCGAAATGAGTCGCACGAGCTCCGTCTGTGTCGGGGCGGCCGCGGCGGCGGCCGCCGTCGCCGGCGTGTCGCCGATAGCGCTGGGAACACCAATTGTCACGACAGCTTGCTTGCCGGCAGCACCCGGCGCGCCGGGGCCCGGTCCGGGCGCCTGACCGGCCGTCTGAATCAGTGGAGAACCCGGTCCCGACTGCGGTCCGGCGCCAGGATTCGGTCGCCCGTTCACGATGGGGGGCTGGAGCGCCCCCGAGTGGTTTTGTCCTACGCCGGGATTCGGCTGCCCCAGGCGATAGCCGGAGGCGTGTCCGACCGGTATCGAGTTCGCGCCGCCGTTGACTCGTGGATCTGCTGGCGAGCCGTTCGCCGCGGCCAGTTCAGCCATATACGGGGAAGCACCGTTGCCGGTGTGACCTTGACCATCCCGAATTCCCACGGCATTGTGCACGCCACTGGCATCGGCTGGCGCGGGACCGGGAGGATATTCTCCCGTGACCGGCCGAATCGACCCGCCCCAGCGCGTCTCGGCGCCTCCTTTCGACGCCAATTCATGATTGATGGCCATCCGTCGGCCGCGCAACACCTGCCGAATCGACACGGCGTGCATGCCCTTGAAATCCGCCAGATAATTGGCGCGTTCTTCGGGCGCGGCATCGCGCAGCTCTTTGTTGATATACGCCATCGTCTCCGGGTCGTGACCGCCACCCGCCGCACCGCCTGGCGAATTCTCATCGTCGGCGGACGATCCATTGGCGCCGTCCTGGATGGGAGATCCCGGTCCTTTGGCCGTCACCGGCGATTTCGATCGATCGTTCTTGGCCACCTGAGATTTCGAGCTCTTCGAGGCGGTGCTGCCAAACGGGTTGCTCAGGCGATTGGCGGCGCAACCGGCGCTCAGCGCCGAGAGGGCCAGCAAACCACAAAATGAGCAACACCAACGCGACATCGACAGCTTCCTTGCTGATTTTCTACAGCCCGGAACGCCCGCACGTCGGAACGTCCGGATTCAATTTCACGCAGAATGCGGGTCGTCCTGACCCAAATCGATTCGAATGAGAGAGTTTCTGGGAGGGGGGCGAAAAGTAACTAAACGACAGTCTTGCTGCAATATCAAATTTGGGCGAAAGCTGCAGGGTGGATGCGTCGCGGGAATCCGGGTAGACTGGGTGTTCGCCGTCGATTTAAGAGCGACTTTCACGTCCTCTTCATCAGATTCACACACTTCTTCTTCATCTTACTCCATCTGACACACGGGCACTCGGCTTGTTTTACTCTCACTGCTCGATTCTCGCTGGGCCTCGCGCGGGTCGGCGTTCGGCCGATGATATGACGTCGATCTTCAATCGCTTTCGTCGATTCCTCATGTACGGCATGCTCGTGGGTGGCGGCCTGTGGCCTCGCGTTCGAGTCCTCGCCGACGACAAGCCCGCGCCTCTCCTGGTCGAGCACACATCGATCCGCGGTTCTGTCGGGGGAATGCATTCCTACGTCCCCGAATGCTGGAGTCTGCTCGCGATCAACGTGACGAATCCGCATGACGCGCCGCGAGAAATCATCAGCACCACGTATTTCGACGGCGCGCCGAACCTGCAATACGCCCGGCGGATGTGGCTGCCCGCGAAGTCGAGACTGCAAAGCTGGGTCCCGGTGCTGGTGCCCAAGCTGGCAGCAGACGGCGCCACGAGGCTTTCCTTTCATTCCCTGGTTTTCGAGGCGGGGCTATCTCACGACGTATTGCTGAAAGAAGATACAGGGCAAAACCTGCATTCGGGAATTCTTGCGGCACAGAAGGAATCTTTCGCGACGGCATTCCTCGACGATCCGGGCGAAGGGCCAAGCGTCGATTCCAGGTCCGCGTACGACTTGATCATTGCCTGCCGCCGCGCCCACAATCTCTCGCGCCGGACGACGAGTCTGTCCGAACCCTTATTCGCCCCGGACGACTTCAGCTTGCAGCCGTTCGATCAAATCGTGATGGCTTCCAGCCGGGCGCTCGGAGATCCGGCGGGGCTGGCGGCCGTGCGGCGCTGGTTATATGACGGAGGACGGCTGTGGGTCATGCTCAACCAGGTGGATCCGCAGGTGCTGGAGTCCATCCTGGGAGATGGTTTCGCCTGCCACGTCGTCGACCGGGTGGGACTGACAAGCGTGCGGATCGACTCCACCGGCAGACTGCGCGGCGAGGGTTCGGCGGAGACGGAATACGAGCAACCCGTGGACTTCGTGCGCGTCGTCGTTGACGAACGGGACGCCGAGATCGACTATACCGTCAACGGCTGGCCCGCCGCATTCACGAAGACGTTCGGTCGCGGAGTCGTGCTGGTGACGACGCTGGCTCCGCGGGCTTGGATGCGCCTCGCGACGCCGGAAGAACACAAGAGCCAGCGCGAGAGCTGGGCGAGAAGGAATAACACGCCGGTCGACGTCCTGCAGGATAGCCCTTTCGTGACGTTGCCGCCGATCTATGCCCTTTCGGGAGCGATGCTGCATTCCCGGACGAATTCACACGATTTCGAACAAATGTTGGCTGTCCATGCCGCGGAATACATCGGATATTCGATTCCCTCTCGCAGTCTGGTGGGTGGGCTGCTGGCCGGATTCGGGTGCCTGGTGGTCGGAATCGGGACCTGGCTCTGGCAACGCCAGAAGCTGGAGCACCTGGGCTGGATCGGCCCGGGCCTGGGTGTTTGCGCCGCGGCGGCCCTGCTCGTCGTCGGGGCGCGAAATCGGCATCAGATCGAGTCGTCGGTGGCGGCCTTACAGGTCATTGAAGCTCTACCCGGCGCGGATGATGCGAATGTGGCGGGAGGACTGGCGTTCTACAGCCCGGAATCGGCGCCTTGGAAGATTCAATCGCGCGAGGGTGGTCGCCTGACGCCCGAGATGTCGGGCCTGGAGGGGACGACGCGGCGGCTGCTCTGGAACGACCTGGGCGCCTGGACGTGGGAACATTTGCAGCTCGATACGCCGCAACGAACTGCACAGTATCAACAATCGCTCACAGGCTCCGCCCGGCTGGAAGCGCGCGGGACGTTCGGTCCGAACGGACTGACGGGCCGATTGTCGGCCGGCGATCCGGCGCGGCTCTCCGAAGTCGTCTTGGCCACGCGCGACGGCCGGATCGGAGTCGACCTGCTTCCCGACGGCGCCTTCGTCGCGTCCGCCGATCGCGTCTTCAGCGACGACCAATTCGTCGAAGCGGGATTTCTGCGCGACGAGCAAGACCGCCGCCGCCGCGTCTTTCCCCTGGTGCTGGACGAGATGTTCGGTGAGGAATGGAGCGGTCCACCCCTCTTCATGGCGTGGACTGACGAACTGCGTCTCGGGATCGAGTTCGACGAAGGACGCCGGAGGCTGGGGGCTTCACTGCTCGTGATACCCGTGGTCATCGACAGACCTCCCGCGGGGACTGAACTGAGAATTCCCGCCCCTCTGCTGCCGTTCCGCATGGTGACCCTGCCCGATGGAACTCCCTCGTCGCCGGTGTGGAGCGCGCGACGGCACGAATGGCTGGATCGGCGCGATTTTTCGACGGTCTGGCTTAAGTTTCTGGTTCCCCAGGCGCTATTGCCCATCGAAGTAACCGGCGGTCGTCTGATCGTGCAAGTGACAGGGCCGGTGAATCAAATGGAGTTATTCGGCCAACGTCATGATGTTGCGGGGCGGCCTCCCGGAGCCGGTGTCGCGAAACCGGTGATCATCGAGCGGTGGAACGACCCCGTCGGTTCGCGCACCTTTGAACTTGTTGATCGCAATTTGCTGCAACTGACGGACGGTGGACTGCTGTTGGGAATGACGATCGGCGATCCCGAACGGAAATCGAACGACACGCTCGATTTCGATGAGATCAAGTCCAGTCCCTGGCGGATCGTGCACCTGGGGCTCGAATTGACCGGAAGAATTCCTCCTGCGACGCCAGCCGTGGCGATCGATGCCGATCAGATCGAATCTGATTTGAATCCATAACGGGAAGGTCTACATGGAACCTGATAAGCCGGTCGTGGTGCTGGAACACCTGACGAAGCGTTACGGCCAATTCACGGCGCTCGACGACTTGACGCTGACCCTCAACGCCGGTCAGATCTTCGGCTTGATCGGTCCCAACGGGGCCGGCAAGACGACTGCCATCAAGATTCTGGTGGGGCTGATCCGCCCGACAGAAGGTACGGCCCGCATCGCGGGCGCCGACTGTGTCCGCGACGCGCGTCAAATCAAACGGCTGGTGGGCTACATGCCCGACCGATTTGGATCCTACGACAACATGCGCGTCCGCGAATACCTCGATTTCTTTGGGGCTGCGTTCGGAATTCGCCGCCGGCAGCGAGGCAAGCGCATCGACGAGATCATGGAGACGACCGGCACGGCCTACATGAAAGACCGTTTTGTCGAGAGTCTCAGCCACGGAATGCAGCAGCGAGTGGGCGTGGCCCGCACTCTGCTGCACGACCCGCAGGTGCTGATCCTCGACGAACCGGCCAATGGTCTCGATCCCCAGGCCCGCATCGAAATGCGAGATCTCTTGCTGCATCTGGCCCAGCTCGGGAAGACGCTGCTCGTCACCAGCCACATCCTCCCCGAGCTGTCGCGAATTTGCGATCGCGTCGGCATCCTGACGCACGGCAAATTGCGGGCCTGCGGCACTGTCGAACAAATTGGGCGGCAGATCAGCCAGCGGCGAACAATCGAGGCGCACCTCACGACCGTCTCCCAGATTCCCGCAGCGGCCCAGATCATTCGCGAGGCGATCGAACCTCAAGCCGAAATTGTCGAGGCCGTCGCCGAAGAAGCGATCCGCTTTCGCACCGCGATTCCCGAAGCCGAACTGGGGGAGCTCCTCTCGCAACTGGTGCGCGGCGGAATCGTGATTACCCAGTTCCGCGAAGTACAAACCGATCTGGAAGAAGCTTTCATGTCGTTCGCCCGGCCGGTTCAGGCGCAACCCGCGCTGGAGCTCGCAGCCGGAGGAGCGGCCCGTGGTTGAGCAGCGATTTACGGGATCGATCGCCACGTCATGGCCGAAAGGCTTGCGGAACAATCTGCGTGTGTCAGGCTGTCGCGGGGGAGTTTTCGAGGCAACAGAACCATGCTGACCAATCCGATCTTGCACCGCGAACTGATCAGCATTCTGCGTACCCGGCGGATGATGCTGTTCCAGATCGGCTTGATCGCCGTCTTTGTCGTCCTGGTCATGGTGCGCTGGCCCAGCGACGACCGTGTGGCGCCCGCCGCAATGCGGTCGCAACAGGTGTTCCGGCTGTTCGGTTACGGATTGCTCACGACGCTGCTCCTGTTGTTGCCGGTGTTTCCAGCGACGAGTATCGTGCGCGAAAAGAAACAGGGAACCTTGGCGCTGCTCCTCAACACGCCGTTGGGGCCGACTCGCATCTTCTTCGGAAAACTGCTGGGGGTGCTGGCTTTGGCCGGGATTCTGCTGGCGCTCAGTCTGCCGGCGGCCGCGGCCTGCTATGCCCTGGGAGGGCTCTCGCTGACGAACGAATTGCCTCGCGTCTATGCGCTGCTCGCGCTGGTCGCAGTGCAGTACTCGGCCCTGGGTTTATACGTCAGCAGCCGGTCGAACACGGTTGACGGGGCCATCCGCTGGACGTACGGCCTGATTCTGTGCCTGACGGTGCTGTCGCTGGGGCCGCATACTTTCTTTCAGGGTTCCGAGGGAGATCTGGCGACCCTGGGGGACTGGCTGCGATGCCTGTCGCCGATTGCTGCGCTCATGCCGCTATTGGGAGCCGGCGACGTCGGAGGACAAGGGCTGCTGGCGCCAGACGGAGTTCCCGGCCGCTTCGCAATCGCCTCACTGGCGATTACCACCGTCGCGACGATCGCGACGATCGCCCGGCTCAATCACCGCATCTTCGATCTGGAACGCTCCCAGGGCCGCATCAGCGACGACCAGCATGTGGCCGTCCGCGCTGCACGGCGGGTGATGTTTCTCATTGATCCGCAGCGGCGCTCGCGCGGCATCAGCCTGTTCGTCAATCCGGTCATGGTCAAAGAGTTTCGTTGCCGCCGCTTCGGCAGGCTGCATTGGCTGCTGCGGCTGGTCGCCGCGTGTGCGATCCTCTCGCTGGCTCTGGCCTATGCGACGACTTCCGGCACGCTCGACTGGGGAGTGGAGGAAATTGGCGGCATCATGGTTTACCTGCAAGTGGCGCTGGTGGTGCTGATTACCCCCAGCCTGGCGGCAGGGCTGATCGTCGGCGAACGCGAAAGCGGTGGCTGGCCCCTGCTGCAGACGACCCCCCTGTCGGTGTTCCGAATCGTGTGGGGTAAGCTCTTGTCGGTGGTTTTGACGCTGATCCTGCTCCTGTTTGCGACACTTCCCGGCTATGCCGTGATGGTGTACATCGACGCCGGAATGCGCTCGCAAGTCGAGCGCGTCGTGATCTGCCTGGCGGCGACAGCCGGGTTTGCCATGCTGCTGAGCGCCGGCGTAGGCAGCTTGTTCCGCCGCACCGCGCCCGCCACGATTGCCGCCTATACGGCTTTGATCTCGATCTGTGCGGGACCGCTGTTGATCTGGATGGGGCGCGACGCGCCGTTCGGCCACGGCACGGTGCAGGCGGCGCTGACGATCAACCCCGTGGCCGCCCCCCTGTCGGTCATTCGGGCGGCCGGCTTCGAGAATTACGATCTGATTCCTGCCAACTGGTGGTTCCTGGGCATTGCGTCAGCGGCGTCGCTCGTCATCCTCGTCATCCAAACCGGAAGAATCTGGCGTCCGCAATGACTGCGGACGCGATGTCTCGCCGCAGGGCAGGTTTTCCAACCTGCCGGCACCTCGGCCAAGGATCTTATTCCCAGAACACGAGAGCTCTTCCTGTCGGTGAGCCGATTTCATGAGTCATTCCAAATTCATCCGTTCGTGGCTGCTGCTTGTCTTGTCAGCTTGCGGGAGCGCGTCGATCGTTCGGGCCGAGATTCGTCCGGATTATCTGATGGATCACGATCCGGAGATCCACGTCGCGCCGCCGGTCAAAGAGTTTTCGCCAAAGCTCCGCCAACTGTGGCTGGCCGCTCTGGCGCGCCCTGAAGCCGACATGCAGCGGATGTCGGCGGACGCAATCGCCCGCGGACGCCGTGCCGGCATACCCGATCTCGAATCCGCCGCCCCACGTCTCGCTGAGCTGCTCGCCGACGAAAAATCGCAGCCGGTCGTGCAGATCGCGGCGGCGCGGGCCCTGATCGCACTCGCGGCGAAACAGACGGCCCCCGAGATGGCCGCCGCCGCGCGAAAATTCGGCGCCGATCTGCGACAGACGGCCGAACCGGCGCTCGCCGAATGGCGCTATGATCCGTTCATTGCCGACTGGGAAGCGCGCCTGACCGCTCCGGCAACCCGTCATCGCGATCTGATCCTGGCCATTCGGTGCCTGGCCGTGATCGGCCGAGAACCTGCGGCTGACAGGCTGCTTGAAATCGTTCACGACCCCCTGCCGCGAACCGACGTCCGCATCGAGGCGGCCCGCGCCGCAGGAAGATTGCGCGATCGCGGGTTGGAACGCGACGTACGGAAACTCATGGCAGGCGCCGCGCCGTCGAAGTTCAACCGGCTCTGCGCCGTGGAGCTGCTGACGCGCCACGCCGGCGAGGAGGCCCAGTCCCTCTTGCTGAAATTCGCCGTCGATGAAGAGCCGGCCGTGGCCGTCGTGGCGCTCGCACGGCTGATCGAAATCGATCCGCATCTGGTTCTGCCGGTGGCGGAACACGCGATGCAGAGCGTCGACGCGCGGGTCCGAGAGCAGGGGGCCGAAGCGTACGTCCTGCTTCCCGATCCGCATCGCATCTCGGTGCTGGCGAAACTGCTCGACGACCCGCATCCGGCATTGCGGAGGTCGATCTGTTCTTCGCTGCTCGAATTGGCGAGTCGACCTGAACTGGATGGGCCGATTCGCGAAGCGGCTGTCCAGATGCTGGCGTCCAATGGTTGGCGCGGGGAGGAACAGGCCGCTCTCTTGCTGGGGACGCTCGACCACGAACCCAGCGCGCCACGATTCGAGGAACTGCTCGATTCCCCCCGCGCCGAAGTAGAAATCGCGGCCGCCTGGGCGCTCAAATCGCTGGCGATTCCCGAAATGTTGCCCGACTTGCTCGACAGAACGCAGCGGCGCACCGATCAGCGTTCGCAGTCCGGACCTCAACCGCCGGCTCTCGACGAGGAAGTGGGGCACCTGTTCGAGCTGTTCGGCAAGTTGCAGTACGCGGCGGCCGAGCCGCTCCTTAAGCAGTATGTTCCGAAGCGGCAAGAAATGGGGGCGTATTCACGCTCCGCGGCCATCTGGACGCTGGGGCATCTGCACGCCGGAGTTCCCGACGAGAAATTGGCATCGCAGTTTCTCGCACGGGCGATTGACCGCGGTCCCCCGGCCGAGGTGTATAAAGTCCAGATCATGTCGCTCGTTTCGATAGGACGCATGAAGGCCGTTTCCCAAACGGAAGCCATACGGCAAATCTACGGCCTCGTCGTGACATCGAGCTATGATGCCGAAATTCAGCGCTGGGTGCTGATGCAATTGACGGGAGCGCCGCTCCCCGAGCTGATCTCGCCGATCGTCTCCCCCGGCGACTGGTTCCTGACGCCGCTCGATCCGTGATCCGGATTGGAATCGATGATGACTCACCGCCGGGAGAATGAAATGATGCCCTCCCATCAGGGACTTGCCGCCGCCGGACGTCCCGGCACGTTCATACGCGTCGGCCGCGAATGGGTTGGCTGGACCGAACTCGTCGCCCCTCCGAGCGCACCGGTCGGCGGCGGAGGTCCAGGTCATTTCTCCCCACGTCTGCCTCTCAATCCCAATGCCGACGGCGATCTGCCTGGTCCGTCGCGGCTGGGCCCCATCGGAGCCGAACCCCTGGACACACCGGCATCGGCTCCCAAGCCGGCAAACGTGCCTCCCGTGACCATTCCCGCTTCGTTGGGCACCATCAAGGAAGTGCAGAACGAATTCGTCGACTACAAGATCGAAGCCGAAATCGTCGCCGATGGGTCCGGCGGAGTCACCACTGGAGCGGAAACCAGTTTCGCAAAGGTTTCATCGACGAGTCCCAGTTACGATGCCCTTGACGGCAAGATCACCAAATTCAACGGGAAGTTCACATTCAAAGGAACGATCCAAATCCAGACCAAATATGCGGCCGACTCGAACGCCAGCACTTTGTCTTGCTATGGCCGTGGGACAACGAACACCGACGTTGTGAACCGCGACATCACGCTGGGGTTCCATGAGAGCTGCCACCGCGACGATTACCAGGCGTTTCTGAAGGCCAATGCTTTGCCCGACCCTCCGACGATGAACGTCGGCATGAAATCATCCGACTACGATAAAGCCGCTGCTACGTTTGGCACGGCAGTCAATAAATACTATGCCGACATGAAGGCGGACAGCATTTCGAAGACCGACGACGTCGGATTTACCTTGAACAAGTCGAACAGGACGAATAGCTGTTATGTCCACCAAGTGCCGTAAATGTATTCTCACGGGACGATATCCCGGAGAGATCCAGAGAGATTTGCCGAATCGGGTCGCGGTTGCGCGCTTCACGCTCGCGGTTCGCGACGTTCACCGACGCCCGATGGGATCAGCGACTTCAACCGGACGGCAGGATTCGTCACGGCAACCTTTACGTGCGTAGCGCCCATCGGCGTGCCGGATGAGAAAGGAGTGAGTAGCAAGGAGGCCGCAGGAGAGAGGAACAAGCAGAGAACCACAGCAAAGTCTTGCCGCTCTTCTCTCTACTTTTTCCCCTCTCCTGCTCTCTTGGCCTTGGGCCAAGTGGCGGGGACAGGATTTGAACCTGCGACCTCGAGGTTATGAGCCTCGCGAGCTACCAGACTGCTCCACCCCGCGTCAGAATCGCCAGACTGATCTATTGATTCAGCCCCAGACGATCACAGAGCACTTTCGTGCAGAGACCCGTATTGTATCGGCAGTCTGGGCTGGCGTCGAGAGGCTGCGCCAGAAAAATGATTAATTGACGCAGGCCGGCGTGACTTCCGACCAGATCGACCGGCGTTTCCATCCGTAAATTCAGTTCGCCGGATGCCGCGGGAATAAATCCCATGGCTCGCCGGCGCGAATGAGAATCGGATCGGCCAAGAATTTACGTCGCCGCAGGCGGGTCGGTCTTCTTGCCGCCGCCGGGAATCAGGCGGTCGAGGATGCCGTTCACGAAAGGCGAAGACTGGGCCGAGCCATAGCGTTTCGCCAGTTCCAGCGATTCGTCGATGATCACCTTGGGGGGCGTATCGGTGTACAGCAGCTCGAACGCCCCCAGGCGCAGGACGTTCCGGTCGGTAGGAGCCATTCGCTTCAACGACCAGTTCGTGGCGGCGGCCTCGATTTTTGCATCAAGGGCCGGACGGCTTTCCATCACTCCGGCAAACAGGCTCCAGGCGAATCGCGACAGCGATTCGTCGTTGAGCCGTTCGACGATCAACTCGCGCACCGTGTCCGCGGGGACGTCGGGGTTCAGGTCCTGCTGATACAACATCTGAAGGGCCATCTCGCGGGCCCGGCTACGACGCGACGCCATGAATCACTTATGCCTTCGCGCGGCAAACCGTCGCCGCGGGGAGTTTTCGAAAAAAGAAGACGGCCGCACTTTCGGGAAGGGCTGACACGAATCACCCCTATTCTCTCATACGCACGACGCTGGAAGCAATGCTGGAAACATCTTCCGACTGAGTTGCATCGCCTCGTCAAGCCGCCGTGAGGCGCGTTTACAACTGCTGGACGACATTGACCATTTCGATCGCGGTCAGGGCGGCCTCAGACCCTTTATTGCCCCCTTTGCCGCCAGCCCGATCGAGGGCCTGCTCCATCGACGAGCAGGTCAGGACGCCGAACATCACGGGGATGCCGCTGTCCAATCCCGCCTGCATGATCCCGTGCGCCATTTGATGATTGATGTATTCGTGGTGGCTCGTCTCTCCCTGGATCACCGCCCCCAGGCAACAGACGGCGGCGTACTGTTTGGATTGGACAAGTTTGTCGGCAACGAGCGGCAGTTCGAACGAACCGGGAACCCAGACGACGGTCAGCCGGTCGTCTTTCACGCCATGTCGGCGAAACGTATCGAGCGCACCGTCGAGCAGTCGCCGCGTGACGAGATCGTTGAACCGCGCCACGACGATCGCGTAATGTTCATCCCCCGCGATCAGTTGACCTTCAATGATTTGCATGCTTTAACGTCATCCTATCGGGATTACATATTCATACTCTGCAAGAATTCCGAGTTCGTCTTCGTGCGCTTCATCTGCTTGACGATCAGCTCCATCGCCTCGACGGGGTTCATATCGTGCACGACGCGGCGCAAGATCCAGATGCGTCGCAATTCTTCTTCGTCGATCAGCAGCTCTTCGCGGCGAGTTCCCGATTTGTTGACGTCGATCGCCGGCCAGACCCGCTTCTCGACCATCCGCCGGTCGAGGTGCAGCTCGGTGTTGCCCGTCCCTTTGAACTCTTCGAAGATGACTTCATCCATGCGGCTGCCCGTGTCGACCAAGGCCGTGGCGACGATCGTCAGGCTGCCCCCCTCTTCGACATTACGGGCCGCCCCGAAAAATCGCTTGGGGTGCTGCAACGCGTTGGCGTCGACGCCGCCCGAAAGAATCTTGCCCGAGTGTGGCACTTCGGTGTTCCAGGCTCGGGCCAGTCGCGTGATCGAATCGAGGAAGATCACCACGTCGTGACCGAACTCGACCATCCGTTTGGCCTTCTCGATGACCATCTCCGAGACCTGGATGTGCCGGCTGGAGGGTTCGTCGAACGTGCTGCTGATGACCTCGCAGTTGACCCCTTTGACGTGCCGCTCCATTTCAGTCACTTCTTCCGGCCGTTCGTCGATCAACAGCATGATCACGTAGGCATCCGGATGATTCTTGAGAACAGCCTTGGCAAGCTGTTGCAATAGAATCGTCTTGCCGGCCCGCGGAGGCGAGACAATCAACCCGCGCTGCCCCATGCCGATGGGGGCGATCATATCGACGATCCGCGTGGCGAACAATTCGGGGCCCGCGTCAAGCCTGAGCCGCTTTTCCGGATGCAGCGGCGTCAGCTCGTCGAACGGCACCTTCTCGCCCAGCACGTTCGGGTCTTGCCCGTTGATCGCTTCCACGCGTAACAGCGCAAAGTAGCGCTCGTTTTCTTTGGGCGGCCGGATCTGGCCGGCCACGGTCGCTCCGGTGCGCAGCCCAAACCGGCGGATCTGGCTGGGCGAGACGTAAATATCGTCGGGACACGGCAGGTAGTGGTAATCGGGGCTGCGCAGGAACCCGAAGCCGTCGGGAAGGATTTCGAGCGTCCCATCGCCGAACATCAGCCCGTTCAGCTTGGTGCGTTCTTTCAGGATCTTGAAGATCAGGTCCTGCTTCTTGAGGCCGGTGTAGTCGGTCAACCCTTCTTTGCGCGCCTGCGCGAGCAATTGCTGCATCGTCATCCGCTGCAGCTCGGCGATGTGAATTTCGCCGCGCTTGATTTCTTCGTAGCGATCATCGGTCGACAGGGGCGAGGAGGACGCCTCGTCTTCGTCGTCCCCGTCTTCGAAGTCTTCGGGAAGCCCGTCATGTGGTCGGGCAGAATTGGCGATGCGGGCCGCGGCGGCCGGCTCGGGCCGGGGGGCCGGCTGCGCCTCGACTTCGAGCGCGTTTCCGAATTCCGGTTCGGGGTCGACTTTGGGGCGGGGCTTGAGGGGTTTATTCATCACGAAACCTTCAGCAACACGAGACAGGACGGGGATGGCGGGAGACGCCGGACGCGAGGACAGGATGACGGTTCGGTCGGCAATGACCGGTTACCACGATGTTACTGGCGGGAAATACTGATGGAACACGACAGGAATTACGAAAAGGCACGGCGTCTCAACGGGGAGCGGGGCCCGTGACACGCGAATAGATTTCTTCCAGCTGCGACAGGGCGACACCCACATCGCCCGAGTTATCCACGACATCATCAGCCTCCCTGCATTTTCGTTCCAGAGGATACTGGCTGTCCTCTCTCAATTGCAGTTGCTCGCGGCTCCAGCCACGAGTCTCGTTCACGCGTTTCAGACGTTGTTCGAACGGCACCTCGATAAACACCACTCTGTCACACAAGTTCCGCCATCCGATTTCCAGCATCAGCGCTGCATCGAGAATGACGGCCTCGACACCGGGCCGCGTTCGAGCCAGTTCCACTTGGCGGGTCAAAATGTCGGTTATCCGGGGGTGGACGATTTTTTCGAGTTGCTGGCGGGCAGCGGCCTGTTCCGGTGCGGAACCGAACACCAACCGACTCACCTGGCGGCGGTCGACTTCTCCCTCCGACGTGAAGACGCCGTCGCCAAATGCTGCTCGCAGACTTTTCTTGACTTCCGGCTCGGTCAGGACCTGATGGCCGGCGGGATCTCCTTCGACGATTTGGATAGGATGCTTTTCGCGCAGCAACCGGGCCAGGTAACTTTTACCCGAGCCGACGCCACCGACCAGACCGATCACCGGAACTCTTCGGGGAGCATTCTTCACATGGAAGCAGGGGAATCCGAGGGAGAGAGGCGGTGAACCGCTTGGGCAGTGGAAGACCGGATGAAAATCATGCCCGGCTGCGGTCGACACCATCTATCATGTAATTCCGAAATCGGTTTCGCAAGCCTGGAACGCGAAAATTCGGGTGACGACCGGCAATCGTCGCAGAACTCGGGCCACAAGTATGACACGCCACGACTGGTGGGACAACGCAAAAATAACGCAGGAAACTGCGTCGGTCGCAGCCAAAACTTTTTTCTTTGGAACAGGCGCGAATGTTCAATTTGCCAGGACTTCCGGTACGGAATGCACCTACACCGGCTCGAGGACCTGCAGTTTGGTCGAGCGCACCAGGTGCTTGACCCGCGGACGGTAGGCTTCCATGTGCGGGGCGACCGAATGAGCCTGCAGCGCCGCCAGGTCGCTCCATTTTTCGACCACCGTCACCACGTTGTCGCGTGGCGATCCCTGTGCTGCCATGCCGCTCGCCACATCGATTGTCGGTCCGTATTCCAGACAGCCCACCTCGGCCCGTACCTGCGGCACCAGGGCCTGAAATTCCTTCAAGAACGCGGCCCGCTGTCCTTCGACAAGTTCGATCGTGGCAATAACGTGAATCATCTGGAAGTCCCTGGTGTGCGTCTCAATCATTCGAAGCCAGTATCATAACGTCTGTGGCCGACGCTGCCAGCATCGGCGTCTCAGCTGCGGAGCCGCAGAGATCCATCTGTTTTGCTTAGGGCGTCGCTCGGCACCGTGGCTGGGTGGCCCGGCCGCGCCTTCAGGCCGGCCGGGTCGCTTCAGCGACAAGATTGCCGCTTCGCGATCCGACCGATGCTGCGCACACGGTCGGGCCACCCACGCCGTCCTTGTCTCCCTCGCCCCCGCCACGCTAACCTATGTTGCGCACCTAAAGGCGACGCCGTTTAAATTCCGGCTGAATTTTAACATTCGCCCCCCGGGTCTTCACTACAAAAGGCGGTCGGAGCTCAACCGTTCCGGCAACTCCAGGTTCAGGGCCGCCAGGATTCGTT
>DASYAR010000729.1:0-35559 GCA_036501235.1 Planctomycetaceae bacterium
ATCCCTGCCAGGTTGACAGATTCCTATGATCTGTTCGAGCGATGCGCAAATTCCGTGCCGGATGCGGATAAATTCCTGAGACATGCAGCGGCGCGGCTACAGCAACTTTTGAGCCGAACGATATTGGGACTGTCCCTTTCCAGTGAGTGATTTCTCCGCAACAAATCGATTTTGCCGGGAGGGACTGTCCCCTTTTTCAACGGGCTGATAGCGGCGAGGCGGATCCGAGTCTGCCTGGCGCCGCACAACGACGAAATTAAAGCGGGCCGCGGATGAACTCAGATTCATGCGGATGACGAACGGGCGTAAGGCAAATGACAGACGTTAAAGGTTGAACCGCAGAGGTCGCGGAGAACAGGGAGAAGAACGGGAGACGGACGACGGACGGAAAAAAGGGGAACGCTAATAAACGCTAATAAGAAATTCATTTGCGGGTGAGTGAAGGACCAAGGAAAGCGAAATGCTCATCAGCAAAAGAAACGGATTAGCGCCAATTAGCGTTTATTAGTGTTCCCTTCTGTCGTCGTCCGTTTTTTTCTGTTTCGTTCGTATCCGTGTTCATCTGTGTGAATCTGCGGCCGAAATCTTTTCGATTTACTCGTCCACATGGAATTGAGATTTCCTCGTGATACTGCAGCAACTGACTCTGCGGAATTTTGGCGTGTTTGCCGGCGAGCAGGTTTTCGACCTGGCGCCCGCCAGCAGGCGCGGCCGCACGGCCCCCGTCATTCTCTTCGGCGGCATCAATGGCGGCGGCAAGACGACGATTCTCGACGCCATTCAACTCGTGCTCTACGGCAACCGCGCGCGGTGTTCCAAACGGGGAGACAAAGCCTACGACGATTTTCTGGCCGCGTCGGTCCATCACGGCGTTTCCGCCAGTGAAGGGGCGGCGATCCAGCTCGCGTTCCGGTTCGCCGCGGAAGGGGAAGAGCATCTGTACGAAGTCACCCGATCGTGGTCGGCGGCCAGCGATAAGTGGCGCGAGCGGGTGGAGGTCTGCAAAGATGGCGAACCCGACGGCTGGCTGTCGGACAACTGGAATCAGGTCGTCGAAGAGCTGATTCCGTTCGGCATTGCCCAGCTTTGCTTTTTCGACGCCGAGAAAATCCGGTTCCTGGCTGAAGACGAAACGAGCTCCGAGGCGCTGGGTGTGGCGATCAAATCGCTGCTGGGCCTGGACCTGGCCGAGCGGCTGATTGCCGACGCCGCATCGCTCGAGGGCCGGCTCGCCAGGCGCAGCCGCAAGTCGCCCGACCTGGAGGAAACAGAACGGCTCGCAGGAGAGCTGGCGGCCAAACGGGCGGAGATTGAAGCGGAGCACCAGGAAAAAGGGGCGATCGAGAACCCTCGCCAACTCGCGGTGCGACGCCTGCACAGCGTCGAGGAACAATTTGCCAAGGTGGGGGGCAAGCTGTGGATGCAGCGCGAAGAGCAGCAGCGCCGCCGCGGCGAACTGGAGTTTCAGGTGCGCGACGGCGAAGAACGGCTCGTGGCGCTGTCGGCGGGCGATTTGCCGCTGACGCTCGTCACCGATCTGCTGAAAGCCGTTTCCAGGCAGGCCCAAGGTGAGAAGGCCAGCCGTGAGCAGGAATTTGTGGGTCGGCTGCTCGCAGCGCGCGACGAGGTCGTGCTGGACCTGCTGAGACATGAGAAGATCAAAGCGGCGGCGATGGAGCGCGTCGCCAGTTTCCTCGAAGCGGATCGGGCCGAGCGGGCCGGCGGGGCGGTCGCGGCGAATCGGCATCGCCTTTCGGACGGCGGCCGCGAGGTTTTGGATCACCTGCTGTCGCGCGGGCTACCCGAGCGGCGTGAATCGGCGGCCGAGCAACTGGCAGCTCTCGACGACAGCCGGCGGGCTCTGGAGCAGGTGCAGCGCAGCCTGGCGGCTACGCCCGACGAAGAGTCGCTCCGCGGGGTCGCAGCGGAACTGAAGGAGGCCGCTGGAGAACTGGCCGGACTCAATCAGCAGGTGGAGCGGGTCGAAAAGCAATTGGCCGTTTTGCGCGGTGAGTTCGCCGAGATCGAAACGGTCCTCAATCGGTTGCGGCGCAAAGTGGTTGATGAACAGATCCGCAGCGAAGAAGAGGGGCGCGTCGCCAGCCTGCTCAAACGAACGCAAGACACGATGCAGCGTTTCCTGCAGTTGGCGACGAGTCGCAAGATCGACCGGCTGTCCGGACTGGTGACCGATTCCTTTCGCTTTCTGCTCCGCAAGAAAACATTGGTGGAGCGCGTGCTGATCGCCCCCGAGACATTCGCCATCACCCTCGTCGACAATCGGGGCAACCTGGTTTCGAAAGACCGGCTGTCGGAAGGAGAGAAGCAGATTTTCGCGATCTCGGTGCTGTGGGGGCTGTCGCGAGCTTCGGCGCGACCGCTGCCGGCCATCATCGACACGCCCATGGCGCGGCTCGACGTCGAGCATCGAAATCAGCTCGTCGACAGGTATTTTCCGAACGCCAGCCATCAGGTGATCATTCTGTCGACTGATACGGAAATCGAACGGACGTACTTCGACCAGCTTCGGCCAGTCGTCGCCCGCTCGTATCATTTGAACTACGACGAAGCGACGAAAGCCACCATCCCCACCGAGGGCTATTTCTGGGATGACGAGCCGCTCAAGCGACGCGAGGAGGTCTCGGCATGAGCGTGAAACAGATTCGTCTCTCTTCGCAGGCCAAAGAACAATTGATTCGGCTGAAGACCCGGACCGGCATTCCGCAGTGGAATATTCTGTGCCGCTGGGCGTTCTGTCTGTCGTTGAGCGAGCCGACCCCGCCCACCCCGATTGAAATTCCGGCCGACAGCAACGTCGAAATGAGCTGGGCCGTGTTTGCTGGTGAATGGCACGAGGTGTACCTGGCGCTGCTTAGAGAGCGCTGCGCACGAGACGGGCAGGATCTGTCTGCGGAAACGCTGAATCGCCAGTTGCGACTGCACGTGCATCGGGGCATCGCCTATCTGGCGACGCCGAATAAAGTCCGCTCGATCGGCGACCTGGTCGCATTGGCCAATCACGCGAAATGATTGTCTGGTTCCCACGCTCTGGTTCCCACGCTCCGCGTGGGAACCCGCGTGGCGACGCTCTGCGTCGCGTTCAGCAGGCGGAGTGCAGTTCACCCTCCAGCGGGGTGCTCGTCGAGCCGGGAAAACGGTGACGGCACGCGGAGCGTGCGTGCCACTTTAACGCGACGCAGAGCGTCGGGCCAGGCGTTCCCACGCAGAGCGTGGGAACGAGGGACGAGGGGGGCGCGGGGCAGGTGTCCGGGCGTTCCCACTGGGAGCGTGCCTGCGACTCTGAAATCTGCGGATTTCTCCGTCGTTGTAGACAGAATGCCTTTCCGGCGGCGTCTTAGTTGTAGTCTCTGTGTACTATCAACTGAGGACCAGACATGGCGGGCGAACGCGATTCCTGGAGCGTTTGGCTCGATCAGCACGGCGCCGCGCTGGTGCTGTTCGCGAGACAATGGGCGCCGAATCGCGCGGATGCCGAGGACGTCGTGCAGGAGGCGTTTATTCGCTTCTGGCGTTCGCGTGACCGGGTGGCGGAACCAATCGCGTACCTCTACGCATCAGTCAAGCACTGCGCACTCGATTGGCACCGCGGCCGAGACCGGCAGTCGCGGCGAGAAGTGGTTGTGGCTCGGCCGGAGGCTGAGAGTTTGTTCGCCGGTTCGACCGAGCAAGAAGAACGCCGTGCGGCGATCGATGCCAAATTGCGTGAACTGCCCGAAAGCCAGCGTGAAGTGCTGGTGCTGACGATCTGGGGCGGTCTGTCATTCCCACAGATTGCCAAAGTCTTGCAGATTTCAGTGAACACAGCCGCGTCCCGTTACCGTTATGCCCTGGCCAGGCTGCGCGAGCAGTTGGCGGAGGAGGCGATCCGATGAACGAAACACCCGATCCACTGGAAACAGAACTGTCGGCGCTTTCGCCGCATGACATCTCGCCGGAGTTACGCCGGCGAATCGCCCAGCGCCTGGCCGCGCCCCAACGCACAACTCAGCCGGTGCGGCGCCGGCTGTTGCTGGCGGGCGCGTTGGCCATGGCCTATGTCGTCGCCGTTGTGTTCTGGTGGGGCAGAGGGAGCGTCCATTCCGAACGCGCCGCCGTCGAATCGCCGAACGTGCCGCAGGTTACGTCTACACTTCCCGATTCGCGAGCTGCCTCGGTGGCGAGGCCCTGCTGGGAACCGAGACTGCTGACATACCAACGTGCCCTGGCACGTTCGACCGAAGAGCTGGAGGCCTTGCTCAATCGAGAGGCCGCCTTCGCAACCGAATCCCGTGCCCAAATCGTGCAATTTCGCGCATTCACGCCTTCGAATGCTTCACTGGACGCTTTACTAGGAGACAACTGATGCGACTTCGGACTTTCGGTGTGCTCGTTTTGTATGCGGCTCTGTTTCCGCAGTCGCCGGCATCGGCCCAATCGCGCGACGGCAAGGCCGATCTTGGCGCCAACGCGGCCCTCAAGTACTGGTCGGGATTCGCCTTGTTGCCGTCCCTGGATGACCACCAGGAAAAGCTGCTTTCCGATTGGAACAAGGTTCCCTTCGATGCTACGGCACTCTCGCTGATCGACCGGTCGCGGAACAGCCGTGAGTACCTGCATCAAGCAGCCAGGATCGAAGGCTGCGATTGGAGCCTGGATTACTCGCAAGGCATCCGATTGCTGATGCCGCACCTCGTCAAATCGCGGACGCTGGCGGCCCTGGTCGCTCTGCACGCGCGGCACGAGTTCGAGGAGGGTCACTGGCAGGCGGGGGCCGAGGATGTCGGCGACCTGTTGCGATTCGCACGCCATCTGGAACTGGAACCGATGATGATCCAGCAGTTGGTGGCATATAACATCGAGCGAACAGCGATCGATGCGGCGGCCCCCTACCTGCCGAAATTGAGAATGATTCTGTCCCCGGCGGTGTCCGACCTGTTCGATACGCCGCCCGCGACGCCGACGCTGGCCGGCCTGGTCATGCAGGAGAAGCAGATTTCCGCGATCTGGTTGATCCACGAACTCCAGCAGGCCGAAGTTCGCAAGCCGGGCTCGTGGGTCGACGTCTGGAAAGAACTTTTTGGAGAGACTGCTGGCAGCGAGCAAAACTCTGTTGAACCGACCAAGACGTTGGACGAATCGATCAAGCTGCTGCAAGAACTGCTCCCCGCGTTCGATGAGCTGGCGCAAATGGCGAGCCTGCCCTGGAAGAAGTTTGACGAGCAGTACGCCGCATTCGCCAAAAAGTGGTCAGCCGCCAACAGATTTTTCGGCGCGATCATCCCCGCACTCGACAAATTTGCCAAAAGTCAACGTCGGCGCACCGCCCAAATGGAGCTGTTCAAGACGGCAATCGCCATCATCGAGGAGGGACCGGACAAGGTGAAAGTGTCGAAGGATCCGTTCGGGGACGGACCTTTCGAGTACTCCAAGACGGATCTCGGGTTCGAACTGAAGTCGAAACTGCTCGTCCAAGACAAGCCCTCTAGTTTGACTGTGGGCCAAAAGAAAAAGTGATCATGTCGTCTGGTTCCCACGCTCTGCGTGGGAACCGGCGTGGCGACGCTCTGCGTCGCGTTCGAGCAGGCGGAGTGAATTGCACGCTATGGCGGTGTGCCCGCCGAGCCGAGAAAAACAGGTCGGCACGCGGAGCGTGCCTGCTACTCTGAGGTTTGCAACCTCGTTCCCAAGCTCCGCTTGGGAATGCCATTTCGGAAGCTCTGCTTCCCGAGTTCGGTGCGGACGTCATCGCCTCCGTATCGCACGGCCCACTCCGGGCGCTACCCTGCGACAGGACAATCTCTGAAGATCGCTCCGACAGCGGGGAAGGTGGGCGCGAAGCGGAGCTTCGAGAGCAGCATTCCCAAGCGGAGCTTGGGAACGAGTTAAAGATAAAAAGAAAAACGGCACGCGGAGCGTGCCTGCCACTCTGACGCGACGCGGAGCGTCGGGCCGGGCGTTCCCACGCGGAAGCGTGGGAACGAGGTTACCGGCAGGTTAGAAAACCTGCCCTACAGCTTGTCGGCGGCGGGTGTCGGGGGAGAGTTATCTTCGGCCAGGGGTTCTTCGGCTTCCGATTCGTCCGCCAGGAATGTGACGTCGGGTTCAGGCTCCGCGGGACTGGCGTCGGAGGTTTTCGGAGTTGCCGGCTTGGGTGCTGGATCTTGCGGGCGCGGGAGGCCGCCGGAGTTCGTGTCGATGAAGGCCGAGCCGGCTGTCATCGAGTAGCAGCCGCTGAAGCCGCGGTACGAATAGCTCTGATTGAGGTTGCGGATCGCCTTGCCGACGTCGCGCATTTCGTCGTGCACGGTATTTGAGGCTTCCTGCAAGCCGACGACGGCACCGACGGTCACCACGGTGCCGATCGTCACCAGCTCGGCGGAAATGACGCTGCCGGATTCATCACTCCAGAATTTTCGCAAATCGTGCATCATATTGATCCATAAAGGGTTAACGAGTTATCCATTGAGACAAAAACCGCTCCCGACTAACCGGAAGTACCGAGCGCGGGCTGTGGCAGCCCGTGGCGATCAGCCATTTCTGATTGGTATCGGTAACAACGATTATAGCGATTATGCGTGCTTTGGTTAAAATACAAATTGTAGCGATTTTGAGGTTTTTTCCGAATTTAACGCGCACCGAGAACCGAAACGCTCGATCGCGTGTCCTGTTGAATGCGGCGGCATCGTCAGGCACATTTCCGAAAGACCGATCCTCGATTCAGAGCCACTTCCGCGTAGAATTAGCGAGTGGGAAATTCGCAAATTGGGAGCTTCGCGAACGACATGGAGTGAGGGAGGATGCGTGAGACCGGACTCCAGGAGAGCCGCGGTCGTGCGGAAGCAGGTACTTGGTCTGCTTCGCAGCGGACGAAGGCTCGGATGGCAGGATAAGGAGGGCAAACTTGTCTCAAAACCTGCCTGACCCGTCCCAAAACCTGCCTGACCCGTCCCAAAACCTGCCTGACGCAGCTCAAAACCTGCCTGACGCGGCCCAGATGGACGTATCTACGAAATGCCTGGCGGATGTCGGATTCGCGGCGCAATGCGAAACATCGGAATCACTTGCATCGAGTTGGCTGGGCCGCAGCGGGCAGATTCGAGATTTGTCGAGATTTTGCAGGTTGACAGCAGTGGTTCGCCACAAGTTGCCGTTGCTGCGACGGATGCGGAACGAAAGAGGGCCTACAGCCCGCCTGAGCGAACGGCCCACGTTATTCACGACGAAGGGTATGCAGAAACGGAAGCCGATGGATGGTGATGACGCGCGATTTACCCTTGCACGACAACACCAGCCTGCTATATTCAGGGACTTCGGTGGGATGGAGGCTGGCTGGCTAGCGTAGCTCAACGGTAGAGCTCCGGTTTTGTAAACCGGAGGTTGTGGGTTCGATTCCCTCCGCTAGCTCCCCGGGACACGGTCGATGCCGATGCGAGTCATTGTGCCCCCCTGCTGACACAAACGAGAAATTGCTTTGCGTATCGTCGCAACGGAAAGTCCGCAAAGGAAAGGCGCGGTGCGTGAGACCGGGGGGAATTCCAGAGTGGTCAAATGGGCCAGACTGTAAATCTGGTGGCTCAGCCTTCGCAGGTTCGAATCCTGCTTCCCCCAATTTGGAGCGATTGCAGTTTTCGAAGTGTGCGGTTCGGTTGAAGGAAGCGATTGAGGCAAGGTCTGCGGGCGTAGCTCAATGGTAGAGTTCCAGCCTTCCAAGCTGGCCACGTGGGTTCGATTCCCATCGCCCGCTCTTGAAACGCGACTCGGATTGCGTCTGGCATTGCGTGAAGATGTTTTTTGGAAAATCCGGCCCTGAAGGGGGTCGCACGCTGGTAACTTCGGCACTTGCAGATTATCCTGCTGGGCTTCCTCAGGCTGTGCGCAACGCTCGGCCGGTTGGGTACGGCATGTGAAAAACGCTGCTGCTGTAGCTCAGCTGGTAGAGCGCGTCCTTGGTAAGGACGAGGTCGTGGGTTCAAGTCCCACCAGCAGCTTTTGCGGTCGTCATCAGAGTTTACACAACACTATTGCAGTTCGTGACACGCACGGATCAGCCTGATGGAGGGCCTGCCGGCTCTGTCGGCGAAAGCAGAATTTCACTCGTTTTTTTATTGCAGGGAGACACGATGGCTAAGGACGTCTTCGCTAGAACCAAGCCGCACGTAAACGTCGGGACGATCGGTCACATCGACCACGGGAAGACCACGCTGACCGCGGCCATTCTCGCCACCCAGGAGGCCAAGGGGATGGCGAAGTTCAAGAGCTATTCCGATATCGCCAAGGGCGGAACGGTGCGGGACGAAACCAAAACCGTGACGATCGCGGTCAGTCACGTCGAGTACGAGTCGAACAAGCGTCACTACGCCCACATCGACTGCCCGGGCCACGCCGACTATATCAAGAACATGATCACCGGCGCCGCCCAGATGGACGGCGCGATTCTCGTGGTGTCGGCGGCTGACGGCCCGATGCCGCAGACTCGCGAGCACATCCTGCTGGCGCGGCAGGTCGACGTGCCGGCCCTCGTCGTGTTCCTCAACAAATGCGACCTGGTCGACGACGAAGAATTGCTCGAACTGGTCGAGATGGAAGTTCGCGACCTGCTCACCAAGTACGGCTTCCCGGGAGACGACGTGCCCATCGTTCGCGGCAACGCCAAGGCTGCACTCGAAGGCCGCGGCAAAGACGAAAAAGCCGCCCAGTGCATCTGGACGCTGCTGGAAAAACTCGACGAGTACATTCCCGACCCGGTCCGCATCGTCGACAAGCCGATGATCATGGCCGTCGAAGACGTGTTCTCGATCAAGGGCCGCGGCACGGTGGCGACGGGTCGTATCGAGCAGGGGATCGTGCACGTGGGAGACAAGCTCGAAGTCGTGGGCTTGCGACCGACGCGTGATACGGTGTGCACCGGCGTCGAAATGTTCAACAAGACGCTCGACGAAGGACAGGCCGGCGACAATGTTGGTCTCCTGCTGCGAGGCATCGAGCGCGAAGACATCGAGCGCGGTCAGGTGCTTGCCAAGCCCGGCGCCATCAAGCCGCACAAGAATTTCCAGGGCGAAGTGTACGTGCTGAGCAAAGAGGAAGGTGGCCGTCATACGCCGTTCTTCAGCGGGTATCGTCCGCAGTTCTACTTCCGCACGACCGACGTCACGGGAACCACGAAGCTGATGGGTGGCGCAGAAATGTGCATGCCGGGCGACAACGTGGCCGTCGAGGTCGAGTTGATGCAGCCCATCGCCATGCACGAAGGCAGCCGGTTTGCCATTCGCGAAGGGGGCAAGACGGTTGGTTCGGGCGTCGTGACGAAAATTACCGACTGAAGAAGTTCCGGTCAAATTGTCAAACACCGCTCCCGACCCGCCCCGAGGCGGGCCGGGAGGCTGGTTTTTCTGCCGAGGTCTTGATATGGTACGGGAATACGTCTGGTTGGAGTGCAGCGAATCGGGGGATCGCAACTACCGCACGCCCAAGGAAACGCGGGGAACCGAGCGGCTGGAGTTGAAGAAATACTGCAAAAAGCTGCGCCGCCATACCATCCACAAAGAGTCGCGCAAAAAGTAGCAAGTCGCCTGGCCGGCGGGATGTCGGTGTTCTGCCCGAGCGGCCCCTTGTACCGACTTTGTTCCAAAAATCGGCGTACTGGGGGAGTTGTGTCGGAGAACGGGGGATGAGGCGCTGCGGGGTGCTGTCGATTGGGAAGGTGACTCTCTTGGAAGAGTTTCGGGATTTCCTGGCCGAGGCAGCTGCGTTTGGTTTGCGTGCTCTCTACGGGCGTAGCTCAATGGCAGAGCATCGGATTCCAAATCCGACGGTTGGGGGTTCGAGTCCCTCCGCCCGTGCATAATGAATATCGTCGGTGTGGTTTTCGAGGATTGTGTCGGATTTTTTTCTGGGGACCGTGTCCCGTATTTTTTGGGACTGCGTCCCGTGTTTGTTTTGGGACTGCGTCCTGTAATGGTTTTGGGACTGCGTCCCGGGTCGTTTCAAAACGGAATTTCGCGAGATGGCCAAACAGGAAACGGGGACTTTTTGGAACGAATTGACGGCAATCGGCCTGTACAAGCCGAGTCAAGGGCGGTTGGCCAGGCAGTTGACGGCGGCGGCGCTGGGCGTCATGGTGATCTCCGGCGCTTACATCCTGTCGGTGGGGCCGCTCCAGGGATTCTCCAAGGGAGTGCAGAGCGGCCTTCCGATTGCGATCGTGGCCATCGGAGGCTGGATTGTTTTTCGGCTGGTCAACTATTCGAAGTTTGCTGAATTCTTGATTTCGGTCGAGGCGGAAATGGGCAAGGTTTCGTGGGCGCCCAAGCAAGAGTTGTATCGGGCCACGATTGTCGTCTTGAGTACGATGGCGTTTCTGGGGGTTGTGCTGTTCGCTTACGATTTCATCTGGCAGACTTTTTTCCAGGCCATCGGCGTTTTGCCGAAGGCCGCGTGACGTGAGTGACGCGAGTGATCTTATGGCAGGAACTGCCGCGATGAATTCAGATGCCGGCGCCGGTGCTCCGCAGGACGGCCCTCAGAACAGTGAAGAACAGTTGCTGTGGTACGTGCTCAAGGTGCAGAGCAATCGCGAGAAGTCGATCCGCGACAACATTCTGCGGCGGGTGCGCCGCGAAGGGTTGGAACGGTATTTTGGTGAGATCATCATTCCGACCGAAAAGGTCGCGGAAACCAAGGGAGGCAAAAAGCGAGTCACCGAGCGGAAGCTGTATCCCGGCTACATCATGGTCAAAATGATCCTGAATGATGAGAGCTGGTTTCTCGTGCGGGAAACTTCGGGGGTGGGGGACTTCACCGGCGCGGCCGGCAAGCCGATTCCCATGCAGGAGCACGAAATTCAGCGCATGCTCGGGCAAGAGACCGCCAAGGAAGACGTCACCCAACCGAAGATCAAGATCGACTTCGCTCCCGGTGATCGCGTGAAGATCAAGGAAGGGGCGTTCGAGAGTTTCGAGGGGACGGTCGACACCGTCGACGAGGCGAGCGGGCGGGTGAGCGTGTTGATCGAAATTTTCGGCCGTTCGACGCCTGCCGAGCTGGAGTATTGGCAGATCGAGTCGGTCTAGGTGGTGCGTGGCCCCGGCTTGGGCGGGCCGTGTTGTGGCCGAAGTTGGGAATTTGAATTCATTACGGTAAGTCGATCGGGCGGGAACGATGGCAAAGCAGGTTACGGCACAAGTCAAGATTCAGGTGACGGGGGGGCAGGCGACTCCGGCGCCTCCGGTCGGAACCGCGCTCGGTCCGCACGGGGTGAACATCGGTCAGTTCGTGATGCAGTTCAACGAACGCACCAAAGAGATGAAGGGGACGACGATCCCCGTCGTCGTCACGATCTACAGCGATCGTTCGTTCGAGTTCATCACGAAGAGCCCGCCTGCCGCCGTCTTGCTCAAGCAGGCGGCGCAGGTCGCCAAAGGCGCGGCCAATCCCAAGCTGGACAAGGTCGGAAAAGTGACCAAGGCGCAACTCCTTGACATCGCCAAGGTGAAGTTCAACGATATGAATTCCTCATCGCTCGAGATGGCCGCCCGCGTGATCGCCGGCACGGCTCGCAGCATGGGGATCGAGGTCATCGACTGAGTCGAAGAGGTGGAAGAGTCGAAACGGTTGAGATGGGTTTCCGAAGCGAGAAGCAGAAAGAGCAGCATGGCGCGACAGTCCAAAAGATTCAAGTTTCTGTCGGAGCAGGTCGTCAACCTGGGTTCGCTCGATTTGCGCGCGGCGGTGGCCAAGCTCAAGTCGCTCGAGCCGTCGCTCCCGAAGGGCATCAAGCCCTGCAAATTCGATCAGACGGTCGAAGTCGCGGTGCGGCTGGGGGTCGACACCAAGCAGGCCGACCAGGTCGTGCGCGGTTCGATCGTGCTTCCGCACGGCATCGGAAAATCGAAGCGCGTACTCGTCTTCGCCCAGGGAGATAACGCCGCCGTCGCGCAAAAAGCCGGGGCCGATTTCGTGGGTGGGGCCGAGCTCGCCGATAAAGTCAAAGGGGGCTGGACGGATTTCGACGTCGCGATCGCCACGCCCGACATGATGGGGGTGGTTGGTCCCCTGGGGCGCGTGCTCGGTCCTCGCGGATTGATGCCTTCGCCACGCGCCGGCACCGTGACGACCGACGTCACGAACGCCGTTCGCGAATACAAGGCGGGCAAGGTGGAGTTTCGCGCCGATGCAGCCGGGATCGTGCATTGCGTCGCCGGCAAGCTGTCGTTCGATGCGGCGCAGCTCGCCGAGAACATCGAGGCGCTGCTCAAGTTCATCAACACGTTGAAGCCCGCCTCGTCGAAGGGGGTTTATGTTCGCAGTATCACGGTCTCGGCGACGATGTCTCCCGGCATCACGGTTGCCGCTTAGACCCGATTGCCGCACCAGACCGATTGCGGGACAGGCCCGATCGCCGGATAGGATGTTCAAGTCATGAGCAAAAGAATCAAAGATATGCTGACGGTCGCTCTGCGAGAGCGGCTCGGGGAGCACCGCGACATTCTGGTCGTGGACAATTCGAAGCTGGACGGCGTGACGGCCAACACGATGCGCAACAAGTTGCGGAAGAACAATATCCGCATGTTGTGGATCAAGAACTCGCTGGCCCGCAAGGTTCTGAGCGAGCTGGGCCTGGCAGGGCTCGATCCGTATCTGGCCGGGCCTTCGACTCTGGTCTTCGGCGGTCCCGATATCGTCGCTCTCTCGAAAGAGATCACGAAATGGGCCAAGGACGTCGAGGCGCTGCAGATCAAGGGTGGAGTCGTCGAAGGGAATTCGATCGACAAGTCCCAGGTCGTCGCCCTGAGTAAGAGCCCATCGCGCGAAGAATTGCTGGGCAAAGTCGTGACGCTCATGCTCTCGCCAGGGGCGAAGCTGGCCGGCGCACTGCTCGGCAGCGGCGGCACGATTGTGGGGCAGATCAAGTCCATCGCGGAAAAGGAACCGTCGGAACAAGAACCGGAGGCAGCACCAGCCACCGCTTCGTAGTCGTTTTTCGTTGTTTTCAACCAGCGCACACCGTTTGCTTTTTTTAGACCTAACGTAAGCAGGGAGATTGATTCCATGTCCACCGCAGAGGCAACCACCAATTTCGACGACGCCACCAAGACCCTGGGAGATAAAATCGTCTCGTTGACGCTACTCCAGGCGAAGGCGCTGGCCGACTACCTCGAAAACGTCCACGGAATCAAGCCGGCTGGCGGCGGCGTGATGATGGCCGCCGGTCCTGCCGCGGCGGCTGCCGGCCCGGCGGAAGTTCAGACTGAGTTCAGCGTGGTCCTGACGGCGTTCGGCGAGAACAAGATCGGCGTCATCAAGGTGGTTCGCGCAGCGACAGGGCTGGGGCTCAAGGAAGCCAAAGACCTGGTCGAAGCGGCCCCCAAGCCCGTCAAGACAGGAATTGCCAAGGCGGACGCCGATAAGCTCAAGGCAGAGCTCGAAGGAGCTGGCGCCAAAGTCGAGATCAAGTAACCGGGGCGTTCCGGTTGCCCGCGTCGAAGGTGTGATCGCTCTCGACGCAATCTCTCTTGGTCCTCCTCCCACAGTCTGAGAATTTCCCGCAGTCTGAGATGACGGATCGGATGAGCTCATCTGGCGTGTGTCTGTTCGCGCGAGTGACGTTGGCGCTCGGCGTGCGCCTGCGCCTGCGATGGCGCGCGCTTCCGCAGGTTGCTCGGCTCTCTTGGCACTGCGCGGTGGCGGGCCGCGAAGAGGGCCGGCCGGGCTTTGCGCCGTTTTCCTTCGCGCCGTTTTCGTGCCGCGGCCGTTACGGTCTTTCGCAGTTCTAGTTTCGGTTCGTTTTCTACAGAGAGCAGATTATGGCGACACCTGCCGTACACAGCCTGAAATTCGACAAGGTCCGCAACTTCGGCCAACTCTCGGGTGAGTTTGCGCTGTCGGACCTGACGCAGATCCAGACTGAATCGTACGCCCGGTTCCTGCAGCTCGATGCCGATCCCAAGCACCGCAAGCCCCACGGCCTCGAAGAGATCCTGCGCGAGATCTTTCCGATCAAGAGCTACGACGGCCAGCACATGCTCGATTTCGTCAAGTACGAGCTGGGCAAGCCGCGATACACGCCGGTCGAGTGCCGGCAATTGCGGCTCACCTACGGCCGTCCCTTCCGCATCTGGCTGCGCCTCGTCAAGGAGCAGGCGGTCGAAGAAGAAGTGTACTTGGGCGACATGCCGATCATGCTCGGGGGCGGTGAATTCATCATCAACGGCGCCGAACGCGTCGTCGTCAGCCAGTTGCACCGCTCGCCCGGCGTCGACTTCGTCTCCAGCTCGGAGCCCGGCGAACGAAAAACATTTTCGTGCCGCATCATCCCCGAACGCGGCAGTTGGATCGAGCTGAATATCGGCAAGCGCGAAACTTTGGGGGTGCGGATCGACCAGAGCGGCAAATTTTCGGCCGTCACTCTGCTGCGGGCCATGAGCCAGGAGCACTCGACCGACGCCGCCGTCATTCGCTGCTTCCATCCCACGAAGGTCCTGAAGACCAGCGAATCCGACCTGGTCAAGAAGCTGTCGGGTAAGTATGCCGCCGACGACGTGATCTACCCCGTCAAGAGCGATCGTTCGGGCGAGATCATCGTCGAAGCCGGACACATGATCTCCCCGGAGCAGGCGCAGGAAATCGCCGATTCGCCGGTGAAGATCGTCGAGATTATCGAGGCCATCACCGATCCGCTGATCCTCAACAGCATTCAGGAAGACACGACGTCGAGCCATCAGGAAGCGCTGTTGAAGATCTATCAGCGGCTGCGTCCCGGCAATCCGCCGCAGCTTGAAAAGGCGATCGAGCTGTTCCACGAGAAATTCTTCGACGTCAATCGTTATCGTCTGGGACGCGTCGGCCGGTTCCGCATCAATCGCAAGTTCAATCAGGACGTGCCCGACGACGTGATGACCCTCCGTTCCGAGGACTTCATCAACGCGATCCGGTACGTGCTGAAGCTGCGCAGCGCCGATCCTTCGGTGAGCGTCGACGACATCGACAACCTGGGAAATCGCCGGTTGCGCACGATCGACGAATTGGCTTCCGACGAAATTCGCAAGGGCTTCCTCAAGCTGCGCCGCACGGTGCAGGAACGAATGAGCCTGAAAGACGTGCAGGAGATGTCGCCCCGCACGCTGGTCAATCCCAAGAGCGTATCGGCGGCGATCGAATACTTCTTCGGCCGCGGCGAGTTGTCGCAGGTCGTCGACCAGACGAATCCCCTGTCGACGCTCACCCACGAGCGGCGGCTCAGTGCCCTGGGCCCTGGCGGGCTCAATCGCAAGCGTGCCGGCTTCGAAGTTCGCGACGTGCACATTTCGCACTACGGCCGCATCTGCCCCATCGAAACGCCTGAAGGGACGAATATCGGCCTGATTTCCAGCTTGAGCATGTTCGCCAAGGTCGACGATTATGGCTTTTTGATTACGCCGTACCGCATCATCAAGAACGGAAAAGTGACCGAAGAAGTCCGCTGGCTGCGTGCCGACGAAGAATCGAACGCGTTTCTGGCGCCTGCCGATACGCCGATCGCGTCGGCCAAGCTGCGCGATGATCGCGTGCTGGTGCGCTATCGCGGCGACTTCGTGCACGTCGACGCCAAGCAGGTCGAGTTCATGGACGTGGCCCCGTGTCAGATGGTGGGAGTTTCGGCCGGGCTGATCCCGTTCCTCGAACATGACGATGCCAACCGCGCCTTGATGGGCTCGAACATGCAACGGCAGGCCGTGCCGCTGCTCATTACCGAACCCCCCGTCGTCGGCACAGGGCTGGAACGGGCCGTCGCCGAAAACTCGGGCATGCTCGTCAAAGCGGAAAAAGCCGGGACGATTAACTTCGTCGATGCCACGCGGATCGAAATCGACGGCAAGATCTACCCGCTGCAGAAGTTCACCGGCCTCAACGAGCGGACGTGCATGAATCAGCGGCCGATCGTCAAAATGGGGCAGCGCGTCAAGAAGGGGCAGGTGATGTGCGACAGCGCCGCCACGCGCGACGGCGAACTGTCGCTGGGGCGCAATGTTGTCGTCGCCTTTATGTCGTGGGAAGGGTACAACTTCGAAGACGCGATCATCCTCTCGGAACGGCTCGTGAAGGAAGACGTCTACACGTCGATCCACATCGACGAGTTCGACGTCGAAATCCGCGAGACCAAGCTCGGCCGCGAAGAGTTCACTCGTGACATTCCCAACGTCAGCGAGAAGGCCCTGCGGCACCTGGGTGAAGACGGCATCGTGCAGGTCGGCACGCGCGTCGCTCCGGGCGACATCCTCGTCGGCAAGGTCTCGCCCAAAGCCAAGGCCGAGTTGACTCCCGAAGAAAAACTGCTGCATGCCATTTTCGGGCGTGCCGGCGAAGACGTGAAGAACGAATCGCTGGAAGTTCCGTCAGGCGTCGAAGGGATCGTCATCGATACGCAAAAGTTCTCGCGACGGATGAGCCTCACCGAAGGGGAACGACGCAAGTTCGAAGCCGAGCTGAAAACCAAGGAAGACGAAGGCAACAAGCAGATCTCCGAAGCGTTCCGCAAGTTCCTGCATGAGCTCGAAAAGACGCTCGATCGCAAACTGCAGGACGACGAAGGCCATGTGCTGCGCGACGCCGAAGACAAGATCGTTTCGGCTTATGCCCAGAACTTCAAAGATCACTTCGACAAGCTCGACATCCGCTCGCCACAGAAGCGGGCCGATTGCCTGGAGGTCATCAAGAATCACTGGTCGACCGTCGAGCTGGCGATCGACAATCGCGACCGCATCGTGAACACGATGAAGCGCGGCGACGAGCTCCCCAGCGGCGTGTTGCAGATGGTCAAGGTATACGTCGCCTCGAAGCGCGTCATTTCGGTGGGCGACAAGATGGCCGGCCGCCACGGCAACAAGGGTGTGATTTCGAAGGTCTTGCCGATCGAAGACATGCCGTTTCTCGAAGACGGCACGTCGGTCGACATCATCCTCAATCCGCTGGGCGTTCCCAGTCGTATGAACGTCGGCCAGATTCTCGAGACCCACCTGGGCTGGGCGGTGACGAAACTGGGTTACCAGGCCGTGTGCCCGGTGTTCGACGGCGCTGCCGAAGAAGAAATCCATGCCGTCCTTAAAGAGGCAGGTCTGCCGATCGACGGCAAGACGGTTCTGCACGACGGTCGCACGGGTGAGGCGTTCGAGCAGCGCGTGACGGTGGGTATGATCTACATGCTCAAGCTGCACCACCTGGTCGACGACAAGGTGCATGCCCGTGCCACGGGACCGTACTCGCTGATCACCCAGCAACCTCTGGGGGGCAAGGCCCGCTTTGGCGGCCAGCGCTTCGGGGAAATGGAAGTCTGGGCGCTGGAAGCCTACGGGGCGGCGTACATTCTGCAGGAACTGCTGACAGTCAAGAGCGACGACGTCGAGGGCCGCACTAAGATTTACGAGTCCATGGTCAAGGGCGAGAACACGCTGGAGGCCGGCACGCCTGCCAGCTTCGACGTGCTCAACAATGAAATCCGCGGGCTGGCCCTCAATCTGCAACTGGAAAAGAAACGCGTTTAAGATCGGTTTGGCCCCCTTTCCCCCACAACCGAACCAGGAGTTCAATACGTGAGCACTGCTGAAACCGCCTACGACCGCGTTAACGACTACGGCGCCATCAAGATCGGCCTCGCCAGCCCGCACGACATCCGCAGCTGGTCGTTCGGTGAAGTCAAAAAGCCCGAAACGATCAACTACCGCACCTACCGCCCCGAGCGCGACGGACTGTTCTGCGAACGTATCTTCGGCCCCGAGAAGGACTGGGAATGCGCCTGCGGGAAGTATCGCGGGATGAAGTACAAGGGGATGATCTGCGACCGTTGCGGCGTGAAAGTCACGCACAGCCGCGTGCGCCGCAAGCGCATGGGCCACATCGAGCTGGCGGCGCCGGTCGTGCACATCTGGTTCTTCAAGTCGATGCCCAGCCGGCTCGGCGCGCTCCTGAACATGAAGACCTCCAGCCTGGAAAAGGTGATTTACTTCCAGGACTACGTCGTCATCGATCCGGGCGACACGCCGCTCCGTGCCAATCAATTGCTCACCGAAGATGAAGCCCGGCAGGCCCGCCAGAAGTACGGCGAAGGTTCGTTCGAAGTCGAGATGGGGGCCGAGGCGGTCAAGAAGCTGCTCGCCAAGCTGAACCTCGTCGAGCAGTCGCACAAGTTGCGCGAAGAGCTGAAGGTCACCAACAGCCAGCAGAAAACCAAGGAGCTGATCAAGCGGCTCAAGATCATTGAAGCGTTGCGCGACAGCGACAACCGTCCCGAGTGGATGGTGCTGGACGTGATTCCCGTCATTCCCCCCGATCTGCGCCCGCTGGTGCTGCTCGATTCGGGTAATTTCGCCACGAGCGACCTGAACGACCTGTACCGCCGCATCATCAACCGCAATAACCGTCTCAAGAAGCTGGTTGATCTCAACGCGCCCGAAGTGATCGTGCGCAACGAGAAGCGCATGCTGCAGCAATCGGTGGATGCGCTGTTCGACAACAACCGCTGCAAGCGGCCGGTGCTTGGTTCTTCCAACCGCCCCCTCAAGTCGCTCACCGACATGATCAAGGGCAAACAAGGGCGGTTCCGCGAAAACCTGCTCGGTAAGCGCGTCGATTACTCGGCCCGTTCGGTGATCGTCGTCGGCCCCGAGCTCAAGCTGCACCAGTGCGGGCTCCCCAAGAAGATCGCCCTCGAGCTGTACCAGCCGTTCATCATCCGCCGGCTCAAAGAGCTGGGACATGCCGACACGATCAAAAGCGCCAAGCGCATGCTCGAGCGCAAAGATGACGAAGTGTGGGACATTCTCGAAGAGGTGATCCGCAATCACCCGGTGCTGCTCAACCGGGCCCCCACGCTGCACCGTATGGGCATTCAGGCCTTCGAGCCGGTGCTCATCGAAGGCAACGCCATCAAGATTCACCCGCTGGTCTGCAAAGGCTTCAACGCCGACTTCGACGGCGACCAGATGGCCGTCCACCTGCCTCTTTCCATCGAGGCCCAGGTCGAGGCCCATACGCTGATGATGTCGACGAATAACATCTTCAGCCCGGCCAACGGCGCGCCCATCATCAGCCCCTCGCAAGACATCGTCATGGGTTGCTACTACGTGACTTTGTCGAAGCCCGGTCGCCCCGGCGACGGCATGATTCTGGCCAACATCGGCGAACTGCATCTGGCTTATTCCCAGGGCAAGATCACCACGCATACCCGCATCAAGCTGCGGTTGCCGCGCGACAAGCGCGTCAAGGGGGAAGGGGCCGACACACATATCTCCGGCAAGCTGCTGGCGACGACGGTTGGCCGCGTGATCTTCAACGACATCCTCCCCGCGAGCATGTCGTTCTACAACCTGACCATGCGCAACAAGGACTTGGCCAACGTGATTTCCGACTGTTACCTCGAGCTGGGCCGCCGCGAAACGATCGCCTTGCTCGATCGCATGAAGGAAATCGGGTTCCAGTTTTCGACTCGTAGCGGCCTGTCGTTCGGCGCCAGCGATCTCAAGACGCCTCCGAACAAAGAGAAGGTCATTGGGACTGCCGAGGCGGCCGTTTTGCAAAAGCAGCGGCTGTTCGAGCGCGGGATCATCACCGATCGCGAACGTTACTATCAGGTACTCGAAACGTGGACGCACGTCCGCGAGCAGATCACCGTCGCCATGATGCACGAGCTGGAGCACGACGTCCGCGACGAGGGGGCGTATGTGAACCCGGTGTTCCTGATGGCGAATTCCGGTGCCCGCGGTGGCGTCGAACAGATTCGCCAGCTCGCCGGTATGCGCGGTTTGATGGCCAAGCCGAACGGCGAAATCATCGAAACGCCCATCAAGGCGAATTTCCGTGAAGGGTTGTCGGTGCTGGAATACTTCAGTTCGACGCACGGGGCCCGCAAGGGGCTGGCCGACACGGCCCTCAAGACGGCCGACTCGGGTTACCTCACCCGCAAACTCGCCGACATCGCCCAGAACATGGTCATCACGACCTACGACTGCGGCACCACGCAGGGGATCACCCGCGGCGTGGTGTACCGCGGCGAAAAAGTCGAAATCAGCCTGGCCGACGCCATCCGCGGACGCGTCAGCCGCACCAACATCGTCAACCCCATCACTGACGACGTCATTGTCCGCGATGGAGAGCTGATTACCGTCGAAGTGGCCCGCCGGATCGAAAAACTCGGCCTTGAAAAGATCCAGGTCCGCAGCCCCATGACTTGCGAGGCTTCGCTCGGCATGTGCCGGCTGTGCTACGGGATGGACTTGTCGACCGGGGCCTTGGTCGAAGACGGCATGGCCGTGGGAATCATCGCCGCCCAGAGCATCGGCGAGCCGGGCACGCAGTTGACGATGCGTACGTTCCACGGGGGCGGTACGGCCGCCCACGACGTCGAAGAAAACGAAATCAAGACCAAGCGGGCGGGGCTCGTGCGATTGGCGCGCATTCGTTGCGTGCTCAACTCGCAGGGGCAGAACGTGGTGCTCGCCCGGAACGGCGAGGTCATCATCGTCGACCAGAAAGAGCGCGAACTCGAAAAATACACGATCCCCAACGGGGCCGTGCTGCTGGTCAACGAGAACGACGAAATCAAGGTGGGGCAGGTCATCTGCCAGTGGGACCCGCTGTCGGTGCCGCTGCTGGCGGAAGTCGGCGGCAAGGTTCGTTACGAAGACTTCGTGGAAGGCGAGTCGATCCGCACCGAAATCGACACGAGCGGCACGTCGCGCACGATGATCATCGAGCACAAGGGAGACCTGCACCCCCAGATCATGCTCGAAGACGCCTCGGGCAAGATCCTCGACTTCTACTTCCTGCCTGAAAAGGCCATCGTCGAAGTGGCCGACGGTGGGATGATTTCCGCCGGCACCGTGATCGCCAAAACGCCCCGTGACCTGGGTGGTACGCAGGACATCACCAGCGGTCTCCCGCGCGTCACCGAGCTGTTCGAAGCCCGCCGTCCTAAAGACCCGGCCATTATCGCCGAGGTCGACGGCGAAATCGACCTGATGGCCGAAAAGAAGCGCGGCAAACGCGTCATCATCGTGCGGGCCCCGGACGGCACCGAGAAAGAATACATCATTCCGCACGGGAAGCACTTGCGCGTGCACGGGAAAGACCTCGTCAAAGCGGGTGACGCGCTCGTCGACGGCCCCCTGGTGCCGCACGACATTCTGCGCGTCAGCGGCGAAGAGGCCGTGCAGCAATACCTGTTGCGTGAAATTCAGAACGTGTACCGGTCGCAGCGCGTCGAAATCGACGACAAGCACATCGAGATCATCATCGCCCAAATGTTGCGGAAGGTGCGCGTCGACAAAGTCGGCGACACCACTCTGCTCCCGGGTATCGTGGTCGACAAGTTCGAATTGCGTAAGATCAACGATGCTTTGCTCAAGTGCGTCAAGATCGAGAAGACCGGCGACACCGAGTTCCATATCGACGACGTCGTCCCGATGGCAACGCTCGAAGACGTGAATGCCCAGGTGGAAGCGGCCGGCGGAAAACCGGCCAAGCACGTCAGGCCCAAGGCGGCCGGCGCCAGCCCACAGCTACTGGGGATTACCAAGGCCGCCGTGCAGAGCGAAAGCTTCATCTCGGCCGCCAGCTTCCAGGAGACGACGAAGGTCCTCACCGAAGCGGCCCTGGCTGGCAAGATCGACTTGCTCGTCGGGCTGAAAGAGAATGTGATTCTCGGCCACCTGATTCCGGCCGGAACCGGGTTCAAGACGCACCAGGATTCGGAAGTTCGCGTCCGCCCCGAAGCCGCCCTCGAACAGCAGCACGAACGCGACCGCGTTCGCGCCGCCCGCGCCGCCATGCTTCAGGAACCGGCGCCCGGTTCCGGCGAAAGCCCCCGCAAATCGGTCCTCGACACCCTGTCGCCCGACGAGTAATCGGGCATTAGCCAAGCATCACGAAAACAACCCTACGGGGCACCTTCATCCAAGGTGCCCCGTTTTTTTTCGCTCGTTTGATCTCGATGCAGTGCCTGCAGCCGAGAGTGTTCCGTCGGCAAAGAACTATTTCGCCGGCCCCGACTTCGGGGCCGGCGCGTCGAGACGTGCCGCTTTCATTTACTCTCTTGCATCCCACCACCAGCGGCCGGCGGGCAGCTTGGGGAGCTTGGCGCGGCCGCCCACCTGGTTCAAGCCGGCGTCTTCTTTCGCCAGTCTCGGGTCGCGGGCGACGGCCAGCAAGTTCGCTTCCACTCCACCGGCAACCTGCACCACGAGATTGGTGCCGTTATAGACTTTGTGGTTTAGGACCGATTCGATGACCGCGGGAGACGGAACCACGGCCGGCCGATAGGCCCCTTCGGGGCCGAACACGCCCAAATCCCAACCCGAGCGTTCATGCAGGCTTTCTTGCCGGCACAGGGCGGCGACAAGCGCCATATCGAAGAGGTTTCGCAAGTCGGCAAACACCGGCTCACGGCGGGCCAATTTGGCGTAGTGCTGAGTGAAATTCTGCGCGAACAACTGGTTGACCGATTCCGAAACGCCGGTCGGCACGTGCTGGCCGCGCGAATTCACGAACTGGTTTTCAGACTGCACCAGCACCGAAGAATCCTGGATCTCGAAAAAGCTGCGATCGGGATTGTGGACGATCGCGCCGTACTTCATCGTCAGCCACCACCGCAGCGCTTCCAGCGGTGCCCCCTTCACCTGGCCGGCTGCCTTCAGCAAAGCGAAGTAACTGGGGATCTCTTTGCCGCCGTCGAGCTTCTCGACGCCGATCAATTTCATCCGATAATCGGCCTCGGCGACGATCTGGGCGACGCGCGTGTTGGCGGGCACACCGATGATCACCACGTCTTGCTGACCCAGCCGCCGCTGCAACTCGCCGAGCCATTTATCGCGTGCCGCCTTGCCTGGCGCGAGAGGCGACTTGTTCGACTGTTCAACGAACTCTTTGACCGCTTTCAGGTTTTCGTCGCGGGTGTTGATCGAGCAGCCGAACTCACCGTTGCCGCCGGGCGCAAACGTCCGGCAGACGACGACGAAATCGTCGAGATTGAGCGAAGGGCGAGCCGATTCGCGGCCGACCGAGCGGCCCGAGTCCTGGTACTTCCAGCCTTCCGCAGGACCGGCGATCACGATTTCATGATCGTCCGGATAGACGAAGACATAACGAATCTGCGTCAGGCCGGCCAAGTGCTGCATCGTCTCGAGGATGGGGCGACCCGAGTCGAGCCGTTCAGCCACGGCACGTTCCAGCCGCTTGAGCGAAACCAGCCGCAGGCTGCTGGGGCGGGCCATGTCGGAGTTGAGGTCGGCCTCGCGGGCCCGGCGGCCAAGCGATTCGAGGGCTCCCGTATCCTCTTCTTTCGCCAGCGTGCGCATCAATCCGTGCGGATCGACATACACCCCCGTGCGGTACGGCATCATCGACCCGGGGCCGCTCAACTCTTCCCAGGTATCGGGTTGAACGGTCGTGGAAATCAGATTCATGAGCGAGGTGAAGTCGGCCTGAACGCCTCCCCCCTGCAGGCCGCGATCGCGAACGACTTCGCCGCGAGAGCGAGACCGTTCTTCCCGCATGGGAATGCGGGTGGCGGCCATTTCAGCGGCTTGAAGCTCGCCTGCGCCGCGCTCGGCGCTCACGATCTGTTGGAGATACGCAGTGCGCTGGCCTGGGTCGGCGATGCTGCCGGCGTCGTCGAGAGCCGGACCGAATTCCCCGGCCGCCAACCGCGCCGCGAGGAGCGATTGATCGAGCCCGGCGACTGCGGATTTTTTGGCGGATTTGATTGCCGGCTTTTCGGGCGCCGCACGATCAGCGGCACCAAGATTGCCGGGGCTCTGCCCGACGAAACAACACGCGAGAACAACTGCCGCGACACAACCCCGGCGCGTCGCCTGCCGGAACGACCGAAACGAAGCGATTCTCATGACAGGTTCCTTGAGGAAGCCACCCAAACCGCCCACAGTTCGAGAACTTCAGTTCCGCTTCTCAGCATCGTCTGTCGGGTGCGAAACGTCAAGGAAAAACCTGAAATTTCTCGGGAAAAACCGCGGTCAGGTCATTGACAATTCGGCGACTCACGAGTTAACTACCACCACAGGCGCTCGCAATCCGGGCGAAAAATACACGGGTTCTCTCAAGTCGTTGTCCCCAGTAACAGTACGATTGGTCCCAGTTTCAGGAGGTGAAGATGGCCGCAGTGAAGCCCAAGTCAATCAGCAAGTCGGAAATTCTCAAGTCGTTGTCCGACTCGACCCAGCTCAGCAAGAAGCAAGTCGTCGCCGTGCTCGACGCGGTTTCCGGGCTGGTCGCCAAGAACATCGGCAAGAAGGGCCCGGGGGTGATCGCGCTGCCCGGCCTGGTGAAGATCAAGGTCGTGAATAAGCCCGCGCAACCGGCACGCAAGGGCGTGATGGTCCTCGGTCAGCTTCGCGATCTTCCCGCCAAGCCGGCGTCCAAGAAGGTGCGCGTGCTGCCGCTCAAGGCCCTCAAAGACATGGTGAAGTAAGGGCCGCGTTCCCGTTACGACAGATCGCGGCGGCGGGGCGTTCGATGGGCCGGCTCGAAAGGGGCGGTGGTCGGAACAGCCAGGTCGGCGCAAAGCACACAATGTCCGGCCGATTGACGTCAGTCCGCTGGTGGCTGCGGTTTGATCCGGGAAGGAAAGCAGTTTTCCGGGAGGGCGAAATTCCGCACGAGTGGTCGGCGCAAGTCGCCGCTCGTGTGGAGTTTCGCCCTCCCGGTTTTCTTTGGCAGATCGGATGATTCCCGTGGCTGTTGATCGCGAACGCCTCGTTCGTTGTTATCGGCAGGTGCGCGAAAGCCTGCTCGCAGAACGCAATGCGCGCGGGCATTGGGAGGGCGAGCTCTCCACTTCGGCTTTGTCGACCGCCACCGCCGTGATGGCCCTCGAAATGGTCCGGCGAGCGCGGGACGTCAGTCCGCCGGTAGCGCCGAACGTGCTTGCCGCTCGCCCTTCTAAGATTCATCCGCAGTCAGCGCGCAGCGCGACCCACCCCTTGCTCAGGGGGGGAGAAATTCTGAACGCCTTGATTGCCAGGGGGGTCGAGTGGTTGGCGGGTCAACAGAATCGCGATGGCGGGTGGGGGGACACGACTCGCAGCTTCAGCAACATCTCGACGACCATGCTGTGCCACGCCGTGTTCCACGCGATGCACGCCGCCGACCGTTTCGCCGCCGACCGTTTCGCCGCCGACCGTTTCGCCGACGTCGTGGCCGCCGCGGCGGTCTATATCGAGAAGGCGGGAGGAATCGCCGCGCTGCGCGCCCGTTACGGAACCGACAAGACGTTTTCGATTCCCATCCTGACGCACTGCGCGCTGGCCGGGCTGATCGATTGGCGCGACGTGTCGCCGTTGCCATTCGAGCTGGCTTGCATCCCGGCGGCCTTCTACAAATGGGCTCGGCTGCCGGTCGTCAGCTATGCGCTCCCCGCGTTGATCGCGATCGGGCAGGTGCGGCATCATTTCGTGAAACCGTGGAATCCACTGGCGCGGGTCGTCCGCAATCTGGCGATCGAGAAAAGCCTGGCCGTCCTGGAGAAGATCCAGCCGGCCAGTGGCGGGTTTCTGGAAGCAGCCCCGCTAACGAGCTTCGTGACCATGAGCCTGGCCGGAATGGGGCGGGCCGATCATCCCGTCGTTCGACGCGGCGTTGATTTTTTAATGCGCTCGGTGAGATCCGACGGAAGCTGGCCGATCGACACCAACCTGGCAACGTGGGTCACGACGCTATCGATCAACGCTCTGGGAGAAGATCTGCCTGTTGATGATGTCCCTGGCCTGCGCGATTGGCTGCTGGGGCAGCAGTATCGCGACGTGCACCGCTACACGAATGCCGACCCCGGCGGCTGGGCCTGGACCGACCTCTCCGGCGGCGTTCCCGATGCCGATGATACGCCGGGAGCCCTGCTCGCTCTCATGAAACTTGAGCGAGTTTGTGGTGGGGGCGTCTCGCCTGCATTCGGAGCGCTGGCCGGGGCTGCAGCAGTGGCAGGCCCCGGTGGATGGCAGCCGCTCGAGCGGGCCATCGTCTGGCTGCTCGACTTGCAAAACAGCGATGGCGGCTGGCCGACGTTTTGCCGGGGCTGGGGTACGTTGCCGTTCGATCGCAGCGCGCCCGACCTGACGGCCCATGCGCTCCGGGCGCTCAACGCCTGGTGGTTGAGAATTCACGGAGATCCTCATCGACTCGACGTGAGCGACCGCGTCACGAATCCAAGATTGTTGCGAGTACATCGGGCGATTCGTCGTGGCTTCGACTACCTCGGCAAAACTCAGCGGCCTGACGGATCGTGGCTCCCATTGTGGTTCGGTAATCAACATGCGACCGATGACGAGAATCCAACGTACGGCACGGCCCGCGTGCTGGCCGCGTATCGCGACGCGGGTCTGCGAAAAGATCCCGCTTGCCGACGGGGACTGGAATGGCTCTATCGCGTCCAGAACGCGGACGGCGGATGGGGGGGCGCTGCCGGAATTGTGTCGAGCACTGAGGAAACATCTCTGGCCCTGGAGGTGTTAATCTCGTTCGAGGCGGACGCTCAATCGTTATCGGAACCGGTGACACAGGGATTGAACTGGCTGCTGGATCGTTTCGATCAAGAGAAATTGATGGAACCGTCGCCAATCGGTTTTTATTTTGCTAAGCTGTGGTACTTTGAGAAACTCTATCCATTGATTTTTGCGACAGCCGCGTTGCGTCGGGCGGTGGAGTCTGCGCCGAGTCCAAAGCCAGGTTGACGGCCGAAATCCGTTGATTTTCGACCGCTAGCCTCCTGACTTTTGGAAGGAGCTCGATTTGACAATTTCTTCGAATGGGTTCGACAGCCACGAGGCGGACGGCGCCGTCTCGGCTACCAGTACAGCAGCGGAAGCGGAATCCGAATCTCACGACGTCGAAACCGACACAGATCCCATCCCACGGAAGCGCGACAAAGTTCGCCGGAGTACGAGCCATCTTAAGGCCGTCCCCGAGACGCTCCCGCATCGTGAACGGCTCAAATCGGCCGCCGAGCGGTACTCCGAGACTCTCGACAAGAGCCAGCCCTTTTCCAAAGATGACCTCGAAACGCACGGCCGCAAGCTTCTGGCAGAGCTCGGAGAGCCCGAGAAATTTCTCGGTTTCACAATGGTGATGATCGGGAATTTCTTTTGGAAACAACAGTTCCTGACGATTCCCTTTCACCGGCGGATGCTGCTCTTGCCGCATTGCCTGAAACACGCCGCCGGCTGCCCGGCCGATTACGACGAATTCGGCCTCGATTGCGAAAAGTGCGGAGCCTGCTCGATCGCCGACTACAAGGTTCGGGCCGAGCAATTGGGCTACAAAGTGCTCGTGGCCGAGGGCTCGCCGATCGTCCTGAAAATCATCGTGTCGGGCCACATCGACGGCATCCTGGGTGTGGCATGCCTCAATGTTCTGGAAAAGGCGATCGACAAAGTGCTGATCGCCGGGGTTCCTTCGTATGCCGTGCCGCTCCATTCCGGCGACTGCAAGAGCACAACCCTCGATGAATCGTGGGTCTGGGACGTGCTCGAGAAATACGAAGAGCCGAAAGGCCCGGCAGCCGCGCCGACATCCAGTTACGTCCCCCTGATGCGCGGCGCCAATGAGCTGTTCGACGTGCACTTCGACCGGTTGCTGCCGCGCGTCCGCAGCAAGGGTGTGCCTGCCGATCTCGACTCGGCCCTGTCGGCAACCGAAGCGATCGCCTATGACTGGCTGCAGCACGGCGGAAAGCGATTCCGACCGTTCATCACGCTGGCGGCGTACGACGCGGCCCGCGGCGGCTTGGCAGCCGCGGCAGGCCCGGGAGCGGCCGCGCAATCCTTTCCTGATAACGTCAGCCGCGTGGCGATGGCAATCGAAGCCTTTCATAAGGCCTCGCTCGTTCACGACGACATCGAAGACGACGACTTGTACCGTTATGGCCGCGAAACGCTGCACCGGCGCTTTGGACTGGGAACGGCCATCAACGTGGGAGACCACCTGATCGGGTTGGGCTATCGGCTGGTCACTTCGATCCGGGCCGAAGCGGGGGCCGACGCCGCAGCAGACATCGCCGATCGCATGGCAGCCGCTCACGTCAAACTGTGCGACGGTCAAGGGGCCGAAATGCACTGGCACGAGGCCCCCGGCCAGATGCTCAGGCCGATCGACGCTCTGCAGATCTACGCCCTCAAAACGTCCCCCGCATTCGAGGCGGCCCTGTATGCTGGACTGCGGCTGGCCGGCCCGATTGCTCCCTACGAAGAGATGATCCCCGTCTTTACCAGGCATCTGGGGGTGGGTTTCCAGATACTGAACGACCTCAAAGACTGGCAGGGAGACGACAACAACAAGCTGGTCGCCGGGCAGGACGCTCTATCGTTGCGGCCGACGCTGCTGTTGGCGCTGGCTTTCGAAGCGGCCGCGCCGAGCCAGCGTGCCGAGCTCGACGCGATCGTCGCCGATCACGGCTCGGAGGCCTTGCGAACCGGCCGGCTACGGCGGATCTTCGAAGAGTGCGGAGTCTTCGACAAGGCGCAGGCGCTGGTCGAGAAATCGCGTGCGCGGGCCGAGGCGCTGGCCGACGAAGTCCAGCCCGATTCACTGCGTCAACTCCTCTACTTTCTGGTCGACATGGTGTTGGCGCCGGAAACTGAGGAGCCAGCGATCGCTGCCGCCAACTCCCCGCTCGTTTCGCTTTCCGTCGTTTCCGCGACGTGACAAGTTGCCACCGCTGCCTTGACCGGCCGCATTGACCGACCGCCATGCAGACAATCGTCGAGCGGGTGACGCCGGGCTTGGGAGCGAGCGCCTGGGCAAGCGTGATCGTGAAATCGGGCAGTTTGCGTTGGATTTTCAGATTTCGTCATGATGTCCATAAACCGCTTGCATAACATGATTTGCGCGATTTCCACGGCTGCACCCAGGGCTCCGGTTTTGCGGATTTGGCAAGATCTGCCGAAGATTCCGGTTGTGCCAGCCGATATTTAAGGTTGTTGACGGCTGCCTGATCCGAGGCGGCCTGCCAATGTCCGGTAATTACTCGTTTCTTCAACAGTTCCTCGATTCATCGAGGATCGCTGCGAGAGGCGCAATGAAACTCAACCTCTTATCTCCGCATGCCTGGCTGCTCGTCGTGGGTTGCACCGTGCTGTGTTCGGCCTCGGTCGGCTGTCAAACGACCGTGGGCGGGCAAACACTGCCGTCGCCAAATTACCTGCGAGACGACCTGAGCTATTTCCCTCCGGGACCTGAGTTCAAATTGAGCAGGCAGGTTCAGGCGATGGAAGAATACAAGCTGCGGCAGCAAGGCGTCGACGTCGATGAAGCGAAATGAGTTGGTGAAATGTCGGAAATTCTGACTCGGCGAGACTGTCAGGCGTCCGCTCGCATGAGTCGTACTCGTTAACTTCGTTCGCCTGCGTCAGCACTCGACCGCAGCCTAAAAACCTGGCGGTCGCAGATTCTGGCGTGGGTGACGGGGGGGACGAAACCCTTCGCGGCCGTCGAATTCCTGGACACGATTCTGGCATCGCGTCCTGTGAATTCGCCGGCTTGCGGAGGGCTTTTTCATTCTTTGGGACTGTACAGTCTCATCCCCTGCTGGTAGTCTACAGGGCATTCTCCCTGCGAGATAATCCGCCCGGCCAGTGCCGAGCGGCGTAGGTTTCCGCGAAGATCCTGCGGTCAATCTGCGACGGGCGCACGGCCGACGAAACTTGGGTGGCTGTGGTGCATCCCTGGTGGATCGCCTCGAGCGATCACCAACGGGAAGCACCAACAAGACGCTAGCAAGACAAGAATCGTCCGGCCAGCCGATTTATTCGACTAAACCGGTGCGCGACGAGTTCCCCGGCCCGAAATATGGCATGGGGCTATTGACCAAAATTCCTGCTCTCTGGAAAAGGTGCTTGATTCATGGCTTTTACGAAGCGTCCGTTCGGCAAACCGAAGTTCGGGAAGGCGGGGGCCAAAGGTCCTAACAAGCGAAAAACTTCCAAGGTCAAGCGAAATCTGAAGTGCCGGTTTTGCACCAAGGAAGGATGCCCGCGTCCCGTCTACGTTGATTACAAAGACTTGCGAACGCTGAAGGTCATGATCACGCGCGACGGACATGTGCTGGCCCGCCGCCGAACAGGCAATTGCGCCAAATTCCAACGTGCTGTTCGCCGCGCCATTCTGCGTGCCCGCTACATGGGTCTATTGCCGTATGTGATGCGGGATGATTAGTGCCGGCGCCGTCGACTTCCTCTGACGTCCAACCTGCCGCGAGCCGGGCATTCTCGATTTACTTGCTGCCCGCGGTATTATTGACGTTGGCCTTCTGGCGTCCGCTCTGGACCGGGGGCGGGCTGGTCGGCAGCGATATTTATGCCTATTTTCTGCCGCAGAAGGCGTATTTCGCAGATTCCCTGCGCGCCGGAACGCTCCCTCTCTGGAACAACCTGGTCGGTCACGGTTATCCACAAGTTGCCGAGAGCCAGACCGGTGTGTTCTATCCGCTGCATTGGGCGCTGTACCCGTGGTTGCCGCTCAATACGGGATTCTCGGCCAGCATCCTCTGCCATTACGTACTGGCGTTCGTGTTTGCAGCGATGTATGCACGTCGGCTCGGGCTGACGGCGATCGGGGCTGGACTGGCGGCCCTGGTCTACACTTATGGCTGGTTTCCGCCTCGTATCTGTCTGGAATGGGCGATCACGAGCGGGGCCTGGCTCCCGTTGGCGCTGTGGTGTTCTGAATCGCTTCTGCAATACCGCCTCTGGCGCTATGCATTTCTGCTCACGGCCGTCCTGGCTGTGCAAATGCTGGCCGGGCATTTCGCGCTGGCATTTGTGACACAGCTTGCCGTTGCGCTTTCCGTTCCAATGCGGTTGTGGTTGGCTTGCGGGGAGTTGCCTGCCGAGACGGTTGCGTCGCGACGCACACTTCTGGGCTGGTCGGCAGCAGCCGTGTGCGGCGCCTTTCTCGTCGCCGCCGTTCAACTGGCGCCTACCTGGGAGTTGAAACAGCTCAGCCAGCGCCGGGGAGTGACGGAAGAACATGATCCCGGTTATGGATATATCCCTCCGGCGTATCTGACGCAGATCGCGGCGCCCTGGCTCTGGTACGGTGACGAGTCGTCTTTCAACAGCACACTGCAACCCGGCAGACCGCGCACCAATCGCGTCGAAGCGCATTTGTACTTTGGAATGGCGCCGCTCCTATTGGCGTTGTGCGGAGGCTGGCGCGCGATCCGCCGGGGCGATCGCCGGCTGATCGTCTGGATGATCCTGGGGACAGTCGCGATGATTCATGCTACGGGCTGCTTGCTATCGATCACCAGGCACCTGCCGGGTTTCAGTTTCTTCGAAGGGCCCGGCCGATTCGGCATTGTGACGACCCTGGCGGCAGGAATCCTGGCGGGCTCAGGGCTGTCGGATCTCGACCGTACAATTCCGTCCGCGGTGCGCTGGTTGTCAGGGGCGGTCGTTCCGTCGCTCGCGCGCCGCCTTTCGCCTGGACTGACGTGGTCGATGCGGACCGCACTGGCCGTCGCCGTTTTTGCGTGGACGGCCTCCGACTTGTACGAGGTCAGCCGGCAAGTGACCTATGCCGTCCTCGTCGCGGATCCGCCGGCGAACCACCTGGCCGAAAGTCCGCTGCGCGAATATTTCGCCCGGCAGCGTCAGCCGTCGCGAATTTTCAGTGCGGCCAAGAACCTGCCGTCGCTGTTGGGGGTGGCTACGGTTCCTGTCTATCTGGGGTTGGGGCCGGAACAGTACTTCGATCCCCAATTTACACTGCCGCAACCCTGGCCGTTCGCGACCCCTCCGACTCACGAGCAACTCGATTGGTTTCATCGCGCCGGGGTGACGCATTTCCTGAGTTTCGAGCCGCGCGAGGAGGTAGCCTGGTTGGCACGGCTGGTTTGGAACGGGGCCGACTCGTTCTTGAATCGGGCCCTGGGGCGTCCCCTCGACGCGAGGTTCTTTCTGTACGAATTGCAAGGAGGGCGCGGGCGGGTGGCCTGGTCTGCGGCGCCCGATGCGACGCGTTCGGCCGCCGTCACGGAATATACTGCAAATCAGGTGAAAATCGCCGCCGAGTCGCCGGACGGAGGCACGCTCGTGCTCACCGATCTGGCCTATCCCGGCTGGCAAGTGACGGAAGACGGCCGACCGATTCCCTCGGTCATAGTTGAAGGCAACTATCGGGGCGTCGAAATATCTTCGGGAAAACACGCGTTAATCTGGACCTACCGGCCGGCATCCCTATACTGGGGTGGTGGAATCAGCCTGTTTTCCGGTTTGATCCTGTCGATCCTCGCCCACGTTAGGTATTGGCACCCTCAGGTGTTCGATCGCCTGTGGCGCAAATCGTGGCGTTCTCCCAGTCGAGGCCTGCTGGATAAATAATGTTAGCAGCGTACATCACTGAAACCGGCGATCCGTCCGTCATCAAATACGGTGAACTCCCCAAACCCACTCCGGGGATTGGAGAAGTCATCGTCAAAGTCGGGGCCGTGGCGGTCAATCCGATCGACACCTACATTCGCAGCGGCGCCATCGCCATGCCGTTACGGTTCCCGTTCGTTCTCGGTTGCGACCTGGCTGGCACGGTCGATTCGGTCGGGCTGAAGGTTCGGCGTCTGAAACCCGGCGATCGCGTGTGGGGCAGCAACCAGGGACTGTTCGGCCGGCCGGGGACGTTTGCCGAGTATGCTTGTGTGGATGAAAAATGGCTCTATCCGACCCCGCCCACCGAAACCGACGCCCAGGCCGCGGCCGGGGCCCTCGTGGGGATTACCGCCTATCTGGGCCTGTTCCGTTTCGCGCACCTGCATGGACCGGAACTGGTCTTCGTGAACGGGGGCGCGGGGGGGGTTGGATCGGCGGTCATCCAGCAGGCGAAAGCAGCCGGCGCCCGGCTCATCGCGACGGTGGGAAGTCCCGAAAAACAAGTCTATTGCCAAAGCCTGGGGGCCGACATCGTGCTCGACTACCGCTCCCCCACTCTGGACGACGAGATTCGGCACTACGCGTCGACGAACGGCGGCATCAATATCTGGTTCGAGACGCAGCGCGAGCCGACGCTCGAGCGGACAATCGGCATGATGGCGCCGCGTGGGCGGATCATCGTGATGGCCGGTCGCCAGGCGCGCCCGGATTTTCCTTTGGGCGCCTTCTACACGAAAGACCTGGCGCTGCTCGGATTCGCCATGTTCAACGCCTCGCCCGTCGAACAGCGGGAATGTGCAACGGCGATCAACGACCTGTTCGTGCGCAGCGGCTGGCACCCAGCCGTCGGCGTTACGTTGCCGCTCTCACAAGCCGCTTACGCCCATCAGTTGCAGCAAGACAATACGCTCGACAAAAAGGGGACCCTGGCCGGCAAGATCGTCCTGATTCCCGGGTCGTAACAAGACGTATCTCGCCTCAGCGAGATGCGAAGCTTTCAGTCAATCGGCAACTGGGCCGGATCCGGCGGTTCGGGCCGAACCACTCGGCCGATGAAGACGATGCTGCCGGTTTGCGTGTCTCGTATCAGGAACAAGAACGGATGATCGGCGCGAAAAACGGGAAGCGGTGAATCGGTTTTAGCACGACCGTTTCCGAAGCCGCTCATTCCGGGAGCTGGTCTCGGTCCCTGCTCATCAACCTGTACGAAGGCCTTGTGAATCACACCAGAGAGCGCGAGCTGCTGGGCCTTGGATATGCCGCTGAAGTCCGCATTGCCGAGTTCGAACGCAGCCAGGATGCCGCACGCTTCCAACTCTCGGCGGAGATTGAACGCCGACTCCAACTTGAATCGGGGCAAGAACAGCTCCATTTGATGCGAATCTTCCGCCGCGAGCCATTTGGCCAGGTTGTTCTCGTTGAGCGCTGCTTCGACATCGGCCAAACCTGTCGGGGTCACGGAAGGCAGCAGGACGACCATCGAGACGTCCTGATTGCCGTAGGTTTTTTCGAGAATCTGGATACCGTCAACGACGGCGTATCGGCAGTTGTCGACAGTCAGGTGCATTTGTGCGACGTCGATTTCGCCGTGCGGACTTGCAAAGCGGACCAGGCGCGTAGACTGGGGATCGAATGGTTTCGACCATTTTCCGTCGAAGCGCACGGCACTGGCGACAACAAAACGAGTTCCCGCGGTGAAGTCTGCGGGGTTCGCCAGACGCAAAATCGACCCGCCGGTGCGAGCGACCGTCCAATCGTTGATCGCCTGCGCCGCCGATGCCGGATCGGCAAAGTCGAGCGACAGAATTCCCGACTGGTAGAAGTCGTTCAATGTTTTTTGGAAACCATCCCGATATTCGATTCCCTGCTGTCCCCAGAATTGGCTGGTCATCTTGAGCCGGGCATCGGGACCCCAGAGGAAGAAGCCCGGCTGCAATGAGCGAAACGCCGCGGGGACGTCCTCTTGCCTCACGATGTAGTGCATGGCCTCGCCAATTTCGCGCGCCGTTTGACCGCGAGCCCCGGCGTACGCCAGCGCGACAGCGCCCGAAATGCAATACGGTGAAACAAGGAGATTGCCGTTCGTGTCGCGCGCCAATTTCGAAAAAAGCTCCAGCGCGAATTGGTTGTTCCCACGGACGAGCGCGTCGCGCCGCGGATCAGGCGAGGGTCTCGTTCTCCGCAAACCACCATTTGGCGATAAATATTCTTGCGGATCAATCGACGCACCGCTGGCGAAACGCAGGTCACGAGCTCGGTGAGGAACCTGGCTACCGCTTCGTGCACCTTTATCGCCTGTGGAAACGTCAAAGCCACGATTCCACCAGAACGATACGGCATAATCACGCCTGGTCCATTTCCCCAGTCGGAGTCGGGTTCAATCGTTGTCGTAATGGCATTCATCAACGACGTTAAATCGTACAAAGTATTTCCCCGTTCATCGCGGAATCTGGTTGCGATATCGGAGACGTCGTAAACACGTGTCACCATGGAATCGGCGACAGAAGCACTGGTGGTGATGAATAGGAGCTCATTCTTAACGATCCATGCTAACTGTCTCGGTTTGAGGAGGATCGCCAGAGCCGAGCGGGCGGTCATTTCTTGATGGTGAAACGTCGTCGGCGCGTCTAGGGAGATGCCTTCTTCGGCAACCTTACGGCGGTCGATAAATACAGGTACGCCAATCTGGTTTGCTACGTCGCTGATAGCCTCGCTCAACGGACGCTCTTTGGCATCGACGGATACCAATTTGTCGAGTGCGTCGCGGATCGCTGTCTCGCGTAGTGCTGCGGGTGATCGATCCGATCTGACGAGCACATCCCGTACCGAATCGTCACCGGGAGAACGTCTCGCCTTTCGAAGATCGGCTAGAATTCGGGCGACCTGGTCGTGCACATCTTGCATCTGCCTCACGGCAATCGACCGCAGCGCTCCCGATGAAATCGGCATTATTGAGCCTGAGCCGCTCAAGTTCTCCCAGGAGTCGGGTTGGACGCAGGTTGAAATCACATTCATCAGAGACGTGAAATCGGCCCGGCCCGGCACTTTCGCGTCGCGAGTAAGAACGAGATCGGAGACGTCATAGATTCGGGTTTCGAGCATATCGGCTGCACTCTGACTGGTGGTAACGAGTAGGGTCTCATTTGCAACAAGAAACGCGAGCTGC
>DASYAR010000730.1:0-1948 GCA_036501235.1 Planctomycetaceae bacterium
CGACGTGACGGTGGTCGAGGCCCGCGAGCGCCTGGGGGGCAGGGTGCATACTCTCGATCGGTTCATCAAAGACAAGACCGTCGAGACCGGAGGGGAAATGGTGGGGGCCAATCACCCCGTCTTTGCGGCTTTTGCCAAACACTTCGGCATTCAATTCCGTGAAATCATCTACGACAGGGATGCCGAAGCTCCTATTCTGCTCGGCGGCGAACGGCTCAATCCCGGCGCCGCGCGGCGGCTCTGGCAGGAGATGCGGGAAGCCCTCTCGCAAATCAACGCCGACGCCGCGAAAGTCGACGCGTACCAGCCCTGGAACAGCGCCGATGCCGCGACACTTGACCGCCGCACCACGGCCCAATGGATCGAAAGCCTCAAGATTTCCGACCAGTGCAAACTGGCGATCACGATTCAGCTCACGTCGATCAACGGAGTGGTCCCGGCCTGGCAAAGCTACCTCGGAAACCTGGCGATGGTGAAGGGTGGAGGCGTCGAAGGCTACTGGACACAGACTGATTTCTACCACTGCATCGAGGGCAACCAACTGCTTGCCGAAGAAATGTCGGACGAGATCGGCGGCGAACATTTCCTGCTCTCCACGTCGGTAAAGGTCATTAAAGTCGCCGAATCGGGAGTGACGGTCCTGCTCGCCGACGGCCGAAAACTGGAGGGGGAGGACGTCGTCGTGGCAGTGCCGTGCAGCACATGGAATCGGATCGCGTTCGACCCGCCGCTGCCGGCGGCCTTGACGCCCCAAATGGGGACGAACACGAAACTCATGATTGCCGTGAAGCGCCGCTTCTGGGAACAGGAGCAACTTTCGCCGCGGAGCCTGACCGACGGACCGATCAATCTCACGTGGGAAGATACCAACGGCCAGCCGGGGGACATGGGAGCGTGCCTCACAGCTTATGCCGGCGGCTCGATGGCCGACCTGGCAATCTCGTGGTCAGCCGAAGAGCGACAGGACCGATATCTGGCGATCCTCGAGCAGCTTTATCCCGGCTTGGGCCGGCAATTCGACAAGTCGATTTTCATCAACTGGCACAACGATCCGTTGGCGCGGGGCACGTATTCGTTTCCGGCGCCCGGACAAGTGACGACGATCGGACCGATCCTCGAAAAAGGGCTGGGCCGTTTGCACTTTGCCGGAGAACATTGCTGCCCCGCCTTCGTGGGATATATGGAAGGCGCGCTGCAATCGGGAGTGCGCCTGGCCAAACGGCTCGCCGAGCGCGACGGGATTGCAAAATAGATTCAACCCACGCGGCGCGTCGTCCAGACAGTTACGCCGGAGGTGGCGATGACGGCGCAGAGCAAGAGGCTTGATTTCCAGACGAGACCCCGGTGGTCGTCGGGGGAACCTGTCAGCCGATAGCCTTCGTGTCGCTGCGGGGGGATGTCTCCCAGGAGCTCGCGGCGACCGCGAAGCCAATTCACGCACGACAGGACGAAGCTCGAATTCACGCGGCCCGCCGTGCTCGACAGCACGCGGTTCGAAACAAACGCAGCATCACCGGCGATCACCAGCACGGGCGAAGCGTTTCCTTCCTGCTTGCGTTCGACGGCCAGCGCCATCGCCACCGGTCCGTCGGCATCGTTGAGTCCACCTGGTTCGGGAGCGGCCTGACTGCCGAAATCTCCGTCGGCCCAGGCGCGCGGCGCGGCATGTGAGACGAGCAGCGGGACCACCTTGCCGGACCATTGTTTCACGCCGGTCGACAGGCTCAGACTGCGGCATTCGTAGAGGACAACCGGCGCCTGCGGCAACGCGCGCACAAGGGGATGGTCTCCCGCGGCCGGCAGTGCGGGGGAGGCGGTTTCTACTGCGCCGGAAAAATTGCGAGTTACGACCCGATCGTTCCGCAGCGCCACTCCGTATTTCGAAAGCAGTTCCTCGAGGCCGCATGGGGCCGGTCGTTTCCTCCGTGAATCGTAATGGAAGTCCGCG
>DASYAR010000731.1:0-12643 GCA_036501235.1 Planctomycetaceae bacterium
CCCTCATGGCGTGAGCCCACGAACACCGTCAGGTTCACGGTGACGGTAGGCTTCGAGGGATCCGGAAAGAGCAGAATGGTCAGACCGTTGTCGAGCCGGTATTCGGTGATCCCTTCGACAGAGCGGATCAGTTTCGGCGCCGGGGGTTCGGCCGCGCCGGCGACTGGGATAAGCCCAAAACGGCACCAGACAATTCCCATCGCAGCCAGCGTGAATAGAGTGCTCCGCGTGCCTGCCAGTCGAATCCGTTGTCGTGTCGGCATTGTGTCGTTCTCTCGTCATTGAACCGATGGGAGGTCATCCGCCAGACGCCCTGTTCCTGGGGGAATCGTAGTTCGCGGGCTTGCGAATTGGAACCAACCCGGCGAGCCGGCGCGGTTTATCCGCGCGGTTTCCGGGTTGAAATGCAATACGGACGGGGAACAGGGCGAGCTGTCTTGATCGAACGACTTAGTGTCCAGTTGGTTCGGTGCTGCGTTTCCGCGAGATTCCCGCGATTATGGCGATTAATATGTTGCTATTTTGATGACATTATCGAAAGGCTCATCGTCATTTGCAGACTCGATGTAGAATTCAAGTGTGCGAAGATTGATGGCGCATGATGTCAACAAATAGATACAAAATCGCCAAGTCAAATTTGAATAGAAATTCCAGGACGGGGGATCGAATCATGAGCAAACGCATTTTTACGACGGGGATGGCACTGATCGCGGCCGCGGTGATGAGCATGCCGGACGTCACTCTGGCTCACGGTGGCGGCGGTGGGCACGGTGGCGGTGGTGGACATGGCGGTGGCGGGGGACATGGCGGTGGCGGGGGAGGCCATTTCGGCGGTGGCGGCGGCCACTTCGGCGGCGGTGGCGGCAGCCATTTTGGTGGTGGCGGCTTCGGCGGCGCCCGGATGGGTGGTGGTGGTTTCAGCGGTGGACGTTCAATGGGTGGTATGTCGGCCGGATCATTCCGCGGCGGCAGCATGGGGGGCGCTCGGATGGGAGGCATGAGCAGCGCTCGGATGGGAGGCATGGGAGGCGCTCGCATGGGAGGGATGGCGTCGCGCGGAGGCGTGGGAGCTGGTGGCTTCCGAGGCAGTGCCGGGGCCGCCGGGGCGCTTCGCTCGGGAAGCGCAACAAGTGGTATGCGATCTTCAATCGCGTCGCGGTCGGGCGGCCTCGGAGGGAGTCGTAGCGGAGGCACTTTCCTCGCCAGTCACTCCAGCGTGGGTGGCAGCTTCGGCGGGCGCGGAGTCGGATCTTCATTCTCAGGAAGATACGGAGGAGGCTTCGGCGGCCGTGGCTACGGATATGGGGGACGAGGGTTCGGATATGGCGGCCTGGGATACGGTGGCTTGGGATATGGTGGCTTGGGATATGGCGGCCTCGGCTATGGTTTCGGTGGTGGCTTAGGTTACGGCCTGGGCTACGGGTTCGGAGGAGGGTTGCTGTCGTCACTGATGTTCGGACTCGGCGGTTACGGCTACGGCGGCTACGGCGGTTATGGAGGCTACGGTGGCGGGTATGGCGGCGGCTATGGAGGATATGGTGGAGGCTACGGTGGTGGTTACGGCGGGTATGGCGGATACGGTGGCTATGGTGGCTCCGGCTATTGCAGCACGTGCGGAATCAATTCCTACGGTGCGGGCTACGATCCGTATTCCAGCTTCGGCGCCAGCTCGATGTATCCCAATGCGTATGCCTCTTTGACTCCGCCAGTGGCGGCTGCCTCGACTGGCGTCCTCGGCGTTCCGGCGCAATATACGACGACTCCCGCAACTCCCGTGGCAGCCGGCTCCAATGCATTTACTGAAAAGGGAGAGTCTGCCTTCAAGGCGGGAGACTATAACGGGGCCATTTATGCGTGGAAGCACGCCATCATCGATGATCCGCAGAATCCGGTCCTGATGATGATGCTCGGCCAGGCGCTGTTTGCGACGGGAAGGTTCGAAGAGGCGGCCGGTGCGACCCAGATGGCGATGCACGTGATCCCCAAAGACAAATGGGGGATCGTGGTCGCCAACTACAAAGACCTGTATGGAAATGCACAGGACTACACGACTCAGCTCCGCGCTCTCGAAAAGGCCGTGAGCGAGAAGCCGGACGACCCGGCACAGCGATTCCTGCTCGGTTTTCACTACGCCTATCAGGGCTTTCCTCAGCAGGCGGTCGATCAGCTCGACAAAGGATTGAAAATCGCGCCCCAGGACGAAATGGCCAAGCAGTTGCGGGACGAAATGCAATCCAAGCTTTCCAAACCCGCGGCGCCGGCCACGTCGGGACCGGTGCTGTCAATTCCCGCGGCGTAATTCCGGGATCGGCGCCGCGCAGAATGACGGGAGAAATACGAAATAGAGACGAACCGGCATTGCAAAATGAAAATTGAGTATTGAGAATTGAAAGTTGGACTATCACTCGCGTCCAATTTTCAATTCTCATTTTGCAGTTCTCAATTTTCAATTTCCGCTCACCTGAATCGGTCTCTCGGATGACGCCGTTCCTTCGCTGCCTGGGGCTGGTGATCGTGCTGGCCGCGCCGCGCCTGGGGCAGGCCGCGAGTCAGCCGGCGCCCTTGAAGCCGTTGAAATTATCGGTCCGATCGATCGTTCCCAGGGCGCGATCGCAGGCGCCCCAGACGGTCGACATTCGGCTCGGGTGCAACTCGCCCAAACTATTTACGGGACGGTTGGAACTGAAATGGTACTTGAACAAGCGGCTGGTGCACGAGTACGTCAGCCCCGAGTTGACGGTGACCGAGGGGGGGCACATGTTCCGCATCCTCGTGCCGCAAATCATCGCCCGTGCCGAGAAGACGCCGATTTCGGTCGACGGCCGGTTCATCATGGACAGGGAAGTGATCGAACTGGATGAAGAGTCGGGGCCGTCGTTTCCCCCCGCGTGGAAACGCTCGTTCGTCATGGCGGTCGTCCAACCGCAAGAAGTGCTGCTGCGGCAATCGGAACGCGACGCGGCGCTCCGCCGGGGGGTCGCCTTCGAACGCGGACTCGCCGAATCACTGAATCTCGAACAATTCAACCCCTTCGGCACCACCTTGCCGCAATCGCAGCTCGACTCGTCGCTCGATCTGTTGACCTACCCGTCGCGGCTGGCGCCCGAAGATATGCCGGTCACCGACGTCGGCTACGCCAGCTTCGACATGCTGCTGCTGGAGGGGCCGGGCTTCGAACAACTGAAGCCCAGGCAGCTCGCCGCGATGGGGCGCTGGGTGGCCGGCGGCGGCAGCGTGGTCGTCTGGCCGTCTGGCAAGTTGACAACCGAGCACGTCGATTTTCTCAAGCGCCTGGCCGGGTTCCCCATGACGAAGGATGAAACGGGATCGCCGGCCGACCCTCCGTACGCGCTCGATGAACTGGGCAGGTTGGTGATCGGCGAGTCCGCGCGGGCGCCGGATTCCAAATTCGCCAAACACGTCACAGGGTTGGGGCGGACGGTGATCGTGCACGAGGCGCTCGAGCCTCCCGGCGACTTCAGCACGCCCGAGTGGAAAGGGGCCGTGTCATTCCTCTGGAAAGTTCGCGAGGGGCAGCTCGAATCGATCACGAAGACCGGCATCTGGGACTTCCACATGCCCATCAATCCTCGATTCGGCTTCCAGACGAATAATCGTCCGTACAAGCCGCAATCCGACGATCTGGCGCGCAGCATTCGACAATTCCTGCTCCCGGACCGCATCGAAGGAGTTCCCCTGGCAGTCGTCGCCGTGATTCTCGGGCTGTACCTGTTGTCGATTGCACCGGGAGATTATTTTCTGCTGGGGAGACTGAACTGCCGTAAATACACGTGGGGATTTTTCGTCCTGATCTCCGCGGCCTGCACCTGGTCCACGGTGCTGGTCGCGAAGAGCTACATGGGTCAGGCCGATTATCACACCAGCCTGATTTTCGCCGACCTGGCCGAATGGGGCGGCTCGCAGGGCAAGCCGGAAGTGGTGCGGACCAATCGATTCGACATGCTGTTCGTGGCGGAGCAGACGCTGCTCGAAATCCCGCTCAAGAACGCACTCTATGCCGACTTGACCGATCGAGCGGTGCTGACCGAAATGCAGGAGCGCGAACGCGGACGTCAGGGTCGCGCCTTCGCCATTGCCGACGACGACGAAATGGACGTCACCGATGCCGCCGTAACCGACTTGCCGGTGTATTCCGGCGTGATGCCCTCCGTCTACAGCATCCATCAGCAGATGCGGCAATGGTCGCCGCGAATCAACCGGCGAACGACGCTGCACAGCGACAGCGATCTGCTCGCGGCGACGCGCATCGACTGGGCCAGCCTGCGCCCCGACGACTGGCACACCGTTGCAGGGAAGCAAGCCTTGCGGGACGCGGTCCTGGCTCGAGAACCTCGAGCGCGGATCGTGTTGTTTAACGGCTCCGCTGTGCACGATTTGACCAACGACGCTGCGAATTCGTCCGAGTCCGCATCGCCGAACGCCGAGACGCCCCAGCAGCTTGCAGAGAATGCGCTGCTGATCGGGCTGATCCAGGGGACCAGCGTTCGTGCCGCAACCGGATTGTTCGCCGTCGTGTCGCAAGTCGCAACGACCGGGGGAGAGTCTCTCGAAGACCTGTCGCTGCTGGATGGCTCCGATGACAGTCAATGGCTGCTGGCCATTGCCGTGCGGCGCGAGAACGAGTGGATCGTGTTCCGCAAACTGTTCCGTGCACAATACTAATCGGGAACGACGGCGGTCAGCTCCTGCGACACGGCTTCCACCTGCTCGGCCGAGATCGTGGTCGATTCATCGGCGAATCCGACCAGCAGGGCCAGGTCACAAAGGCGATTGATCCGCCGCGGGATGCCTCCCGACAGCTCATGCAGCGGCTGCAGGGCGGTCGGTTCGAAAATCGGGCGCGACGCGCCGGCGGCTTGCAGGCGGCACGAGACGTAGCCCACCGTTTCTTCGGCCGATAACGGCCGCAGCAGGCATTTTACCGCCAGGCGCTCTTCGAGCTGCCCTAGCCGGCGGACTGTGTTGAAGAGCTCGTTCTGGCCCGAGAAGATCAGCGAAAACTGGTTCTTGCCCGGCTGCTGAAAATTGAGCAACAGGCGCAGCGCCTGGAAGACCTGCAAATCTTCGATCAGATGGGCTTCGTCCACGACGATCACCGGATAACGCCCCTGCTCGTTGAACTTGCGCAGCTGCTGCTCGATTTCCCGCACCGTCCGGTCGAGCCCCGCCGGCTCGCGTCCGGAATAAAATCCTTCGGCCCCCAGCTCGACGGCCAGATACCCGAGCAACTCGGCGGCCGACATCTGCGGAAATACCAGGTGCACGAACGGACCGAACGATTCGGCCAACTGGCGGCCGAGTACCTGAATCAAAAAACTCTTGCCGATCCCGGTCCCGCCGGCGAGCAACCCGGCTCCTTTGCCGTTCTCGATCAGATAGCGCAATTTCAACAGCGTCGCCTGATGGGTCTCGCTGCGAAAGAATCCGCGCAGGTCGGCGTCGTCTTCGAAGGGGTTGAGTTCCAGCTTCCAGTAGCGTTCGTACATGGTGATCTCCGCTTGGGGGTCAGGCGCTGAAGCCGCCCTGGAATTCTCAGGCGGGCACAGCCGGAACGAATGTTTCGACTTGCCCCAGCCATTCAATTCCCAGTTGTTCGAGGTTTTGTTCGCCGACTGGCGATTCAGAGGGGCTGCTGGAGCGGGCGACGCAGACAAACGCATCGATCGCGCGGCACTCGAGGACGAGTGGCGGGCCGGCTTGTTGCCACGCTCCGGCGTCGACGAGCACCAGATCGAAATCGCGCCGCAGCGACCGCAGCAGCGATTGCAACTGGCCGATTCCACCGCGGCCGATCGTCTCGACGGGGACGCGATCGAAGAGCGATGCGATGACGAGATTGTCCGAGAGCGTCGTGGTGGATTCGACAGAATCGAGGCTGTTGTCGCCAAGGGCCGCGCCGAATCCTGCACCGGGTTCCACGGCGGGCTCCGCACCGGATCGAAGCGACAGAGCTTGCGCTAGTCCCGGATTGTCGAAATGGGCATCGACGATCGCCACGCGTGAAGACTTTTCTTCCGCCAGGACCCAGGCCAGTGTGACGATCAGGGACGTCCTGCCGGCACGGCGACCGGGGCCGCCGAACGCCACGCAGCGCAAGTCGCAATCGGCGGCCAGCACGTGCAGGCGATCGGCCAGCTCGCGCAGATCGGCCGCCGCCGGGCAGGCCAGCAGGCGCTCGACGATCGTCGGCCAGATCCAGACTGGCTGGGCGGGCGCTGGCGCCACAGGAGAGGGGGCAATCGACGCGGCAGCCGACACCGGCTCGGTTTCCAGCGGTTCCGGTGGAATTTCGACGGCCGGAACATGAGCCGGATCGAATCGCAACATCGTTCCGTCGGGTTGATACAGACTGACGACGGGAATGTCTGCCTCTGCTTCTGCGACTGTTTTCTGCTCAACCGCGATCTGCAATTGCTCGACAACGACTGCCCCAACCGCCGATCCCTGGGCAGGCGACTGCATAACCTCGTCCGCTGTTGGCTGGCCCTCTTCGGGTTCGCCTTCTCCGTTTGCAGCGCGGATCGGTTCGCGCAACGTCCTGGCCCAGCCGCGGATGACCGCAGACGGATGCTGCTCGAGTTCCGACGCGGCATCCGCATCGGCGCGGCGCTCGTAGGCTTTCAATAGTGCGCGGTTGATGATCGTCATGCTGCCTTGGCGGTTAGCGGTTTGACGTGTCGGAATCGGAATCGTTGATCGTGCCGTCCAGCCATACTCCCTTGGGTTTTCCTCGTCCATCCGTAGTATAGAGGGCCGATTTGACCGGGTTCTTATCAGTCGACGCATCGGATAATTCGCTGGTCGCGATCTGTCCCTCGGCCGGTACGACCGACCGCGACGATCGAGCCGACGGCTTGCGAGCGACCGCACGCGCCGTTTCTGCGCCGCCAGCTGCCGGAATCGATTCCGCCGTCGCTGCCGTGAAGCTCAGTCCCTGAATCACTTCCACGGCCAAGGCAATGATCGACATGGCGGTGAGCACCACCGAGGCGATCCACAATCGGCCGAAGAGTCTCCGACGCTTGTCACGCATCCGGTCGATCATGGTGGTGACGTGCTGATGACCGTCGTCGTATCGCTTTTTCTTGAGGCGCGCGCGAGCTTTCGCCACGGGATCGTGGGCAGTGGGCCGCATCGTGGGTTTGTTCTGCAATCCAGCCGCCGACTGGGATGCTGGCCGTGGCTTCCGTGGCGGAGACACGTCGGGCACACGCACATGGAACGGCGGCTGAGAGCGCAAAGCCGTTGCCCGCCGACGCTTGTCTGCGGAATTCTGATCGGCAAGGGGGGCCATCTCGAAGTCCATGCTGATGAATGATTTCTATTGATTACGTGTCGCGGCACACAGGTCTGAAAACTGGCAATCGGCGGCTTCCCTTGAGAAATCGGCCACGCTCCTGCGCCTGGCGGGTTCTTGCTTGTCGATTATGTATCGGCTATCGATTCCGCAAACTTTGAGAATTCCGACGACTTTACGGATCAGGAAGAATATTCCGGAGAATGGGCGTGCTGGAAGACTCGCGCCCGCGAGCCGCAGGGTTTATCCCTGCGGAATCCGACTCTTTGGAAAGGGACAGTCCCCTTTTTCAACAGACGGCTAGGGCCGGTCAGCGGGCGGCGACGACCGCTTTGGTGTAGACCTTGTCGCGGCCGCGCAGGACGACCCAGCCGGAGACGCCGGTGATCTCCACGCCACCGGGGCCGTCGGCCAGATGGCGAGTCGAATCGAAGCGCTGGCCGACACGGACGAATTCGATGGCATTCTGGAAACCGGCCGGTTCGCAGCCGCGCTCCAGCGAGCGGGCCAGCGATTTTTCGAAGTCGTTTTCGGAATGGGCCAGCTCGGGAAAGGCCCGGTACAGCGCTTCGCCGATGTCCTTGAGCAACTGCGGTCGGCGTTCGGGCGCGGCCCCTTGAAAAACGAGCAGTTGACCGGCCAGGACGGACGCGGCCGAGTCGCCTCGGCGGACCCGTTCGGATAATTCGTCAAGACGGCGGGCGATGTGCGAGTCGCTCGCCAGCTCCGGGCCGAAAATGGCGTTCCGCCAGTCGCGCTCGGCTGATGCGTCTGCACTGCGCGCAGGGCGAGGCGGAGTGGCAACCAGCGGAGGGGCGGCCCGGCGTCCGGACACGGTGAGCGCCGCCAATTCGTCGCGAACTGCCTGAAGCGCAGCGTGCAGAGACGCCTGTTGCGACGCCAACCCTGGCAGCAGACGCTCTGAAACCAGTCCGGCCAGCGATTCTTGCTGCGACTCGAACAACTGCCTGACGAGGTGAGCGAGGCCCTCGGCGTCGCTGGCGATGGCGCCGATCTGCGGCGCCGGGGAAGGCCGCGCCGCGTTCGGTTCGAACAGAGAGCGCTCGATCGCCTCGACGCGCGCCAGGATTTCATTCAGCTTTCCGTCCCAGCGCTCCAGGAAATCGGGGGAGGGCGAATCGGCGCGGGGAGGCAATTCCGGTTGTGGACGGGTCATGGTCGATTCCGTCACATCTCAATGCTGTCGAGAGCGCCCGTGTCGAGAAAATAGCTCTCGGCGGCCAGCGTTCTCCAATAGAAAAAGACGTTCTGGCCCGGCCCCTGCTGCATGTCGGCTGGCTCGCCGGCGACCGTCCCACGCACTTCCACCAGTTCCAGCGCTTCAGGTCGGGCAGAATTCCCCGGCACGCGGCGACGCCGTTCGATCGTCACCGTCAGGTCGATCTTCCCGTCACGGTCGCCGCGGTCGACTCGCAGCGCCCAGACGGCACTCGCTTCGGCGTTTTCCGAGGGACTCAAGCGGCGGCCGATGAGCAATCGTTCGGCAACGACTCGGAACGACTGGCGCTCGACCGCGGCCGGCTGCTCGCCCGGCTGCGGCGGACGAAACAGCAAACGCGAATCCTGAATCCGGCACGTTCCCTCGGTCAGAATGCCCCAGTAATACTCGTTGTCGGGCTGGCGATCCTGATCGACCAGGTCTTTCATGCTGAACTGAATGTTGCCCAGTCGGCCGCGCGACATCAAGAGCTCGACCGCAGCCCCCACGACGACCGCGCTTTTCGGATCGACGATCACGCCCGGATCGCGTCCGCTGAGGTCCTGGTACGGATACCAGTTGCCCGCATAGTGGTTATGCAGCGGCACCACGCGGGCCGCCTGCAGCGGCAGGTATTGGCGAACGAGGTCCTGGATCTGGCGTAGCTTTGTCGGTTGCCCGGCCAGCAGCACGACGTCGACGTCGTATTTCACCAATCGCCCGCAGAAATCCAACAGCAACTCATTGAACACTTCGAAAACGAGCTGGTTGAATTTGTCAGGATCGTAACGCAGTGCCAGTTCCTGGCGGAGGTTGAATTGCCCGGCCCCGAATTCCTGGTCGATCGTCTGCTCGAGCGACGCGAGCACTTCCTCTGCGACCCACGTCGGGTCGGTATGAGTAAAGGTCGTCTGTCGATCGTCGTCGCCGGCGGCCTGCAGGTACGCCTGGACCAGCGGCATGAAGAGGCGGTTGATCCAATTGATCCGCTGTGCCCGGAACCGATGATTGGAGGGGACTTCCTGCCCGAACAGCCGCATGACTTCCTCGCGACCGAATCCGACGCGGTCGGCCAGATGAGGAATGATAATGCGTTCGATCAGGCGCTTGGCCAACTGGTCGCCCGCCAGCGAAATGCCGTCGCGATGCAGCATTTCGCCTTCCATCGTGTCGACGGGGCCGGCCTGAAACGTGTAGCGAGCGATCATCAGGTCGGAGGTGCCACCGCCGATGTCGATGCATCCGATGCGAACTTCGGGGAGGGCCGCGGGCGGAGCAGTCGTTTCGCTACGGGGCGACGACTGGCCCGCGGCCGCATGCGCCGTGGCGCGAGGTTTTCCCATCAGCGAAAACCAAACCTTGGCGTTTCGTTCGAGGATCTGCAGCTCGCTCCAAATATAGGTCAGGTGGACGGCGCTGGCTTCGTCGATGCTCATGGACACGTGCGGTTTCACCCGTTGCGCACGGCCCAGCGTCGCGCAGAAGATATCGACCGCCTTCTGCGCCTGCATGCGAAATCGCTCGCGCTCCTGCGGAATCATGCCGCTGGGAAACGTCAGGGCCACGTTCCGAATCTCGCGGGGCCGCACCGCCTCGCCCAACAGCCGCCGATACCCGGCCGAATTCAGATATACGGCGGCCTGGCATAACAGTTCGTAAATCGCCGCGACCATCAACACGCGCGGTGGATGCCTGGGCTGCAGCGGCGCCTCGCGGCCGGCGTCTTCTTCGGAGATGACTTCGGCGGCCGGGTCTGGAAGCTGAAGTTCATCCGGATCGCGTTCGCCGATGAAACGAAAGAACGGCCCCTGCAAGACGGCCGAGCGGGCCCGCGTGCCGGTGCGTTGCCAGGGATCGGCCATATGCCAGACCCCGCCGGCGAGCCAGCGTCCATCGGCCGCCCATAAGTACCGCTTGGGAGAACTGACCCCCGTACACAATTCGGCATCGGCCCGCATCGCTTGCGAGACGTCATCAACTTCCTCCCCCATCCGCGCGGGGGACAAGTCCTGGAACAGCCGCGGCGTCACCAGCAGGAATTGCGCCTCGGGCGGCTTGGCGCCTCCGCGCCAGCGTTCGAGAAACCTTCCGGCGGGCCGTTCTTCCACCGGCGCATAAAACTTGACTTCCAATTTGGGGGGCGCGAGGTACGGCGATTGGCACCATTGCGTCCGCGAGTTGAACCACCGCGATCCTGCACGACGCCGAAACTGCCCCGCTTCGTCCCACATGTTGAGCTGAAAGCGATTGAGCAGCTCGAACGGTTCCATCAGCGGCAATGTTTCGTGATCGGCGCTGGTTTCGATGAGCAGGGCCCCGGTGCGGCTGTTGCCGAAGTCGACCACGAGCTGCACGGGGAGTGCGTCGCCCCCCGCGGCGGTCGCGGGGCGAATCACGATCTCGACCGGCGGGAAATTCGGTATCGGGCGCTGCTGCGAATCGGCGACTTGCGACGGCGCGACGATCACGTCGCCGGCGAGGGCATCGGCGCGGCAGAAGAACCCCTTCTCAGGATCGCCGCACGTCGTGTCAACCGCGAAGAATAATTGTTCGCCGTTGCGCACCTGCCATTGCAGGAAATGATACGGCTTGAGGGCGCCGTCCGGGCCCAGACCCTGGCAGCGCTGCCAGCCGAGCTGGTCGGCGGACAGCTTGAGCCGCGTCGTCAGCGGCTGGCAAATCAGTTGCACCCCGGTATTGGCGAAGACGATATGCTGCATGGTCAACCTTCATACCGCCCGAGGATCTCGATGAGCCGGTCGTTTCCAGCCGGAATTTGCATTTTGCGGCCAGCCCCGGCCGCCAGCACTTGTGGCAGACGTTCCTCCCAGCGCCGCACGAGCGAGGTCATCAGACCGAACGCAGAGGCGGGGGCGCCGTCGGCCGCGACCGAATCGGGATGCAAGCGATCTCCCGGCGTCATGACGTAGTCGTTGAGCACCAGCCGGACGAACCGCCGCCGGGCATGACGACGGTCGGCCTTGTTCGAGATCGTGAGCTGCACGACCTCGAGCAACGAGCCGCATAAATGTTCGAATACCTCGTTCGACGTCAGGTAATCGACCAGATAGCGGCTGAAGGCGTCGAACCGATCGGGAGCGAGCCAGCGTCCCAGATCGTGGCGCGCTGCCGTGTGCGCCTGCCAGCGTTGCGGCGCCCAGTGCGTCCCCCAGTCGCGCAAGAACGCCAGCAGTGCGCCCGGGAAGCGCTTATCGACCGATTGCAGGCTCGGCCGGCCGGCCGAGCCGACGTCGGCGAAATCGGCGATTGGCAAGACGTCTCCCCCGCGAAAGCACAGGGCCGCCTCGAGCGCCTGCACTCGAAAATGCAGAACGTCGGGCTCGCTGCGCAGCCAGTCGAGCACTTCACCGGCCAGCGCCTGCCGCCGGTTGCGATCGAGGTTCACATCGGGATCGACGGCCCAGCTCTGCGCCAGACGCGCCAGGGCCGTGCGCGTTTCCTCCAGATTGCGCGCCAGCTCGTCTTGTTTGCGGACCGACGAGGTCGCCTGCCGGAAGCCCGCCGCCAAGAGCGACGTCCCGCCGTCTCCGTCGCGCATTGCCGCCTCCCACTTGCGCGAGGCGCCGCCCACGAATTTCTGCACCCACGACGAGGTGGCAAAGGCCCGCCCCGCCTCTGTCCAATGATCGGCCGAGACCGACCGGCTGGCGAGCGCCTTTTGCCGTCGCGCCGCGTTCCAATCCCACGTTCCCGGATAACGCAGCGGAAAAATGTTCGTGAAGGCCTGGCCCGGCCCGCCGAAATCGGTCATCCAATCCTTGAACGTCTCGTCGACCAGCAATTTCAGCCGCGCATCATAGACCGCCGGCGTGGGGGTCTCGTTCAAGAATTCTTCGTCGATTCCCGTCAGGCCCAAAAACAGAGCCGGCGACGGGTCTTTGATGCGCTGCGGCCAGTGATCTTTGCCATAGCGGGCGCGGCCCCATTTATCGACGTATTCTTTCAGGTAGCCGCGGACTCCCAGCGAGCCGCCCCGCACGAGCAGCAACAGTGTCTGCGCCTGCAGCTCGTCGATATAACGCTCGAACAGGTAGAACACTTTCCCGCGCTTGACGATGCTGGCGCCGGCCTGGGCGTCGAATCCA
>DASYAR010000732.1:0-16077 GCA_036501235.1 Planctomycetaceae bacterium
CGCCTGTGCCTCGGGCGATTGTCGGGCAATCAACTCTTCCGTGACCAGCGGCTCTGGGGACATGCCCATGATGTCGCTGATTTTGGCAAATGCGCGAAGACCATTTTGCCGTCCCGGCTACGCCGGGGCGTGAACGGTTACGAACTCGAGCCGTTACGCCGCGGGGGCTTCAGCTTCCAGCATCCATTCGGGGGTCAAGACCCGTTCGGAGGGGGGGACCAGCGCCTGGCGGCCCAGAGTCGTCAGTTGGTATTGCATGCCGTCGGTGCGGCTGCTGATCTCGAATTTGAGCATCCCCAAGGCGATCAGCTTGCCGTGTATTGCCGACAGGTGCTCGGCGGCCACTCCAGGCACTTCGACAATGCGGGGGGACCACTCCAGCGAGCCGGATGCGATTTTCTGCTGATAGGCCGCCAACAGCAGCGCCCAGTCGGGGTTCGCGTCGTATTGTTCGAGCTCGGGATTGGTCATGCCGGAACAATATCGACAGCCGATCAGCCGGTTTGCATCGCCGCCGTGGCTCGCGGCAACACCGGTATAACTGACACGACGCACAGTCTGCCGCGACGGCTGAGCCGCGTATGCCGATCGCACCAATGGGATCGGTTGTGCAGGCGGCGCCGGGGATCACATGTTCGTCTTCGCGTCGCTGGCGTCTCCCAGGATAGACGACAAGGCCTTCTGGATCGGATCGTCGTGGTCGTGATTGCGGGCGTAGATCCGGCAGATCGAAAAGCTGAGAGGCAGCTCGCGAAACAGCTCGTAATCGCTCAGTTCCCGTGGTCCCCCTTCCGCCGGATCGAACACGTAGTTCTGGCCGCCGGCCGGCAGCTTCGTGCTCGGCCGGTGGTAGTGCCGGGCGATATCGACCCGCAGCTCGACGTCACGAATTTCTTTCGGCAACTTCCGCCGCAGCCGTTTTTCGACGACCTCGGGTTCGGAAAAGATTGTCGTCTGCTCGGACTGTCCTGACTGAAAATAGAGGGCCCGCTCGGCGGCCATTTTCCAGAGCACCTGTCGCGACAGCAGATTGCGCCATCGTGCGCCGAGCTGTTGAACCTGGGGATCATCGCTCAGCGAAAACCTCTGCACGTCAACCAGAAACGACGACTCGGTGAAACGCTGGTATTCGCCCAGCCGTTCGAGCGGATTGCCCGCAAACAAATGCGGCATGGTTTCCGGGAAGATGTCGGCCAAGGCCACATCGAGGCCCCGCACCGTGCGATGATAGTAAATCGTGCGGAACAAATTCGCCCGCACCTCGATGAAGTTGATGAGCGCCCGCAGACCGCGCGCATGGATCGTCAGCCCCTCTGCCGTGAAGAAGCTGTAATGCAGGAGCCGAAACAGGTCGAAGGCTTTGACGTTATAGCCCGACATGTACGAGTCGCGGAGCACGAAATCCATGTTATCGACTGTGTAGATTCCGCTGAACAGCGACCGGAGCTTGACCAGCCAGTCGGGGTGTCCTTGTTCCGGACCTTCCTTGCGCGACGGACGGCGAATCAGCCAGCCGATTTGCGCAGGGTCGAGTTCTTCCAACGGGCCCAGCTTGCCGTTCGGATTGCGGCGGACGCGGCGCAAGAGTTCGCCCAGTTCGCGATCGATAATGGCAGCGCCCAGGTCTTCGTGAGTCAGGCCGAACTGGTCGAGGTAGTGCTCGTCGAAGAAATGTCCGAATGGGCCGTGTCCCACGTCATGCAGCAGTCCCGCCATGCGGGCCAGCGTTTCGACGTAGGCCCGCGAGGGGACGTTGCGGCACGAATCGCACAGCGACTCGTACCACTGGTCTACCGCCAGCGATGCCAGGTGCATGACTCCCAGTACGTGCTGAAATCGGGTGTGCTCGGCCGTGGGAAAGACCCACCAGGCAGTCTGCAACTGGTGAATCTGCCGCATCCGTTGGACCCAGGGATGGTCGATGATCTGCTGTTCCGAGACTTCTCCCTCGGGGAGGCCCGAGCGCGAGATGAACGGGATGTACCCGTGGATCGGGTCGTGAGACAGACTTTCCGTGGTGTAGTCGCGGACCATGTTCGTCGAGTTCTGCGGCAAGCGGCCAATTCGACGGCATCATAATCGACAAGCCGCGCGAACGCGACTCGGGCGTGCCGCCCCGGCTCCTGCGCCACGACTCTCGTTGGAATCCACGACACGTCGTCGTCAGGGCGCTTTCTGGTCGATGGTCTCGTTGTCATCGTCGTCGAACGGGCCGGTGACAGGCGGCTCAGGCGAGGTGGCAGTCGCCGACACGCCAGCGTGGGCCAGCCGCGTGCGAATGGTTCGCTTCATGGCAATCCGCCGTTCGTCGCCTGGTCCGGAGACCAGGGTCATGTCGTCGACCACAAACAGCCCGCGTTCCCCCCTCACGATCTCCACCTGCGCGCCGTAACGGTCGTCGCCGTAGATGACGAGGGCCCGATTCTCTTCACGATTGATGCGGGTGAGAGGCGCTCGGAAGAATTTTTCGGGATCGACGTCAAAGGTGGGGGCCACGTCGAAATGTCTCCAGGCGAATCGCGAAAATTCGCGGCTGGCATTGGCACGCACCAGCTCCATCTGCGATTGCCGGAGCGCTTCGCGGAAGCACAGGATCGGCACCACGACTTCGGCTGAGGCCTTCAACGATTCGGGCCAGTGCGATGACGGGATCAGCATGTCATCGACGAGGATCCGTCCGTTTTCGTCACGAAAGCGGTAAGTGACGGGCGTGTCTCCCTGTTCGACCATAATCTCGGTGAGTGAACCTTCGAAGCGCATTTGCAGCACATGAGGCCGATGCCTGGCCAGTCGTGCCGTCGGCAGCCCGCCCAGCATGTCGACCGCCGTCCGTTCCCAGACGCGCTCGTTGAAGTCGTGCGTGGCGTGCTCTCTGATCGCCTTCATGTCGCGCTGGCCGAGTGCGGCACAAAATGCGTCCAGAGTGCCCTGGGCCGTGAACAGGGCCGACAATCGCTTGTCTTGCGTCTGATCGTAGATCGTGACCTCGTCGACGAGGTATCGGGGAGCGGCATGCAGTCGCTCGACCGGCTGCTGCGCCAGACTGACCTTCAGCCATTCGTTGCCGGCCGGCACGACGAAGGTTGCCGTCTTCTCTTCGAGTTTGATGTCGAAGCCGTCCAATCCGGGGCCTGATTCGGGGAGCCGGACCGACGCCAGATCCGAATCGGCCAGACTGCCTTTATAGAAGCGCGGCGTGCACACCTCTTGCAAGGCCGTCTTATCGCCCCGGCGATAGGCGCCTTCGAATCGCAGCGCCGCCGACATGGCTCCTGCCACCTGGCGTGCCGAGGCGAGATCGTCTCCCGTGCGGCGCGCCCTCACCGCCAGGTCGTCGAGCCGCCAGCGCTGACCGTCGCGGCGGAACGACATCCAGAGATCGGCTTCCAGTTTGGCAATGGCCAGTTCGGCCGTTTCGTCGCCGATTCGCTCGTTGCCACGGATCTTCGCCGGGTCGGCCATGTCGGCCGTGATCTTTTTCGCAAACTGCGAAATCTGCAGCGGGGTCAGGTCGCTCAAGGCTTGTGCGAATTCCGGCGTGACCGCCGCCAGAATCTTGTCACGAGACCCGTCCTTCCAGGCGTCCAGCGCTTCCTGCACACCCATGAGTACGGCCAGCCGCGCCGATACCGGCCGATTGTTTTCGAGGTCTGCCCGGCTCAGATACAACTCGTCGACGACCCAGCGTCCCGAATCGCCTTCCGGTTTCAGCTTGAAGACGATTTTGCGCTTGTCGGGCCCCAACGTGGCAAACACCCGCTTCTCGATGACTCTGCCTCGTTTTTCACCCCGGATCCGGATGTTCTTGACGCTGGTGATCTTGGGCATTCCCTCCGGCAGATCGAGCAGCTTGAGCGCCTTGAAAATGTCGTCTCCCTGGTCCCCCTCTTGAACTACCTTTTCCTCGAAGTTATTAGATGACTCGGCCTTCATCTGGTCCAGATCGTGCTCCTGAAGGCTTTCGGCAAAGCGATGCACGACCTGCGTTTCGGCCATATGCTCGCAGCCGGCCAGAAATAGGGCATATCCGCAGAGTAAAAACGGCAAAGTCTTGTGCATCAGACAGGCCTTCCTTGGCAGTCGGACGACGCGGCGATGATTCGCCGCCTGTGCAGGGAACTATATTTTGACGGAAAATGCGAGAACGAGAGAGGCCGGGCTTGTCGCAGATTTGGAAACTCTGGTCAAGACGGGAATGGGACCGGGCAGAGTGGGGGGGAGCCGCTCTCCTACAACGTCATCTGCAGCCGCTGCTGGTGATGGTTCAGTGCGGCCTCGATGAACCCCGAAAACAGGGGATGGGACCGGTTCGGCTTCGATTTGAACTCGGGATGGAACTGCACCGCCAGGAACCAGGGGTGATCGGCCAGCTCGACGATTTCGACGAGCCTGCCGTCCGGGCTGACGCCGGATAGCCGCATCCCCTCCGCAATGAACTGGTTACGGAATTCCGGATTGAATTCGTAGCGGTGGCGGTGCCGTTCGGAAATGCGCTCGGCATCATACGCTTCGGCCGCGTGGGTTCCCGGTTCGAGCAGGCAGTCGTGTGCTCCGAGTCGCATCGTGGCCCCTTTGTCGATCACCTTGCGCTGGTCGTTGAGCAGGCAGATGACGGGATGATCGGTCGTGGCGGCGAATTCGGTGCTGTTCGCATTCTCGAGCCGTAGCACGTTGCGAGCGAATTCGATGACGGCGCACTGCATGCCCAGGCAAATTCCGAAAAACGGCAATTCGCATTCCCGGGCATAGCGAATGGCGTCGATTTTTCCCTCGATGCCGCGCATGCCGAAGCCGCCGGGCACGAGAATGCCGTCGACGCCTCCCAGAATCGTTTCCGGTCCCTGCCGCTCCAGCTCTTCCGATTCGACGCGTTTCACGATGACGCGGGTCGCATGGGCGATGCCGGCATGATCGAGCGCTTCGTAGATCGATTTGTAGGCGTCTTTGTGCTGGATGTATTTGCCGACGACTGCGATCGTCACTTCGTGCTCGGGATTGCGCACCTTGTGCAGCAGGTGTTGCCATTCGCTCATGTCGATGGCCCGCGCGGTAAGGCCCAGTTTGTCGACGATGAGCTGGTCGAGGCCGTTTTCGACCAGCCCCAGCGGAACTTCGTAGATCGAGAATTCCTTATCGGGCTCTTCGATGACGGCATTCTTCTCGACGTTGCAGAACAGGGCGATTTTCTCGGCATTGTCGCGCCCCAGCTCGCGTTCCGTGCGCACGATCAGGATATCGGGCTGAATGCCGATCTGCCTGAGCTGCCCCACGCTGTGCTGCGTCGGTTTGGTCTTGGCTTCTCCGGCGGCCTTCAAAAAGGGAATCAGCGTCAGGTGGATAAACAGGCAGTTCTGCCGTCCGATGTCGAGCGGAATCTGCCGGATGGCTTCGAGAAACGGCAGGCCTTCGATGTCGCCCACCGTACCTCCCAGCTCGGTGATGATTACGTCCACGTCGGCGGCGGCCAGCTTACGGACCGAGGCCTTGATTTCGTTGGTGATATGTGGCACGACCTGCACGGTGTTCCCCAGGTATTCGCCGCGCCGTTCTTTGTTGATGACGCTCAGATAAATGCGCCCCGTCGTGAAATTGGAATCGCGAGACAGCAGACTGTTGGTGAATCGCTCATAATGGCCCAGGTCGAGATCGGTTTCGGCTCCATCGTCGAGGACATACACTTCCCCGTGCTGGTAGGGGCTCATCGTTCCCGGATCGACGTTGATGTACGGGTCAAGCTTCTGCATTCGCACGCGCAAGCCGCGTTTTTCGAGCAACAGGCCGATCGCCGCGGAAGTCAGTCCTTTCCCCAGTGAACTGACGACACCGCCTGTAACGAAAATGTGCTTAGTCATGGAGAATTGATCGGAAACGGAATGCGGGAAGCGGGAATTCACCAAAGTAACGGCAAACAACGTCAAACACGAATCACCCGGCGGTTTCATGGTATCGGGCGACGAATCGAGCATAATCATCCTGCGTATCAATTCCAACGGCAGTGCGTTCGACGATTCCGACCTGAATCGCGGCACCGGCCTCCAGGGCCCGCAGTTGTTCGAGCTTTTCCAGTTTTTCCAGCCGGCTGACCGGCAGCTTCGTCAATTTCATCAAGAATTCCCGGCGATAGGCGTAGACGCCCAGGTGCAAGTGCCAGGGCGAATCGGCCATCAGCAGCGAATCGGGATCCTGATCGCGGCAAAACGGGATCAGGCTGCGGCTGAAATACAGGGCTCGGTGATCGGCGGTACAGACGACCTTCACACAAGAAGTACTGTCGCGCACGTCTCGTGTTCGAATCGGGGTTGCCAACGTCGACATCTGGGAACCGGGATAATCTCTCAAGAGCTGCACCAGGAGGTCGATCGACTGTGGGTCGATTTCCGGCTCATCTCCTTGGATGTTAACGATGATTTCGGCATCGGAAAACGACCGGCCCACGACTTCGGCAATGCGGTCCGTGCCGCTGGGATGGTCACCGGTCAGCTCGCAGCGGCCGCCGAATCGGGCCACTGCCGCAGCGATTTCGGGGCTGTCGGCGGCGATCACCACGTCTGCGACGAGCCGGGACCGGCGGGCCGCTTCCCAAGTATGCTGAATGAGCGGTTTCCCGGTCTCGGCCAATAATAGCTTCCGCGGCAGCCGCGTGGAGCCCAGCCGCGCCGGGATGAAACCGTAAACCGTCCCTCCCACAACACGATCCTCCGTGACGACCGCAGATCCGCCGCACCTGTTTTAATGGCGACGGACGGTCTCTGCAAGCGTCGTTCTTTTCCGGATAATTTATATTGCAATTCTCATTTTGCAGGGCTAGTATGCACGATGAATCAGGGATAAGCGAAGATTGAAATGAGCGGAGTTGCGTTGAGTTCGTAATTCGCAATCAGTCCACTTTTCTGGAGAAATTGGCATGGCCGCACTGAACGGGCGAGTGTGGTGGCTGGCAACGGCAGCGGCGATCGTCGTGTCGTTCCTGCTGGGACGCGATGCATTAGCCGAAATTACAAAGAAGCCGTCCACGAGATTGAACGGCGATTCGAGCGATTCGAAATCCGACGCGAGCACAAGACCCGGGGACGACGAATCAGCGAAGGACAGCAATAAAGACAAAGCCACTACGAAAAAGAAGAAGAAGTCGACTGATTCGGATAGTTCGAGCGGGTCCTCGACGACGCCATCTAAGTCTCCGAAAACGCAACCAGGGCTGGGAGGTGGAAACAACGGCAGCGGCGGGAGTTTTGGCGGTGGTGGGTTTGGTGGCGGTGGGTTTGGTGGCGGTGGCGGCTTTGGCGGCGGTGGAATGTCGAGTGGCTCTGGCGGCGGGATTCCTGGTTCCCCGGGAGGCGGGGGGGCGATGGGGTCGGGAGGTGGCCGCGGCGGCATACCCGGATCACCGTCAGGAATGGGGCCGATGGGCGGAATGCCCGGTATTCCTCCAGGTGTCGGAGGAATGGGGCCAAACGGACCGATGGGCGGGATCGCGGGAATGAGCGGACGTATGGGCGGCATTCCAGGCACCCCTCCTGGAGTCGGGGGTGGAATGCATTTGCCGCCGACGGGCACGATGGGCGGTTCGTCTTCGTCCGGTGGAATCACGATCACGCCGCCGGCGCCCCCTGTCAATCCCGGAGCTCCGCCGACAACGCCGCCATCGGGCGGCGGTTCTCCTTCGTCTGGTGGTGGTGCTCCTTCCTCGGGTGGCGGCGCTCCTCCCCCGGGCGGTTCGCCGACTCCTCCGTCGGGTAGCGGCGCTCCTCCCGGAGGTAGCGGCAGTTCCTGATCAACGGCACACATCGATCCCATAATTTATTGATTTGACGCTGAATTCGAGATTTGATCGCCTCGGTTGACACGCAATTGGTCAGCCGAGGCGGTTTTGTTTTCTCCCGCCGGCGCAGTGCGTTGAAAACCTGGCTCAATTGCCTAATATGGAAGTAACCCGGTCGAGGTTCGCCGTGTTGCCTGCCTTGTTCCTTCTTTGATTGACCCGCCTGGAGTTTCACATCGTGAGTGCCCTCTCTGAGGAATTGACGGCCAAAGTCCGTGCGGCCAAAGACCGGTTGGATGCCCATGTCCGCGACATCATCGAATGGCATTTCAACCCGGCGACAGGCTGTCCCTTCTGGTTGGAGAATGCCAAGTCGCTCGGATTCGACCCGCGGAAAGCCGTGCAATCGTTTGATGATCTCAAGAAGTTCCCCTCGTTCGAAGATGAATGGCTGCGTGGCGGCCCCATCCAGCGGTGGATTCCCCAGGGATTGAAGGGGAAGCCGGTGTACGTGTTCGAAACCGGTGGCACGACGGGGATTCCCAAGAGCCGCATGCAGATGGACGATTGGAAAATCGATTATGAAATGTTCAGCGAGACGTTGCCCGACGACAAATTCCCCAAGGGAAGCAACTGGCTCATGCTGGGGCCCAGCGGCCCCCGGCGGCTCCGGCTGGCAGTCGAGCATCTGGCCCAGTTCCGCGGAGGCATTTCTTTCTGCGTTGACCTCGATCCCCGATGGGTTGTGAAGCTGATCAAGCGCGGCAACATGAAAGAGATGGAGGCCTATCGCGATCACGTCATCGATCAGGCCGTCACCATTTTGTCGGCCGGTCATGACGTCAAGTGCATGTTCACGACTCCCAAGCTGCTCGAAGCCCTGGCGATGAAACTGATGGATCAGGGCTCGAGCATCAAGCAGGCCGGCATCACCGGCATCTTCTCGGGCGGGACCGAATTCACCCCGCAGTGGTATCGGTTCGCGATGGACGAATTGCTCGACGGTGTTTTCATGACTCCGACATACGGCAATACGCTCATGGGGCTGGCGTGCGGTAAGCCGTTCGATCCGGCCGACAACTACAAGATTACCTATTTCGCTCCGCAGCCCAGGGCGGCGATCGAAGTGGTCGATTTCAAAGACTACAATCAGCTTGTCGGCTACGGCGAGACCGGCCGCGTGAAGCTCACGACGCTGACGAAAGAGACCTTCATCCCCGGATTCATGGAGCGGGACGAAGGCGAGCGCGAACTGCCGTTCGACAAATATCCGTGGGACGGCATCAGCGGCACCCGCCCGTTCCACGAGTTTGCCAAGAGCACGACCGTCGGGGTCTACTGATTTCCTCGGGAATATTTCGTTCCGATTTCCCAATTCTCAACTGGAGTTTCCCGTGCTTGAAATCCCCGTGATTCGCTGGGGCAAACCGTACGAAAGCCTCGAAAAGCAGGAAGTCGTCCACTTCGAAACCGGCGAGGTGCTGGCCAAAGTGCATCAGGCCAACGGCGGCATGTTGAAGATGGACAAGCGCCACGCCCAGCGCGCCCGCGACGTCTTGCGGCAGATCCCGATCGAAAAGCTCATCGAGATGGCGGCCAAGGCGGGTGATTTGTATCTGAACGCCAAGCTGCCGCTGGGGACGGGCACGCAGACCCCCGAAGAATTCTGCCGCATGCAGTCGGCCACGACCGGGCTTCCCGAACACATGAGTGCGGCGAACATGAAGAAGAATTACTTCGTGCTCACGCACATGCGAGAAATCCTCGACGCGCTGACGCGCGGCTTGCCGCTCGACATTCTGTCAAAGGGCTACGGCACTGAAGCGCGGGGCGTGATGCTGAGCTACCAGGCCTACAGCCCCGTGCTGGGGATGGTGTTGCCGTCGAACTCGCCCGGCGTTCATACGCTGTGGATGCCGGTGATTCCAATGCAGATCGGGCTGGTCCTCAAACCCGGTCCGCAGGAACCGTGGACTCCCTACCGCATGACCGAGGCCTTCTGTCAGGCAGGCGTGCCGCGCGAAGCGATCGCCATCTATCCGGGCGGACCTGACGTCGGCGCCGCCGTCATCGAGAACTGTGATAAAACCATGATTTTCGGCGGCCTGCCGACCGTCGAGCGATATCACGGCAATCCGCATGTCCAAGTGCACGGACCTGGCTTCAGCAAGATTCTGCTGGGAGACGACGTCGTCGACAACTGGCGCGAATATCTCGACCTGATGGCCGACAGCGTGCTGCTCAACAGCGGGCGCGGCTGCATCAACTGCTCCGGGATCTGGGCCTCACGGCACGGGGCGGAAATCGCCGATGCCCTGGCCCAACGCCTGGGGCCTGTCGCCCCGCTGCCGATGACCAATCCCAAAGCGGCTTTGGCGGCATTCACGGTGGCCGGGCAAGCCGAGGGGGTCTCGGCCCAGATCGACGACGGTTGCCAGCAGCCGGGGGTCACTGAGGTGACGGCCAAGTACCGAAACGGCCCGCGGCTTGTGAAGCAGGAGCGCTGCGATTATCTGCGGCCGACGGTTGTGCACTGCACCAGCCCGGAACCGGCGATTGCGAAAGCCGAGTACATGTTTCCGTTCACCACGGTCGTCGATTGCCCCCAAGAGCAGATGCTAAGCTCGATCGGCCAGACACTCGTCTGCTCGGCGATCACGAAGGACCCGAAGTTCTCGCAACAGCTTCTGGATGCGACGAACATTGATCGCCTCAACATCGGCCCGTTGAAGACGATCGCCCTCAACTGGCTGCAGCCGCACGAAGGAAACATCATCGACTTCCTCTTCCGCAATCGCGCGTTTCAGAACAGTGCGCCGCCGCCGCATTAAGAATCTCGTTCCCACGCTCTGCGTGGGAACGCGCGTGCCGACGCTCTGCGTCGCATCCAAACGCAGCGGCTGGCGCTCGATCGACGGGAAGTCTGTTGAATGACAAGTGCGCGTGAAACTCATCGATAAACGGGCCCGTCGCCCGCGGCGCATAATGCAATCCACGGCAATCCGCCGATTTTCCGCGGCTGTCAATCGATGACGGCGCGCAGTGCCACCGGCGGGCTCACGCCCGCCGCTCGTCGGGTTAATTCTGAATGGCCGATCGCTTGCGTTTGCAGCTTGAATCCGTAAGCTGGGCGGAACACTTGTTCACGCCCTGAGTCGCTCTCTCGATCACCCGCCGCATGCCCGACGCCGATCCTAAACCGACCCCTGCCATGCAGCGGTACCTCGAAGTCAAAGCGCAGACTCCGGGCACGATTCTGCTGTTTCGCATCGGCGATTTCTACGAGCTGTTTTACGAGGACGCGCAGACCGTAGCCCGCGTGCTGGGGCTGACCCTCACCAGTCGCGACAAAGGCTCGTCGAATCCCGTGCCGATGGCCGGGTTTCCGTATCATCAGCTCGATAATTACCTGCGCCGACTCATTCAGGCGGGGTTTCGTGCGGCCGTCTGCGAGCAGGTGGAAGACCCGGCGATCGCCAAGGGGCTAGTGAAACGCGAAGTGACGCGGGTCGTCACTCCCGGCACGCTGACCGACGACGCACTCCTCGATCCCCGCGAAAGCAATTTTCTGGCTGCCGTGTATGCCGATCGCGACCGCCACGGATTGGCGTGGCTGGAGTTGTCGACCGGCCGATTCGCGGCGATGGAAATCGAGTCGCAATACCTGCCGGACGAACTGGCCCGGTTGGCGGCGGCCGAATGCCTGGTGCCCGAAGGGTCGTCCTCGCTGACAGTGGCAGCCGGCCCGCACACGCTGATCACTCCGCGGGCTCCCTGGTGTTTTTCTCCGGCGCATTGCCGGCGCGTGCTGCTCGAGCATTTCGGCACGACGACGCTCGACGGATTCGGTTGGAATGACGACGGCTCGCCCGCGATCACCGCTGCCGGTGCCCTGCTTGAGTACGCCCTCGAAACGCAAAAGAGCGCGCTTAACCACATCGCACGGCTCGAACCCTTTGTCCGCGGCTCGAACCTGCTGATTGACGAGGCGACGCGCCGCAGTCTCGAACTCACACGCACCTTGCGCGACGACAAGCGCGAAGGAAGCCTGCTGGCGGTGATCGACGAAACAGTCACTCCCATGGGAGCGCGGCTCCTGGCGGATTGGTTGTCGAACCCTCTAACGAACGGCGCGGCCATTTCTCTAAGGCTGGACGCCGTGCAGGAGTTGGCAGAGAACAACGTGCTATGTCAGGAGCTGCGCGAATCGCTCAAGAGCGCGTATGACGTGCAGCGGTTGACGGCGCGCGTGGCGACAGGTCGCGCCTCGCCCCGCGATCTGCGATTTCTAACAAATACGCTGGAACTGCTTCCCCGCATCAAAGCCAAGTTGTGCGGCCGCCGTGCGGCGCTCCTGGGAGAGCTCGAAACGCAGCTCGACCTGTGTGCCGACGTGCGATCAGCCGTCGAAACGGCCCTTGTCGACGATCCACCCCTGTCATTGCTCGACGGAGGGATGATCCGGCCCGGGTACAACGCGGCGCTCGACGAGCTGCGCGACCTCGCGCGCGGCGGCAAGGAGTGGATCGCCCGTTATCAGGCCAGTGAAATCGAACGTACGGGAATTCCGAGTCTCAAAGTCGGGTTCAACAAGGTGTTCGGGTATTACCTCGAAATCACCGCGGCCCAGGCGGCCAAGACTCCGGTCCCGGCCGACTACATCCGCAAGCAGACGCTGAAGAACCAGGAGCGCTTCATCACCCCCGCTCTGAAAGAGCACGAAGAAAAAGTGCTCCGCTCCGAGCAGCAGGCGACCAGCCTCGAACAAGAATTGTTCCAGACGCTACGGTCCCTGGTTGCAGCTCAAGGAGCGCGATTACGGCAAACGGCCGAAGTCCTGGCACAGGCCGATGTGTTGTCGGCATTGGCCGTGCTGGCGGTGAAAGGAAACTATTGCCGGCCGGAACTGGTCGACGAGCCATTGCTGGAAATCCGGGAAGGCCGGCATCCGGTGCTCGACCGTCTGCAGCCGACAGGGCAATTCGTCCCGAACGATGTCTTGCTGGGGCATGAGCTCGGGCTTGTGCAGATCATCACCGGACCGAACATGGCGGGAAAAAGCACGTACATCCGGCAAGCGGCGCTCTTGACGATTATGGCGCAGATCGGTTCGTTCGTGCCGGCCAAAGCGGCGCGGATTGGACTGGCTGATCGGATCTTCGCCCGCGTCGGCGCCAGCGATGAGTTGGGGCGCGGGCAAAGCACGTTCATGGTCGAGATGACGGAGACGGCGCGGATTCTGCACGCCGCCACCGAACGCAGCGTGGTGATCCTGGACGAGATCGGCCGTGGCACCAGCACCTATGACGGCATTTCGCTCGCCTGGGCCGTCACCGAATTTCTGCACGACGCCATTGGTTGCCGCACGTTGTTTGCCACGCATTATCACGAGTTGACGGAGCTCTCCACGACGCTCAAGAACGCCCGCAACTGGAACGTGGCGGTCCGCGAAGACGACGACGGCATCGTGTTTCTGCACAAGATCGTCGACGGCGCCGCCGACAAAAGCTACGGCATCCACGTGGCGCGGCTGGCGGGAATTCCCATCCAGGTCGTGGAGCGGGCCCGAGTCATTCTGGAAACGCTCGAAACCGACCACGTCGATCGTGACGGCCTGCCGACCGTCCCGCCGCGCCGGACAAACAGCAAATCGGAACGGCAACTGGAGCTGTTCCACGTGGTCGAACATCCTGTGATCGACAAATTGCGCGAGCTGAAGCCCGACCGCATGACGCCGCTGGAGGCGCTCGAAATGCTGCATCGCATGCAGGCCGAGCTGCGCACGTAGCGGGAGATCTCTCCGAAACGAGAATCGAGACGTTCATTACGATTGATTCGATACCGTTCGTCGGAAGCGCTCGGGGCGCCGCGCCGCTCCCGTCGATCGCGCGAGTCTGGTCGCTATTTCGACCGTGACTGACCGCCGTCTCCGCGTGGCGTTTGCGCTGCCGAGGACTTATGATTCTGAATTCGTAAAGCCTTCCAGACGGTGCGTTTTGTACAAAACTACGGAGTCGCTTCGATGTTTCGATCTCCTCTCTCGTTCAGATACTGCGTTGGCGCCCGATCACTGCTTTTTGCAGCAGGGTTGTTAACGACAAACTGGCTGGGATCAGTAACAGGCCGCTTAGCCGCTGACGACCAACCCGTTGCTGCCTCATCGGCGGAACTCAAAGATTTTGAAGAGACCTGGCAAGTCATTTATATCGGGAAATCTCGCATCGGGTTTTCCCGCTCATCTTCGGGCCGGCTGGAGCGGGGGGGAAGCGACATCATCGTGACCGACAGCGAGATCAGCATGACGATCTCGCGTTTCAACCAGTCGCTGAAAACCAAAGCCATCGCTCATTCCGAAGAGACTCCCGATGGGGAACTCGTCTCGTTTCGTTTTGAAATGCAGAATCCGCCGGCAGCCCCCACGCGCAGCAGCGGCCGCGTCGAGGGGGAAAACCTGTTTCTCACCACCGAAACGAACGGGAAACCGACGACCAAAGAGCTGAAATGGGACAAGACGATCAAATCACCTGTGTATCAGGACCGTCTGCTTCGCGAGAATCCGCTCAAGCCGGGGGAGAAACGGGTGCTCCAGAGTTTCGACCCACAGTTCGGCAAGCGAAATACCGTTACTCTCACGGCGGGCGCGGTCGAGGTGGTGCCGCTCCTGAACGGCAAGTCGCAGAAGCTATTGGCTGTGGCCATCTCGCAGAGCGTCGCTCCGATGATTATCACGACGGAATATCTCGACGACAAAGGCGTGGCCCTTAAGTCGGCAGTCAGCCTGGCGAACATGGTCACTTATACCGTAAGCAAAGAAGAAGCGCTCAAGGCCCTGACGGGTGAAGAAGTCGACCTGGCGATCGCGACCCTGGTGAAGGCAGGCAATATCGAACGGGCCTCCGAGACGCGCGAAGTCGTGTACCGCGTGAGCATTCCCGGCGAAGATCCCGAAAAAATCTTGAGCCAGGGGCCGACCCAATCGATCGCACGTGTCAGCCCCCATTCCGTTGATCTGACGGTCCGTGCCATCGCCCCTGCGGTGGCCGACGCCCCGGCAAAAACCAGTCAACAGCCCGGCCCCGAGTACCTGGCGTCCAATGACTATATTCAAAGCGACGACAACCGAGTGCAGAAACACGCGGCCGACGCGGTGAAGGACGAAGCCGACCCGTGGAAGCAGGCTCAGCTCATGGAGCGCTGGGTTTCCGACAACCTGAAGCAAAAGAACTTTTCGACGCTCTTGGCCTCGGCGGCCGAGGTTGCCAAAGACCTCTCGGGAGACTGCACGGAGCACGCCGTGCTGCTGGCTGCGATGTGCCGGGCGCGCGGCATTCCGTCGCGCGTCGTCGTGGGGTTGGTGTACGTTCGCAGTCTCGCGAGTTTCGGAGGTCACATGTGGACCGAGGTCTTCGTGCGCGGGCAGTGGATCCCCCTGGACGCGACGCTGGGTCGTGGAGGGATCGCCGCCGATCACATTAAGTTCGCCGATTCCAGCTTCGCGGACGACGGCGATTCGGCCCCTATGACAGCCTTCCTGCCGCTGGTGAGCGTATTGGGAAAATTGAAAATCGAGGTCCGGTCGGTAAAATATCCGTAGCGCTCGAGCCCACGATTTACGATGGATAAGATCAGGAATTGACGATTGTTAAGTGAGTGTACGGAATGCGGAGCGCCTCTGCCGGAGATTCGTAAACCGGCGAACTGGCGACAGGCTATTCGAGTTTCGGCAACATGGCCTGCATTATTTCAGCCACCGCTTCGGCGTTCTCCCCGCCGCGGGAGTGCAGCGCGCGAATTACTTTTTCTCGCCGTTCGGCAGGGTGGTTCTGGTTCAGCTTCCACTTGCCTTCGATGCGTTCGATCTCGATCCGAAAGCCGACGATCTGTGCGAGCATTCGTTCGCTGAACATATTGCGGTCGCCAAGCGACCATGGCTGGGGCTGCGACTGCTCAAAGACAGTCACCATGGATCCGACAATGCCCCACAAGCGGTCGGCGTCTTCGATGACCTCGATTTTGCCGTATGCGTGAACTGCCATGTAGTTCCACGTGGGAACGACGTTCTCGGCCTCGTACCAGGAAGGGGAGACGTAGGCGTGGGGGCCGGAAAAAATCGCCAGAGCCATTTGACCTTCCGCCGTTTTCCATTGCGGATTGGCCTGCGCGACGTGCCCTACCAGCGTTCCTTGAATTCCCGCCTCGCGTTCCAGCAAAAACGGCAAGTGGGTCGCGAACGGCAAGCCTGCGACCTCGTTCACGAGCAGACCGAAGCTGTACTGTTCGATGAAATCGTGCAACGTGGCGAGATCGGTCTCGGC
>DASYAR010000733.1:0-6226 GCA_036501235.1 Planctomycetaceae bacterium
TTGCTCGGTTTTCCGGTTCCCGCAATTCGGTTGCCACTGCCGGGGGTCATTGGCCGCAGCGCGAAGTTCCCATTCACGGTCTGACCCCGCCACATCCGGTTCATGGCTGAGATGCCTGACTGTGGGACTGGCAAACGATCGTGCCGTTTGTTAGGTTGAGCTTCCCGATTTGAGGGTTGAATTTCTCGGATCCGGACTTGGATTCGGGATGTCCGGTGACGAACGCGATAAGTGGAGATGCCATGACGCTGGTGGCTCAGAAACCCCCTGCCATTTCCGGCCTGAGTGCAGGAAAACAGAACCTGATCATGGTCATTTATCCTTCGATCGCCGCCACCACAATCGGCAGGTTGCTCGGCCAACTCTATGAATCGCTGCCGCTGAAAATCTGCGGCATCAAGTTGTCGCACCTGCTGTTTCCGCTGCCGACGGCCATTATCGGCGTTCAGGTGTACCTCCATTTGAAGCTGTTCGGCGAGGTTTACGCCCTGACAAACCGCACGGTGCAACTGCGGCGGTCGATCGGGAATCGCATGATCCGCGAGGTCCAGTTGACCGATATCGATCAGATCGTCGTTCGCCAGGAGCCGGGACAGGAATTTTATCCGGCCGCCGACATCTATCTCATCAACAAGGCCGGCCAGACGCTGATGTCGCTCCCCGGAGTGCCCCGCGCCGACGTCTTTCGCCAATTGCTGGTGGAAGCCCGCAGCGCCCGGATTCAGGTGGCCGCGTCGCTTTCGACGATCAACGCCCGGCATGCGGGCTGAGCGCGAGCCAATCGCGAAATTGCCGATCGACGTCGCTCATCGTGGCGACGTTCAATAATTCGCAGAGCGTGACGATGCCACCGGGATCGTCGTGCACCGAGTCGCGGAACTTGCGGTAGAAGTGACTCAGCAGGCCTCGCTCCTGCAGGTAATGGCAGAAACCTCGCACGAGGGCGTAGTTCAAGCCTTCCCCCTCGCCTCGGAACGCGGGATTCCTGATGACGGCTTCGAGCGCGGGAAGCTGATGGCGGCTGAGGGCGTCGTGCAGCAACCGCGATCGCCAATTGCTGACGCCGATCAATGTCAGGCCATCGTCCGAAAAGACGGCTTCTTCGTGGAGCGACGCCAGACCTTCGTCGAACCATTCGGGCATGTCGGGAAAGTCGAACAGCGCCAGCATGTGAGACAACTCGTGCGCCAGCGTGCCGCGTCCCGTCGACAGATTGACGACGATCCGCCGCTTTCCGCGCTGCGTGTAACCCGCGTAAGCCGACGATTCATAACCATCGAGCTCCGCCGCCGCAGTGGCGAAGCCGGCCTCGCTGCCGAGCGCGACGATCGTCACCGGCGCGTCAGGCCGGCGATCGAAGTACGATCGCCACAGTCCGCGCGTGACAGGCAGCACGGCCTCCTCATACAGCCTCTCCAAGTCCGTTTCCGGGAGATCTCCGGCGATGACGAACGGTGGGCGAATGACGATTCGCATCGAGGGGGGAAGACTCGAAAGGACGTCCCGCGCCGCCGCGGCGCAGGCTTCGCCCAGGGCGTCCTGACGACCCGAACGGGCCAGCGCCGCACGCGTTTCGGCTTCGACCAAAAGCGCCGTCTGCGTCGCCTGTTCCCGACCGGCTGCGGGAAAGCAAAGCGCATAAGCGGCGGCCAGGATGGCCGGCGGCCCCAACGACAGGACGACGAATCGAAATCGAGTCAAGTTGTCTGCTCTTCAGGTGAAATCGAAGTTCGCCAAGTCTATTGCGAGGCCGCCGGAATTCCGATGGAAACTTGAGGAATTCGCACCATCGTGAAGAAACTTGCCGCACCCAGGCCGCACAGTCGGCAGAACTGATTCGCCGGGAAGCCAGACCATCCTTTCGCTCTCTGCCCCAGCCCCCCGGCGTCGCCGGCAGCCGAGTCTTTCCAGTTGCTGCTTGCCGCAAAGTCGCCATGTTCCTCAAGTCCGGTGGGCCGCGCACCCGAACCTTGGAAGACCGCTCGAATTGCAGATGCACCGCGTCCCGATCATTTTGATCGCTGCATTGACGCCTCGCCGGAAGATTCGCTCAAATGGACCCCGCCAAACCTGAATCGCGGCACATCGTTTCGCGCCCGGTTTCCAGTCGCACACCCACAGCCGCGACGCGTCCGGCACCACCGATTTTCACCGAGAATGACAGGCAGGATATGCGCCACGGGATGCACTGTTTGATGTACTCCGTCATGGGCGCGCACCCTGACGTCCAGGACGGAGACGCGGGAGTCCGATTTGCCGTCTGGGCCCCCAACGCCCGCGAAGTGTCTGTCGTGTGCGACGCCAATTACTGGCAGCACGGGCGGAACCCGCTGCACCGCGTGGAAGACGGGAACTGGGCCGGTTTTATTCCCGGAATGCGGCACGGCGACACCTACAAATACTCGATCCTGACGAACTGGGGACAGTACGAGCAGAAGGCCGACCCCTACGCGTTTTCATCAGAGCTGCGGCCGAAATCGGCGTCGGTCGTGTTCGATCTGGGGCACTATCGCTGGCGCGATCAGCCCTGGATCCGCCGCCGCGAGATGACCAACTGGTACGAGCAGCCGATCTCGATCTACGAACTGCATCTCGGATCGTGGCGAAAACCGCGGGACGGCCGGCAGTTTTTCAATTATCGCGAGTTGGCCCCCATGCTGGTGGATTACGTCCGCCAGATGGGATATACGCACATTCAACTCCTGCCGATCACGGAACATCCGTTCGACGGATCGTGGGGCTATCAGACGATCGGATACTTCGCGCCCACCAGTCGGCACGGCACGCCGCACGATTTCATGTATTTCGTGGACTACTGCCACCAGCACAACGTCGGCGTGCTCGTCGACTGGGTGCCAGCCCACTTTCCAACCGACGCGCACGGCCTGGCGCGGTTCGACGGCACGTGCCTGTTCGAACATGCCGATCCCCGGCAAGGGTCGCATCCCGACTGGGGAACGCTGGTCTTCAACTACGGCCGCAACGAAGTCCGCAATTTTCTGCTGTCGAGCGCCCGGTTCTGGCTCGATGCGTACCATGTCGACGGACTGCGGGTCGACGCGGTGGCGTCGATGCTGTATCTCGATTATTCCCGCAAGCCGGGTGAATGGATTCCCAATCACTATGGCGGCCGAGAGAATCTCGAGGCGGTGCAGTTCCTGAAAGACATGAATACAGTCCTGCACGGCGAATTCCCAGGCGTGCTGACGGTCGCCGAAGAATCGACCGCCTGGGGAGGCGTGTCGCGTCCCGTGTACACCGGGGGCTTGGGCTTCTCGATGAAGTGGGACATGGGCTGGATGAACGATACGCTGCGGTACATGGCCCACGATCCCGTTCACCGCAAGTTCCATCAAAACGAATTGTCTTTCCGCATGGTCTATGCCTTCACTGAGAACTTCATCCTGCCGCTCTCGCACGACGAAGTCGTGCATGGCAAGAAGGCGCTCTTGTCGCAGATGCCGGGCGACCACTGGCAGCAGTTCGCGAACCTGCGATTGCTCTATGGCTATCAATACACAATGCCTGGCAAAAAGCTGCTGTTTATGGGGTGCGAGTTCGGCCAGTGGCACGAGTGGAACCATGATCAGGAGCTGGACTGGGCGCTGTTCGGGCACGCATTTCACGACGGCCTGCGGCGATTCGTGCGCGATCTGAACGACGTGTATCGCAGCCACGGCGCCTTGCACGAGCTCGACGTGCAAGCCGACGGATTTTCATGGATCCAGTGCGACGACTGGCACAACAGCGTGTACTCATTCGTGCGGTACGCGAAGAATCGCGACGACTTTGCCTTGGTCGCTTTGAACTTCACCCCCGTCCCGCGCGACGGTTACCGGATCGGGGTCCCGCGGACCGGCTTTTACACGGAAGTCATCAACAGTGACGCTGGCACGTACGGGGGAGGCAACATCGGCAATCTGGGAGGCCTGTACAGCGAGCCGGTACCGGCGCACGGGCATCCCCAAAGCGTCGCCTTGCGACTTCCCCCCCTGGGAATGCTGATTCTAAAGCCGGTCAAGGGGCAATAGACCCGCAACGATCCCGCTATCAATTCCGAGTGCCGCAATCTAGAATCTCACCCTAGCTTTCCGCTTCCCGTGTTGCAAACGCAGCACCGGCGGAAATGCTTGGATGATGCGCGGCGGGCCTGTCTCGCGGAGCGGAGCACGAGGAATGCTGGGAGCATTTCGGGGTTGGGTGACGGCGGCGCAGTGGCGACGAACGGCATTGCGGTATCTGGCGACGGTGTTGGCCGTTTTGGGCACGTTGGTCGTTGCAGTGATCCTGCAAGTCGGCGACAAGGGCTCCATTCTCGGTTTTGCCGTCGTGATGGCCTGCGCCTGGTGGGGCGGACTCGGCCCCTCGATCCTGGCCCCGTCGGTGATGTTGCTCTTGGTCCGCTGGGGCGAATCACATGGCGACTGGCATCGCGTCTTCGATTTCACTCCCAAAGCGATCGTCGATTGCACGCTCCTGTTTCTCATCTCCGCCACGATCGGCCTCGCCGGGCAACTGCGCCGCAAGGCTCAGGCAATCGCCAGGCAGCACGCTGCGAAATTGGAAGAACAAGCCCGTGCATTGAGATTGGCGCATTTGATCTTTCACGATCTTGACGGACGGATCACGTCGTGGAACGACGGCGCACAGCGCATCTATGGCTGGACGCGAGAACAAGCCGAAGGGCGAACGATCTACGATCTGCTGCGCACGATATCGTCGGATCCTGTGCCGGATATCATTGACGAATTGTCGCGATCAGGGCAATGGACGGGCGAACTGACGCATTCGCGACGTGATGGAAGTCAATTGATTGTCGCCAGTCACTGGATTCTGTATCGCGGAGAAACTGCCGCGCGGCCTGTCGTGGCGCAGGTGAACAATGACGTGACCGAGGCACGTCGCGCCGAGGCCGCCCTCCGCCAGGCCGACCGCTGCAAAGACCAGTTTCTGGCGACGCTCGCCCACGAATTGCGCAATCCGCTGGCCCCGATTCGAACGGGGCTGGAGACTCTGCGGCAAACAGGCGCGCCGACGTCGATCCCATCCGACGAGATCCATGCCATGCTGGAACGGCAAGTGGGCCATCTCGTGCGGCTGATCGATGACCTGCTCGATGTGAGCCGCGTGAATGCCGGCAAGATCGCGCTGTCGCTCGAACGTGTCGACCTGGCGGACATCGTCGACGACGCCGTCGAGGCAGCCGGGCCGCACATCCAGGCCGCGCGGCACGAATTGCGAGTCGAACTTCCCGACGGGCCGCTGCCCCTTGTCGTCGACCGCACGCGCATCGCTCAAGCACTGCTCAATCTGTTGAATAACGCAGCCAAATTCACCGATCCCGGCGGACGCGTCACGCTCTCCGCCCGCCACGACCGAGCCGACCTCGAGATCAGCGTTCGCGACAGCGGGATCGGAATCCCCCCAGACATGTTGCCCCAGGTGTTCGGCCTGTTCACCCAGGTGGATGGCACGGCGCAGCGTTCACGCGGGGGCTTGGGGATCGGGCTGAACCTCGTCAAGACGCTGGTGGAAATGCACCACGGAACCGTCGAGGCGCGCAGCGCGGGCCGCGGCGCAGGCAGCGAGTTCATCGTTCGATTGCCCATGGCGACGTTGCGGGCGCGGCCTGATGATTTGCCGACGCCGGACGGCGCCGCCTCGGCGTTGGGCAATGAGCCGCGCAGGATCCTCGTCGTCGACGACAGCCGCGACACGGCCCGCAGCCTGGCGATGCTGCTGACAATGAAGGGACATCTTTGCCAGACGGCCTTCGACGGACCAGGGGCACTGGCGGCGGCGGCGGATTTCGACCCCGACGTGTTCGTTCTCGATATCGGACTGCCGGGGATGAACGGTTACGAGGTGGCGCGCCGTATCCGTGCGACATCGGATTTCCAGAGCGCGAAATTAATCGCCGTCACCGGCTGGGGGCAGGCCGAAGACCGCCGCCGCGTGCACGAATCAGGTTTCGACCACCACCTCGTCAAACCGATTAACCTGGGAGCGCTGACCGACTTGTTGTCGACGAACTCACAGACGAGCCCACAGACGAACTCCCAGTGCAGCGCCCAGTAGATCCACGCCTTTGGTTTAGGCACATCTTTTGCCTGATGGACGCTGCCAGCGCCATTCAGGCGTCTGGATTGTAGTTTCTGCCACGATGGATTCCTTGAACAAGCATTCACGCCCCGCGACCGACGTCATCGCCGCTGACTACGTCCAA
>DASYAR010000734.1:0-8660 GCA_036501235.1 Planctomycetaceae bacterium
CCACCACCAGAACTGCCGAGCAACAGACTGAAATCAGCGCCGCACGGCCGCCGGCAGGCCGCGCCGTCGACAGCGGATCGTTGAGGAACATCGCCGAAATGAGTCGCAAATAATAGACGGCCCCGATCGCCGCGTTGACGACGCCAATCACCGCGAGCACGACGAACGCCGGATGCACGGCGAACTGCGAATCGGCGCTCTCCTGCCGCACACTCAGGGCCGATGAAAAGATCGAGAGCTTGGCCCAAAATCCCGGGAGCGGAGGAATGCCGGCCAGACTGAACAGAAACACGGCGGCGATAACGGCCACGAGCGGTTGTGATTTCGCGAGCCCGGTGAGATCGTCGACGTGCTCGACCTGCTTTCCAGGGCGTCCCAGATACACGAGGACGCCGAACAAGCCGACGTTCGTCAGCACGTAGGCCAGCAGATACATGAGGCTCGCGTGAATCCCGCTGGGCAGACCCATCTCGGCCAGAGAGCCGGCAGTTTGCTCCATTCGCAACGCCGGGTTCCACACTTCCCAGAACCCGACGGCGATGCCGATCAGCATATAACCGGCGTGGGCGATACTAGAATAGGCGAGCAGCCGGCGGACATTGGTTTGCAGCAAAGCCAGGCAATTGCCGCCGGTCATTGTAATCGCGGCCAGAATGAGCGTCAGTTGCTGACCGGTCGTTTCATAACCCACCATCGTTTCGGATACGACGCGGATCAGCGCGAAAAGTCCCGCTGCCTTGGGAACGATCGCCAGGAGGCCGGCATTAAATGCCGAGGTGCCCTGATAGACGTCGGGGGCGTAAAAATGAAACGGCACGGCCGCCATTTTGAAACCCAGTCCCGCCGTGATGAGCACCAGCGCGATCACCCCCAGCACGGAACCAGTGGCATTAGGAGTTCCGGGAATCGGAGACCGATAGGCATCCGTCAGGACCGCACGAATGCCCGCCAATTGCGTGGTGCCGGTCAGGCCGTACAGGAAGGCGAAACCATACAGTAGTATGGCGGCTGAGAAGATGCTGAGGAGAAAATATTTGGTCGCCGCTTCCTGCGACGCATAATCGTTCCGGCCCAGGTAAAGGAGCACGTAGGTGGGGACACTGATCAATTCGAGCGCCAGAAACATCAGCACGAGGTCGCCGGCGACCGAAACCAGCATCAATCCCGAGAGGATCAAGAGCAGCATTCCGTAGAACTCGGCCGCCGTCTTCGACTCGCACTGCCCCCGCATCGACAGCAGCACGAGCAGGCCGCCGATTACCAGGGAGATCCACTGGAAGGCGATCGCCAATGAGGTGCGCGAAACCGCCAGTGTTTGGAGTACGCCCGCGTCGAATTCGATGCCGGATGAATAATGGAGAGCGCCGGCGCCGAGAGCCAGGGCCACCAGCGCTAACGGTCCCCAGCGCCGCGCGGGAATCGAGAACGTCCCCCCCAGGATGAACAGGCACGCCAAACCGGCGATGACCGTCTGTGGCAACAATAATTGAAGAATCGTCTGCACAATGACACTTAGTCTTTCGCTGCGACCGTTGCAGGTCGCCGTTCGAAGCCAATCGCAATTGAGTCTGCCGGGTTAGTTTCATCGCCAATGATCGTCGGCACTGCCGGTTTGGCGCGATTCAGTTTGCGAACCACCTGGTTGATCGACGGCTCCATCCGGCTCGTAAAGAACTGCGGATCGAGGCCGATCCAGAAGATCAGGACGAGAATGGGTGCGAGGGCTGCGATCTCGCGGAAATTGAGATCGGCCGGAGCGGCATGTTCGCCGTGGCCGTGCCCTTCTGTAATCGGCTCGCGGAGCTTGCCGAAAAACGTGCGCTGCACGAGCCACAGCATGTACCAGGCGCCCAGAATGATGCCCGTCAAGCCCAGCGTGGCATACAGCTTATTGCTGGCGAACATGCCCATGATCGACAGCACTTCGCCGGGGAAACCATTCAGCCCCGGCAGGCCGATGCTCGAGAACGCCACGATTCCCAGGCAGAAGGCCATGATGGGAAATTTGCGAGCCATTCCGCCGTAGGCGGCAATGTCGCGCGTGTGATAGCGCTCATACAACATGCCGACCATTGCGAACAGAGCGCCCGTCGACAAGCCGTGATTGACCATTTGCAGCAGCCCCCCGGTGATTCCGGGCGAGTTGAGGGCAAATAGCCCTAAGAGGCAAAACCCCATGTGGCTCACCGACGAATAGGCGACGAGCTTCTTGATGTCCTCCTGCGCCAGCGCCAAGAGCGCGCCATAAATGATGCCGATGACCGCCAGGATCGAAACGAAATGGAACATTCCCCAGCAGGCGGCCGGAACGAGCGGCAGCGCGAACCGCAAAAATCCATACGAACCGATCTTCAGCAAGACCCCCGCCAACAGCACGCTGCCGGCCGTCGGCGCTTCGACGTGCGCCAATGGGAGCCAGGTGTGAAACGGAAACAGCGGCACCTTGATGGCGAACCCGGCGAACAGTGCCAGGAAGATCCACGGGCTGACGACCGTCCAATATCGTGCCGCGGCGGGGCTCTCATAAATTACTTGCGAAATCCCCTCGGTCAAGCGAGGGATCGAGAACACCAGTTCTTTCGCGGGAGACATCCACGAGTACGACAGCACGATCGCCAACAGCCCCAGAAACGTGAGGACGCTGCCGGCCAGTGTATAGATAAAGAAGCGCCGAGCGGCAAAACGCCGGTCGTGGCCTCCCCAGATCCCCACCATGAAAAACAACGGGATCAGCGTGAATTCGAAGAAGATGTAGAACAGGATGATGTCCTGCGCAGCGAATACGCCGATCAACCCCGATTCAAGCAGCAGCATCAGAGCGTAAAACGACGCGGGGCGGTCTTGAACTGCTTCCCAACTCACAAGCACGGCGGGAATCATCAGCAGGGCCGACAGGGCGATCAGCCACAGGCTGAGTCCGTCGACGCCCAGAGCAAATTGAATGTTCGGGCCGGGACCCACGGGGTCACCATCCTTGTCGACCGACCCCACCCAGGGGATATTCGTCCGCATCTGGATCAACTCGGGCCGTTGCTCTTTGTCGACCGCCGCCGGATCGTAATGAGCCACGACGATCAGCGACAGGACGAACGTCATCAGCACATTGGTGATCGCGATGCGGCGCACCTGGGCGATTCCCTGACGCGCCGCAGCGAGCACGAGCAGGGCGCCCACCGCGGGGAGGGCGACCGTCAGGAATAAGGCAGTTTGTGGAAAACTATTCATTTCGACGTGCGACTTACCCTTGTTTGATCACCAGCACCCACAGCAAGACCCCGAGCCCCAGCATCATCGCCAGGGCGTAAAACTGCACCAACCCATTTTGGATTGGTCGCGGAAGCCTTCCGGCAAGCCCGGGCAGCTTGCCGATGCCTCCCACCAGGAAGCCGTCGATCAATCCCCAATCGAGGAAGCGCGACAGCGACGCCAGGGCCAGCAACGGCCAGACGAACAGCGCCCAGTAGATTTCGTCGATATAAAATTTGTTGCGGCTCAAATTGGTCAGCGGCCCGGCCAGCGCGGCGATTCGATCGGGAAGCGTGGATGGGACGGCATACATCACATACGCCGCGCCAATCCCTGCCAGCGCTAAAACACTGCTGACGACCATGACGAATTTATTGGCCGGCTCATGCCCGGCATGCGCAATTTCCGTGATCGTGAGGCCCAGAAATCCATCGAAGATCCCCGTGAGATGCCCGAGAACCAGCCCGATCGCCGCCGCGCCGACCGACAAAATCCAAAGCGGAACGCACATGACAGGTGGCGATTCATGGGCATGATGGCCTGCCTCATGAGGAATTTTTTCGGGCCCCCAGAAAGTCATGAAGACGGCGCGGAACGTATAGAACGCCGTCAGCAGGGCAGTGAACGATCCCATCCAAAACAGCAATTTGTAGAGAGGAGCGCGAGCCAGGCCAAATAATTTCGTCTCGGCCCTCGTCAGATCGGCCCCATTGTGAGTGTTCGACTGATGACCAAGGCCCGTCTCGTGTTCGCCGTCAGGACCACTCGCGCCGTGATTCTCCGAGGTCGAGGCGTAACCTGCATCGTGGACGGACGAGAGAATCGTGTCTTTGCTCCAAAAGCCGGACAGGAGTGGAAACCCGGCCAAGGCCAGAGAGCCGATCAGGAACGTGACATACGTCTGAGGCATTTTCTTTCTCAGGCCGCTGAATTCGCGCATGTCGATCACGCCCCCCATGGCGTGCATCACGCTGCCGGCGCCCAGAAACAGGAGCGCCTTGAAGAAGGCGTGCGTCACGAGGTGGAACATCCCGCCGGCGATGCCCGACGCGAGGCCGGTCCCCAGCCCCAGGAACATGTAACCCAATTGGCTGACGGTCGAATAAGCCAGGACCCGTTTGAGGTCGGTCTGAGTGAGGGCGATCAGGGCCGCCAACAGAGCGGTGAACCCCCCGATGAACGACACGAGCATTTGTGCTTCGGGAGCCAGCATAAAGAGCGGCGTGCAACGGGCGACGAGATACACGCCGGCCGTCACCATCGTCGCCGCGTGGATCAGTGCGCTCACCGGAGTCGGGCCTTCCATCGCATCGGGGAGCCAGACGTGCAGCGGAAACTGGGCGCTCTTGCCGACCGCTCCGGTGAACAGGCAGACGCAAATCAACGTAATCATCCCGGGGTTTTGCTGAAACACGCCGGCGACGATCTCCCGGTCGAGCACTCGCTGAAAATCGAGCATTCCGAACGTCATCCAGATCAGGAACACGCCCGAGGCGAAACCAAAATCGCCGATCCGGTTCACCAGAAAGGCCTTCTTCCCGGCCGCGGCCGCCGCCGGCTTTTCATACCAGAAGCCCACGAGCAGGTAACTGCACAACCCCACCGCTTCCCAGAACATATAGAGTTCCAGGAAGTTGGCCGACAACACCAGCATGATCATCGAAAACACGAACAGCGCGACCACGGTAAAGAACCGCCAGTAACCCCGTTCGCCGTGCATGTAACCCGACGCATAGATCGCCACGAGGGTCGCCACAAACGTGAGCATCGCCAACATCGTCGCCGACAGCGAATCGACGTGCAGGGCGATGGAAAAATTGACGGGGAGCGTCGTCACGTAACCGGCTGCCGGTTGCCCCGCGAGCGCGCCGGGTTGCGCTGCGCCGGGATCGAGCGCCAGCCATTGATAAACCGTGACCGTTTGCGCCGCATGTTCTGCGTCGGACGCACCGCGCACGGCAGCCACCAGCGCCAGCGAGCACAGCGCCGACAGGCCGCAACCCAGGATCACCGGCACGTGACTCTTCTCGCGCAGCACCTTCGCCCCCAGGACGAGGGTGACGAGGCACGCCACCAGCGGGAACAGCGGAATCAACCGCGCCAACCATTCAACGGCCATTGGCGCCTCCTGCCGTCGTCGATGTCGTCGCGCCGATCGGCTCGGGAGCCGGATATTTCTGTTGTGGATGTTCCTGCGGCAGATGGGGCTCTTTCGGCAAGCGGCCGGAAGGGGTCAAATGCGGCCACTGGCGTTCTTCCGGCGCACCGGGAACTGGTTCGTCAACAATGGCCGGCTGATCGGCTTCGCGCAAATCCTGCCAGATCGAAACGTCGAGAGAATTGTCGCGTTTGAAGAGCACGACAAACAGGGCCAGTGCGATCCCCGCCTCGGCCGCAGCCAGCGACAGGCTGAAGATTGCCAGCACCTGGCCACCCCACGTGCCATGGAAGGAACCGAACGCCACCAGAGTCAACGAAACCCCTTGCAGCATCAGCTCGGCGCACAGGAACATCACGATCAGGTTGCGGCGGGTGAGAAACCCGATCATCCCGAGCGAGAAGAGCAGCGCTCCCACGATCAGATAGTTGTTTAAGACTGATTCACTGCCTGGCATTTCGCCCGGTTTCCTTTTCTTACGCGACTGGTTCCATCCCTAGCAAATGACAGATTTCTACGCCGTCATCCAGATCATTCCAGTAAATGGCAAACCCACCTGGTTCAAGCGACCAATTTGCCCGTTGCCGGGGCGTGGCCTTGGCCAGCCACTGCAACCATTCGATTTTTTCCGTCGGAACAACGATCTCGCGACCGTCGCTCAGCGAGACCCGCATTTTCGTCCCCGAGAATCGCACGCTAATGGCACAGACTTGAGCGATATTTGTATCCATTTATGATGATCGTCGGCATGGCACGATTGTTATCCGCCTCCAGTCGGGCTCCTTGCTTGCGCGCCTTGCACTTTGTGCCCCGCGATGAGCACCGCCCCCACGACGGCCGCCAACAGCAAGAGACCAATCACTTCAACACTCGCGACGTGATCGACGAACAAATTCTTCCCCAGCCCGGACACGTGCTCGTCTCCCAGTTTGCCGTATTGGGTCGACACGTCGGCGACAACCGCAATTGCTTCGGGCGACGGTCGTTGGGAACCAACCGTGCTTTCTCCCCAACCTTCGTGCGACGCAGAGTAATGCAACGTCCCCACCAGCACCGCCGACAGGATCAATCCCGTCGCCGCGGACAGTAGCGGTTCGCGGCTGCGACGGTCGTAGGGGGCCGCGCCGGTTGGTTGCGACAGCATGATGACGAACAAGAACGTCACGACGATCGCCCCGGCATAGACGATAATCGTCGCTGCCGAGAGAAAGTCGGCTTTCTGCAACAGAAACAATCCCGAGTTTCCCAGCAGGACCAGGGCGAACCACAACGCCGAATAGACGGGATTACGTGCAGTGATCATCATCACTGCCGAGGCCAGGCTGACAAACGCCAGGAAGTGAAACGTGTAACAAGTCGCTTCCGCCTGATCGTCGAGCGGCCAGAGAATTGTGGCCCCGGTTCCAGTCAGCCAGGATTCTCCCGTCGGTATAGGAGTCTTCACGAGGAAGACCAGTGCCAATGTCGCCAGCGCCCCTCCCAGAAACCGCGGCCAGCGCTTGTCGGTCTCTCCGCTGCGGGGCAGCATCAAATAGACCCCGACAGCGCCGCAGCCCAGAATGATCAGCGACCTCAGGATGGCTCCGGCATGCGGCTGTTCGAGCGCCGCCCGCAAACCCGCTGGCAGTTGCGACAGCGCGCCCGCCGAATCGCCGGCTGCCAGGATTAATTCGAAAAGATTCATTCCGCTATTTATCCTTCGGGGCCGCGACGATTTGCTGGGCGGCATGGCCTCGGCTGCGCATCGGCTCTTTTTCGATCGTGGCGTCGTAGACGGAGAGCAGTTTCTCTTTGTCGAAGATCATTTCTTCGCGGCTGGCGCCGGTCAAGTCGAACAGGGCCGTCAGCTCGATCGCGTCGACGGGGCACGCTTCTTCACACATTCCACAGTAAATGCAGCGCAATTCATCGATCACGAAACTCTGCGGATACTTTTCACGGTCGACCCAGGGGGCTTCCGACCCGATGATGTCGATGCAGTGCGCGGGGCACGCCGTAGCGCACAAGAAGCACGCCACGCATTTGACCCGACCCTGTTCATCTTTGTTGAGGCGATGAACGCCGCGATAGATCAGCGGATTGCCGAATTGGGGACGCTCTTCGGGAAACTGGCAGGTCATCCCGTCGCCGCGCGCCGTTTTGAAGAGGTGCTTGGCCGTGGTCGCCAGTCCGTCGAGCAGCGGGCCCAGGTACATGCGTCCCGACAGGCCGAGCTGCGGTTCCTTCACCCATTTGATTTTCGGATCGTTCGATTGCACGATGTTTTCTCTTTTCGCTCGTCTCTTCTCACTTTTCATTTCGCAGGGCAGTGCGCCAGCATGGACCCACCCGGCGGCTTACGCCGCCCGCTCGCCGGTCGGGCGCCGCGCAGGGCTGGCGGTCATCGCGGCGTACATCACACAGGCTGCTACCGCCAACCAGCCGAGCACCGTCCGCGTCAGCATGTCGTTGGGATCCAGGAACTCCTGACAGACGGCACACACGATCAGATTCAAGACGCCCAGGGGAATCATGGTCTTCCAGGCCATCGACATGAGCTGATCGTAGCGAAATCGCGGCCAGCTCCAGCGAATCCACATGAACACGAAGATCATCATCAGCGTTTTGACGGTCAGCACGACAATCTGCAGGATGGCGCCGAGCCACGTGACCTTTTCCGGGGCGACGTAAGGCGCCACGCCCCACAGGTGCCAGCCTCCGAAGAACAGGATCACCGTCAGGAACGCCACCGTGATCATGTGCAGGTATTCGGCGAACGCGAACATGCCGAATTTCATCGCCGTATACTCGGCGTGATAACCGGCGACCAATTCCTGCTCACACTCCGGCAGATCAAAGGGGAGTCGGGCACTTTCGGCACAGCCCGACACGAGAAACACGACACACGCCAGCGGCTGCACGGCAAACCACCACCAGCCGGTTTGCGCCTGCTTGGCGATGATCGTCTCCATGTTGAGCGAGCCGGAAAACAGCAGCACGCCGATCACCGACAGGCCCAGCGGAATCTCGTAACTCACGAGCTGTGCGCTCGACCGCAGCCCTCCGAGAAAACTGTATTTGCTGTTGGACGCCCAGCCCCCGAGCACGACGCCATACACTCCCAGGCTGCTGATCGCAAACACGAAGAGGAGACCGATGTCCATTCCCGGCGCGACCGTCAGCGTGATCGTCTGACCGTCTTTCCAGGGGATCAGGTTGCCAAACGGTATCGCGGCGAACGTGACCATCGCCGTTGCCAGGATGAGAACGGGCGCTA
>DASYAR010000735.1:0-4324 GCA_036501235.1 Planctomycetaceae bacterium
TGTTCCAGTGGCAGCTCTTTCATCCAGTGCCCCTGGAAGCTGTACAGCTTGTCGGGGTCGAACCCGGCCGGCGCCTGCACGACCCGGTCGAGCGTAAAATGCTTGACCATCGTATCGATCGACATGATCTCGGTGGAATCATCCAGTGACCAGCCGATGCGCCCCAAGGCATTGAGCACGGCGGCCGGCAGATAGCCGATGCGTTCGTAATATTCGACCATCACCGGGTCGAGGGCTGCCGAACCAGGCAGACCGATTTGTGGAAAGACCTCGTCCGCCTTCTCGAACATCTTCTGGAACTGCGGATTCTTGCGGTACTGATCGATCTTGCGCTTGCTGAGCTTTTCTTTGGAGCCGGGGGCCGCGACGTACGGGACGTGCGCGAATTGGGGAAGCTGATTGCCCAGTGCCTGGTGCAGCAGGATCTGAATGGGCGTATTCGACAGATGTTCTTCGGCGCGGATCACGTGGGTGATCTGCATCTGGGCGTCGTCAACGACGGTGGCGAAGTTGTACAGCGGAGAACCGTCCGCCCGCTGGATCACTGGATCGGGGAGCAGCGCGGCGTCCCACTCGACGTGCCCGCGGATGTGGTCGTCGAGCTGTACCTTGCGGTCGCGCGGAATCAAAAACCGCAAGACCCAGGGCTTGCCTTGAGCCGCCAGGTCCGCCTTTTGCGCATCCTTCAAATCGACCGACCGGCGGATGTTGATATAAGGACGCTTCTCGCGATCGGCCTGTTTACGATCGGCGTCAATTTCTTCCTTCGTGGCAAAATCGCGGTAAGCCAGTCCTGATGCTTCGAGCTTCGCGGCGGCTTCGCGGTACAGATCGCCGCGCTGCGATTGATAGTACGGAGCATACGGTCCACCAACCTCGGCCCCTTCGTCCCAGGTGAGTCCCAGCCAGCGAAAGGCCTGCAGGATGGGCCCGAGCGCCGATTCCTGGTTTCGCGCCTGGTCGGTATCGTCGATCCGCAGGATGAACTGGCCGCCGGTGTGCCTGGCCCACAGCCAATTAAACAGGGCCGTGCGCATGCCGCCGATATGCATGTAACCGGTGGGACTGGGAGCAAAACGAGTGCGAACGCCGCTCATGGATGGAAATCAGCTCTTTTGGGGACAATCTAAACGACGCACCAATTCGCAAACTGGCATCGCGAGCAGGGGGCGGGCACCGATTCGAAGAGAAATGGTCCCCCTTGGTAACGTCCAATCAAAACGCGTGAAACATTCGCCCACCCGCCGACACCGACGAGCGATAATAGCAGTTGTCGAAAGACGTGCGTAGGCACACACGAACGCTCGTGTCGATAGGCCAAACCGTCGGTGCCCTTTTGCCGGAGAGTCCACAGAAAATGCCCTGAAATTTGAAACCGTGCCCCACGCCGGGTGTATATTCCGTATCATGAACCCTCTTCGGCCTATCGTTTCGATCCAAAAGTAAGAAAGCCGCAATGTCGTTAAAACGAGCAGCAGCAATCGTTTCGAGTTTCGTGATACTGGCCGTAGGGAGCGCATTGCCGGCGGCGGCCGTTGAGCCGGCCAAGGTCGACGTGGGTCACTTCAAAGCGCTCGACGTGAAGGGGCAGACGCATCGCCTGGACGCCAACGAATTTCGATCCGGCACGGTGTTTGTCTTTCTCTCGACAGAATGCCCGATCTCGCGGCAGTATGTTCCCGAGCTGAACCGTCTGGAAAAGGTCGCCGCAGCGACAGGCAAAATTGCATTCTATGGAATCCTGTCGGACGCCTCCGTGACGCGTCGCCAGGCCGTCACGTTTGTCGACGAATTCAAAATCGGGTTCCCTGTGCTGTTCGACGCGTCGGCCGAGTTAGCCGGCCTGTTTCAGCCCGATCACGTGCCTGAAGCGTTTCTGATCGATGCTGGCGGAGCCATTGTCTATCGCGGACGCATCGACGACTTGTACGCCGACGTCGATAAACGTCGTCTCGAGCCCACCCGGCGAGACTTGCTGGACTCCCTGCAGGCCCTCGCGGAAAAACGCCCCATTCCCAATTCCCGGACGGAGGCTGTCGGCTGTCCGATCGAGAAGCGTCCGGCAGCCGATGGGACAGCAAAAGTCACTTATACGCGCGACGTCGCGCCGATCGTGTTCGCTCACTGCGCCGAATGCCATCGGCCAGGTGAAGTCGCTCCGTTCTCGCTGCTCACGTATCAGGATGCCGCCAAGCGAGCCGCCGGGATTGCCCGCGTGGCCGGCAAGCGATTAATGCCGCCGTGGCGCGCCGCCGTCGACTACGGGCATTTCCTCGACGAGCGGCGACTGACGGAGCACCAGATTGAACTGCTCTCAACGTGGGCCGAGTCCGGGACCGCCGAGGGGCTTGCCGACGACCTGCCCCCGCAGCCGGTATTTGCCTCCGGATGGCGGCTCGGCGAGCCCGATGCCGTCGTGGAAGTCGCCGCGCCGTTCGAGGTGCCCGCTGACGGCGCCGATATTTTTCAGCACTTCGTATTGCCTGTCACGGTCGCCAAGGACGAAATGGTCGTCGGGTTCGAATTCCGGCCGGGCAACCCGGCGGTCGTTCATCATGCGGTCGTGTTTCTCGATGCCAGCGGCCGCGCCCGGCAACGCGACGCGCAAACTCCCGAGCCAGGCTGGCGCACGTCAGGGTCGATCGACGCGTCGATTACCAGTGTGCTCGGCGTCTGGACCCCGGGAATGACCCCGCGGTTCTATCCCGATGACGTCGGCACAAAGCTCGACAAGGGGGCCGACGTCGTCGTCCAGCTGCATCTGCACCCCACCGGCAAGGTTGAGACGGACCAATCCCGCATCGCGCTGTACTTCGCCAAAAAGCCGATTACGAAAGTGCTCTCGCGCAATCCGCTGCTGTTGGGGACGCTGGCCCTCGAAATTCCCCCCGGCGAAACGCGCTATCGCGCGAGTTCGAAAATCACTCTGCCGGTCGACCTCACGCTCACGTCGGTCTTGCCACACATGCACCTCATCGGCAAGGAAATGAAGATCACCGCGACATTTCCCGACGGAGCCGTCAAACCTCTCATCTGGATCAAGGATTGGAATTTTTACTGGCAGGACAGCTACGTCTATGGCGATCCCGTGCGGCTTCCAAAAGGGACGCTGCTGGAAATCGAAGCCTGGTATGACAACTCGGCCGACAATCCGCACAATCCGCGCACCCCGCCGCAGCGAGTCCTGTTCGGGAACAATACGACCGATGAAATGTGCTTTGCCCTGTTTCAGGCGGTGGCCGACCAGCCGGGCGGGATGCGCGAAATGGGTCGGTCGATGATGCAAAGCATGATGCAGGAGTGGAACGCAGCCCCCCTGTCGCCCGACGCCCGAGTTCTGATCATGTCCGAAGTGATGAAGCTCTTCGGCGGCGGCCGCAAGCCTCCTCAAGTCCCTGGTAATGACAAGAAACCCGAATCCAACGCTGCGGCGAATTCCGGCAAATGAAGCCAGCCGACGTCTGCATCACGGCTCAACCAGCGAATACATTCCCTGGCTTTCTCGCTTCAGTTTGCCTTGTTTGACGAGCTCGTCCCAGATCGCCCGCGGGTATTGATTCGGCGGGACGATGGCCACGATTCCCCAGGTCGAACCACTGCTCATCGGGCCGACGCCAATTCTCGAATCGGCGTCAAGTCGCGTCAGTTTGAGGCGCTTCTTGAACGCCTTGAGGGCGAGTTTCAGTTCCTGGGGTGAAGCCCCGTCGGCTGGCAGAGGAGTTGGATCGGAGGTGGTCATGCAATCGGTCTCGTTCTCATTCTTGGAGAGTGTCAGGCTTTATCATAATCTCCGGCACGACAAATCGCACGACAAGCATTCTCTCTGTTCCAAGTCGAATTTGTTCTTCGCCCGAACTCCAACCGGATCAACCCGGCGGGTCACCGGGGCACGTGCTGCATCGTCAACGCCCGCTTCCCAAGCACGGCAATTTCATCTGGCGATCCGACAGCCAATGACAACCAGTTTCCGTGACGACCACCATTTCTTCGATTCCCAAACAGCCGCAGCCACCTGCATCCTCGATGCTCGGCTCCAGCGTGAACACATTACCAGACTCCGCTTTCTGAAACGGCGTTTTGCCATAGCGTTCCCATCGCGGCCCCAACAGACCTCCTCCGTCGTGCGCAAACCGGCCGACATGGTGGCCGAGGGCGTGTCCGTATTCGGGATAGCCGGCCTCGGTGATGACCCGGCGGGCGGCCTGATCGACCTCCCACCCGATGGCCCCCGGCTTGAGTAAATCCGCCGCGAGAGTGATGCCTTTGACGACCGCTTCGAACGCACGGGAAACCGGCTCAGGTGGTGCGAGCTCTCCTTCGCGCG
>DASYAR010000736.1:0-13527 GCA_036501235.1 Planctomycetaceae bacterium
GGGGTCTTGCACCGTTCCGCGCCGTCCCGTGGTGCTGAAACTCTGGCACGGCGGGCCGCCGATTAACAGGTCAAGTTCGCCCGGAGCAATCCCAAGTTCGTCCATCACCTGCGAGGTCTTCAGGTCCGATACGTCCCCTTCGTAGACCTTGAATTTGCGGTTATCGAGACGGCCAGAATCACGGTTCCGGCGGATCGTTTCGCAAAATGCAGGTTCCCGTTCAACGCAGGCCAACAGCTTGAAGCGTCCGACTTGCTCCAACCCGATATCGAGCCCCATCCCACCGGAGAAAAGCGATAGAGTTGTAAATCGTCGCCTCGCCACATTGATTTTCCTAAACGAATTCCGTTTCGGTTTCCGAATCGGCGGATTGTACCCGATTCAGTTCGACCCGACCACCAGAGCCGCGAGCGGCGTGAATCAGCCGCGAGTCTCTGCTACTTCTGACGCTGCTTCCAATCCCCGTCCGTGTCCGGTGGCTGCCATCCATCCGTTCCGACGAAAACGACGACATCCCTTTCCAGACCGCGGGCCAGAGCGCAGACGGTCTGCCAAAGTGGGTTTGTCCGCGTCCCTTGCTCAATCTGGCGGATGGTCCCCACGTCGAGTCCTGATTTCTCCGCGAGTTGCTCTTGCGTCAATTTCGCCTCATCGCGGAGTCTCTTCAATCGAGCGGCGAACGACTCGTCAGGAATCCATCGGTTCTCAATCCATGAGCTACCGACAATCGCAAGAGTCACTTCTTTGTGGTGACGATTCGACGGACTCGGGGAATCCGGTGGCAGGCTCCCGCTCTTGATTAGCTCGCGGTGAAGCGTTCCGTAGAGTTCAACATTGCTCATCGGGTCGTACTCCCGTCGTCCCCACGGGCCACGAATCAGCCAATTAGCTTTTTGACGTTTGACCGCAGTTGGCCGAAGAATCTGTGAACCCATTGCCGAATCCCCCTTGTCTCGCATCATGGCGACTACTTCAACTGTGGCAGAACTGTATCAAGTGTGGTAGTTGTGCGTCAAGTGAAGTAGTTGAGGGCTTCCGTCGCCAAAAGCCGACGCCTGTCCGATCCGAGAAAAGGCTGTCATGGATTGGCATTCCGACGATTCTAAAATCAGCCGATTTTCCTTGCGATTTCTGCAAACCCTCGACTTTTTGCAATTTATCCAGTTCCCATGCCTCGAAACTCGGGTAGAGTGAATTGTGGCCCACCGTTAGTGCGTTTGACGCATCGCGTCAGCGGATGACGGGAGAATTTGTCTGATTTGTCTGTTCGGATTCGCGAAAGCGAATCGCCTAATGCCCGGATTAAAGTCCGTTAGGACGCCGGCACCCCGCCTCGACCGACTCTGATCGGTTTCTTGATGGCGGTCGGTCGTTGAACAGTGCAGAGAGCCAAGATCATGTTAACGTCTGCGTCCGTCGTCCGCGCGTCTGCGGACAGTCTAAAACCCGAATCCGCTGAAACCTTGATTACTGCAAAGGAACTCGCGAAGCGTTTGGCAATTTCGGTCCGATCCGTCTGGCGTCGGGATTCCGCCGGCGAGTTGCCCGCGCCCGTTCGAATCGGTGGTTCCGTTCGCTGGCGAGCGGAAGAATTGAACCGGTGGATCAAAGCCGGTTGTGTGTCCCGCGAAGTCTGGGAACGGATGGAAGGGGGACGCCAATAATGGACAGCCCAATCATTCGAGGGTCAGAAGCCGACGTAAATGAGATTGCCCGATTCGTCAGATTGCTATTCCTGTGGTTCGTCGTCGAAAACTGGATTATCGAACTCCGGGTCAAGGGAACCGGAAAGGGAATCGTGTCCGGTTACTTTGACTGCGATCACCAAATTGAACTTATCGAATCGGCTGCCTATTGGAGCGGGCTGGGAGAAGCCGTCTGGTTTACAGTCAATCCGGTGATTCGCGACGTGCATGGCCGAGCGCGGAACAGGATGCAAGTGTACGCGAAGGATACTACGACCGACAAAGAAATTGCATGTCGTCGCGATTTTTTCATCGACATTGACAGCGTGAAGCCGCCGGGTGTTTCAGCAACGGATGCGGAATTGGCAGCAACGGTCGAAATCGGCGCGGCAATTCGTGACGAATTGCGGATTCTGGGCTGGCCCGATCCGATCATGGCTACGTCGGGCAACGGCTGTCACATGCACTACCGAATCGAAGAGCCGAACGATGATGACACGGCGGCACGTCTGCTTGGCGCGCTGAAGGCGATTAAAGCACGTTTCGAGAACGCAGCCGTGAAGATTGATACCTCTGTCGGGAACGCATCCCGTATGTGCAAGCTTCCGGGGACGAAAGCGTGTAAAGGTGACGAAACACCCGAACGTCCACACCGAATCGCCAAGCTGATCGAAGTACCGGAATCATTCGGGACAGTCACCCGCGAGCAACTCGAATCGCTGGCGGGAAGCGGCGGGATTCCGGCACCCAACGATTGAGGGGAAGCGACAGCGGGTCTACGTTGGCCTTGCCCTGCGTCTGGCGACCGAATGGGGTCAAGTCATCGAATGACATCGTTTGGCATAGAACACGTGGAACACGTTCCTGTAATTTGTGTCAGATTTGGAAAGGGAATACGGAGTAAAGAGTAGGTTTAGTACGCAAGAACGTGTTCCACGTGTTCCGCCCTCCCAACCCTCCAGCCCTCCCGTTCGACGGCACTTCGCGAAAGCCGGCGACCGGACGCGACAACCGGTGCCAAACGATGACAAGCGGATGGTATCTTTGATTAGAGAATCACCGATCAACAATTCCCGCCGAGGCGTCCCGCGTCCGGCATCCTGCATCCGAGAGAAAAACGACCATGCGAGTTTTCCGTCAACAGTACAAAGATCGAAACGGCAAGACGCAGCCGTCAGCCAAATGGTACGTCGAACTCCGCAACCATCGTCGAATCGTCTGCCGCTTTCCGGGTTTCACCGATAAAGGGGCGACTGCCGAAATGGGGCGACGCCTGCGAAAGCTAATCGAATGGCGAATCGCAGGCGGAAGTCTGGATGCCGAAATGTCAAAATGGCTCGAATCCACTCCTGACGAACTCACGACGCTATTGACGACCACCCGAGGCGGACCGGTCCGGCACAAGCTAACCGGGCTGTCGCGGGCGATGCTTTACCGGGTCGCGATGGAAACTGGACTTCGGCGGAAGGAACTGCGAACACTGACACCGGCATCCTTCGACTTTGATTCTGCAACTCCGACAGTTTATGTCGAACCGGGACAGTCGAAAAATCGCGGCGAAACATTACTGCCGATTCGTCGGGAACTGGTCGCCGAACTCCGGGAGTGGTTCCAGTCCGCTGAAATGGCACCGGATACGGCCTTGTGGCCCGACTTGACGAATCACACGGCGAAGATGCTGAAGGCCGATTTGGAAGCGGCTGGAATGGCCTACGTCGATGATGTCGGGTTGTTCGCCGATTTCGACAGTCTGCGGCATTCGTTTATCTCGATGCTGGCTGCGGGCAACGTGCATCCGAAACTTGCGCAACGGCTGGCTCGACACTCCGACATCAACCTCACGATGATGCGGTACAGTCACACCCTGATTGCGGACGAAGCGACGGCCCTTGAAGCCTTGCCGAAACTGCCGTCTGCATTCAGCGAACCCGCGACGCAATCCGTCAGTCTGAAAGCGACGGGGACCGACCCGACCGCCGGAGAAAATGTCTTACCGGTTTGCTTACCGGAACAGGTCGCACAATCTGACATTTCGATTCATCGCGTGGCACCCTCCCGAGGCGTGGAGGGTGCCAATACGGAACAAACGAAAACGCCTCGAAATCCGGCAAATTGCGAGAATTCCGAGGCGAATCAAGCGGAGAGGGGGAGATTCGAACTCCCGAGCCACTTGCATGGCTGCCGGTTTTCAAGACCGGTGCAATCGACCACTCTGCCACCTCTCCAAGGTGTGCCAGCCGGACGGATTATGCCAAATTCGTGAATCCCCCGAAAGGGCTTGGATGTTCGAGTCATGACCAACTGGAACTCGCGAGCGCGAAGACCGTGAAGATCACTTTCTGATTCTACCGTCTCGGCTGGCTGGTCGGTAGAATCCTACTTTCAGGTCGCGAATCCGCATCAGCGAGACAGAAATGGCGCGAAAGAAATCCAAGTCCGGTAATGAGCCACGGAAAACCATCAAGATTGACGACGCCAAGACGGCCGAGCGGCTCTCACAGGACGTCGCACCTTTGGCCGAGTTTGCGGCCGAGGCCGATCTCGACACCGCCTACCAGTTCAAGATCACATTGCTCGGCTCGACGCCGTCGATCTGGCGACGGATTCAGGTGAAGGACTACGCTCGACACGCTCCATGAGCACATCCAGACGGCGATGGGCTGGACGAACAGTCACTTGCACCAGTTCGACATTGAAGGAAAGCGGTACGGCGATCTTGGCGACTACGATCCCAATGCGGACAAGGATCTTTACGAGTATTTTCTTGCTGATGTGCAAGAGTTCGACTAATAGGCCCGCTCTCGACGGCGGGCAGAACCACCAGGAATGACATTTCTACGAGGTCGCCGGTTCGCCGTGGTGGAAGAGCATTAACGGCACTGCGACGGGTCGACTGCCAGCAGCAACTTCAGGACCGGTTCAGAGCGGGCGCGGTCGAGGGTCATCTCGGTGTCTTCGAGGGGATAGATGCCGTCGATCAGTGAGTCCACGTCGATCTGACGCTCGCGCAGGGCGACGAGCGCCCGGGGAAACGGTCCGCACCGTGAACCGATAATCGTGACTTCAACGATTACCACCGGCGCAAGCGACACGGTCTGGGCGCCGGCGACTGTCGTTTTCAAGACGATTGTGCCGCGCGGCCGCACGATACCGAGCGCGGTCGCCAGCCCTGCGGGCGAGCCGGTGCAATCGACGACGAGATCGGCACAGCGTTCCTGCGGCAACTCGTCGAGGGGGAGAGTGGTGAGTCCCAGCCGTGCCAGCAGCGCCAGCTTTCGCGCGTGCTTGCCGACGACCGTCACCGCGCACCCTTCGCGGGCCAGCACCTGGGCGCACAGGTTGCCGAGCCGTCCGTCCCCCAGCACGAAGACCTGCTGGCCAGGACGAAGGGCGATTTGAGCGGGGATCTGAAACGCCGCCGCCAGTGGCTCGGTAAACACGGCTGTCCGGGTGGAGACTTCATCGGGGACAAGATGCAAGTTGTGCTGCGGCACGCATACGACGTCGGCGAAGACGCCGTCGTGGTTCAGGATGCCGAGAACGCTGCGCGTCGGGCAATGATTGGCCAGGCCTCGCCGGCAGTAGTCGCACGCCCCGCAACTGGCGTTGATTTCGCCCACGACGCGCCGGCCACGAAAGGGGCCGGCCTCAGGGACGCCGACGAATTCGTGCCCGAGGACGCCGCGAAACCCCAGATAACCGCGGACGAGTTGCAGGTCGGTCTCGCAGATCCCGGCACACAGCACACGCACCGCCGCCTCGCCCGCCGCCGGCACGGGGACCGGATAGTCGGACCGGAATCGGACGCCGTCAGCACCCAATACGACCGCTCGCATTTCGAGGTTATCCTGCACGCAGTATGTTTTGATATTAATCCGCAGGTCGCGCGGCTATCCGTCGGCCTCTTGTCCGCCATCGCACATCGTCTGGCCGTACAAATCCAATAATACAAAAAAGACGAGGACCGCAGATGGCGCGGCTACGCGCGGATAAAGAACGGAGGAGAGGGATGACAAGGAGATTTGGGACATGAAAATCGGTTGATCGCCGGCGATGGCAAGTCTGCCGACGCAGTGCGATCGACGATGTTCCGGTCATTTTGTCCGTTTTATCCGCGTTCCTCCGCGTAATCCGCGGCAAAGCGTCTTTTCTGATCCGGCTCACTTGACGCCCTGATAAAATCTCCGTGGCCATTGAAGAAATTGGCGTCGCATGTGAAAATCCCGGATTCGCAGAGAGTTGTCAATTGACGGCTCGTGCACGAACCATTCACACAGGGCAGTTTAATTCAGGAAAGTTTCAGACAGCATGGGAACCAGCCGCAAAATTACCGAGTCTCAGTTGGAACGGGCCAAATCCGCGCTCGCGGGGCGCGTCACGGCACTCACGGAAAAGAAGGTCGAAAAGAAAAAATTCAAGCACGACCCGGTATGGCGGAAGCTCGACGCGCGAGTGCGCCAGATCGCCGCTCGCCTGCGGAAAGTGGCCGAGGTCGAAACCAATAACGCCGACGTGATCAAGCACAAAGAAGACCGAATCGCCCGCGTGGCCGCCGAGAAGGCCGAACTGAAGGCCTCGGGCGGAAAGAAAGCCAAGCCCGAAAAAGAAAAGGGCAAGGGAGACGCCAAGGCCGCCAAGAAGGAGAAGGCCCCTAAGAAGGAGAAGGGGGAGAAGTCCGAAAAGAAGGAGTGAGGTTGGAGTACCGGCTTCAGCCGGCCGTTGCGCTTCGAACAAAGACAATTCGAACAAAGACAAGGAGACACGGAGAGGTGACAGAGTGGTCGATTGTGCAGCACTGGAAATGCTGTGTCTTCCGTAAGGGGGACCCAGGGTTCGAATCCCTGCCTCTCCGCTCATTCCCTGAATGACTTGGCGTCCCGGCCGTGCCCACGAGCCGGGACGTCTTATTTCTGGTCAGGATTTCTGCTCAGGAATCTTCAGTAACGGAAAGTCTTCGAGCAGGCGCTGAACCGTCACCGGTTCGAGCGGCTGAAATCCCAGGTGGGCGATGCGCGTCGAACGCAGGGCGCATTCCTTTTCCAGCAGATAGAACCGGTTGTAACCTTCGCGCAGCGCGTTGATCGGCCCGAGGTCCAGCTCGTGCAGCGTCTTGATCCAGCGCCGATTGAATCGCTCGAACGACAGGCGGAGGTCGGCCAAGGCCCGCGCCAGCTCGGCCGCGGAATGAGTGGTGTGCACTTTGCTCCTGAGACGCGGCTGCCAGTCGCGATGCAGTTTCACGAGGTCATGGGCCTCCTCGGGAGTGCGAACCAACGCGGACAGCGCGGCCTCGGATCGCGCCAGGGCTACCAGCCGTGCCAGCCGCATCTGGGGCATCTCCAGCAGGTTCGCCCGTTCGCGTGCGCAGCTTTCCAGGAGCGCATTCCAGGCCGCCTCGACGTCGCGGGCACGCCGCACAAACGCCGGTGCGTCCATGAGCGGCACGTCTTTTTCGAACAATTGATGATCGCCGTCGTCGGACATAACCCGTGATCGAGATGAAGCGTTTTCCCAACTGTACCGGTTCGCGAGACTGCCGTGCAATTCATTGGCCGCGCGGTTCGTACAGGATTTTCATTCTGGTCGACTTCCAGGTTTCTCTTCGTTGAATATGATCCTTAAAATCGCCAGCGCGAATTTGGCAACGAAGCTCATCCCTCATCGGCCCGATAGATTGCGAGCGACGAAATGCTGGATACCGAGATTAGAATCAACCTGTTCCTGGTCGGTTATTGCCGGATGCTGTTGGCAGAAATTGCCGACGAACGGCTGACCGAGCAGCCTCTGCCCGGCGTGAATCATCCCGCCTGGATCCTGGGGCATCTGGCCTTCTCGGCCGATCTTGCCGTTTCGCGGCTCGGTGGTGAGAAACAGTTGCCGGCGGCGTGGACGTCTTTGTACGGCCAAGGCTCCAAAGTCTCAGCAAATCGCAGCGAATATCCGTCGAAGGATGAGCTGCTGCAGGCCGTCGAACAGAGATTCGAAAAGGCCCGCAAGTTGGCTCAACTGGCGACACCCGAGCAACTTGGCGTTCCGTCGGCATCGACGAACCCGGCGATGAAAGCTGCTTTGCCGACGATGCGTGAGAGCATCGCCTTCGTGTTGACCGCCCATCTGGCGGTCCACCTCGGTCAGCTTTCGACCTGGCGGCGCATGATCGGTTTGCCGCATTTATTTTAGCCAGTTCGAGGCCGTTTCCGAATGGGCCGATTGCGACGGCGATTGTCGGATATCGTCCGAAGCACCGTCGCCGGTGGCTCCGGGTTAAACGAATTGCTGCGAGTCAGTCGCGCGACAGGATGATCAGGACTGCGCCAGCGACCATCACGGCGGAGCCGAGGAGACGCTTCGCGAAATGGGGTTCGCGGAAGACGTGGCGGCCGAGAAACACAGAGAGCAGGGTTGATGTTTGAAACAAGGCCAGGGCCGGCGCGACCTGGAATTGAGTGAGAATAACCAGGGTGCAGAGTTGCATCAGGCCCGTCGTGGCAGCGAGTGCGAGGCATTTGTGTTTGTGGATTTGAAGGATTTGCAGTTGCGATTTGAGGGCTGTTCGCGAAGTGAAAAATACGGCGATTGCCGATACAAGGAAACCAGCGAGGGACCAGACGGCGAATGTGGGGAGAGGTGAGGATGCCGCGAGGGCCCGCTTGAGAAATACGGCTTCGACCGCCGAGAAGACAAGGCCGCCGAGCCGGTATTGAACGCCACGGTCGCTGAAGAAACGCGAGAACACGCCGCGCGCCGAAGTTGAGGCGTCGCGATCGACGATCAGATAACTGCCGGCAATAATCAGCGCCAGCCCCGCCAGGCTGGCGGCTGACGGAATCTCGTGCAGCAGGATGATTCCGGGGATCAGGCTGACGACCGACTTATAGGCGTTCACCGGACCGAGAAACGACAGGTCCGAGATTTTCAACGCCTGCACGATCAACGCATTTCCCGCGACGGCCAGAACTGCGCTGACTGCCATATTGGTCCAGAATGCCGATTTGACCGGGAGCGGTTGTGTCAGCAGCGGCGGCAGGCAGACGAGCGACAGGAGCCCGTGCGTGATGCCGACGATGACGAGCGGAGCAGCGTGCTCGCGCGTGAGGACTTTCTGGAAGACGTTCGACAGCGGATTGGCGACGATCCGGATCGCGACGCAGAGCCAGAAGAGGGAGGGCATTCAGTGCCGGGCCGAGACGCAGAGGATTAAATGGGGAGGGGAGCGCATGAATGGATTCACCACACCCCCCCTACCCCCCCTTACGAAGGGGGGGAGTGCGCGGGGGGATGAAAATTTTGGGAGGGAATGCCGATAGTCGGTGAGACGCGCTCCCCTGGCGGGTCGCGGTTAAACAATTTTACTGCAACTGCTTCTTCAAAAATGTGAAGGCCAAAGCCGACATGAACGCGGCTTGCTTGTTGTCTGCGGCGCCGCCGTGGCCTCCTTCGATGTTTTCGTAGTACAGCACGTTGTGCCCGTGGTCTTTCATACGCGCGACCATCTTCCGCGCGTGACCGGGATGCACGCGGTCGTCACGCGTCGACGTCGTGAACAGCGTTCGCGGATATTTCGAATCCCGCTTCACGTTGTGATAGGGAGAAAACGTGCGGATGAATTCCCACTCGCGCGGCGTATCGGGATTGCCGTACTCGGCGACCCAGCTCGCCCCGGCGAGCAGTTTGTGGTAACGCTGCATGTCGAGCAGCGGCACCTGGCAGACGATCGCGCCGAACAGGTCGGGGCGTCGCGTGAGCATGTTCCCCATCAGCAGTCCCCCGTTGCTGCCTCCCATGATTCCCAGGTGCTGGGGCGAAGTCACTTTTCGGCGGATCAGGTCTTCGGCGACGGCAATAAAATCGTCGTACGCCTTATGGCGGTTCTCTTTGAGGGCCGCCTGATGCCATTTGGGACCGAACTCACCTCCGCCGCGGATGTTGGCGACGATGTACACGCCTCCCGATTCGAGCCAGGCCGCGCCGGTCGTTGCCTGATAACCGGGAACCATGGCAATTTCGAAACCACCGTATCCGTAGAGCAGCGTCGGATTCGCTCCGTTCAGGTCGAGATTGCGGCGCGCCACCTGGAAGTAAGGCACCTTTGTGCCATCTTTCGAGGTCGCTTCGTGCTGGCTGACGGCCAAGCCCTCGGCATTGAAGAATGCCGGGCTCTCCTTGAGCTTCTCGGCCGGGCCTTTCCCGAGCGTACCATACAGCAGGCTGGTTGGAGCGAGATATCCGGTGACCGTCATGAAGTAATCGTCCGAATCGTCGGGTTCGACGGGGCTGGCGCTGACGGTGCTGAATTCGGGCGCCCCTTTCACTTCTTCACGTTTCCATTCTTTCCCATCACGCGTCAGCACGTACAGTCGATTGCGCACATTGTCGAGCTCGTTAAGGAGCAGGTGATGCCGCGTTGCCGAGAACCCGGCGAGTGATTTGCGGTCGTTCGGCTCGAATAACATTTCAAAGCGGCGCTCTCCTTTGAGGAACGCCTCGAGATCAGTCGCCAGCAAGGCGCCGGCGGGATACGTCTTGCCGCCGGTTTCCCAGGAGGTGCGCAGCTCGAAGAAGAGCAGATCGCGATATGACGAAACCTCGGCGTCATCAGGCTTCTCGATTTTGATCAGCTTGCCTTCGCGGCGCAGGAACAGCTCGTTCGTCCAGAACGTGACGCCGCGCGAAACCCAGTCACGTTCGAAACCTGGCGTCTTAGAACGGAAGGCCGAAACGCTGACGTCTTCCGGCTTCCCCTCGAACACCAACGATGCATCGGCAACTGGGGCGCCGCGCCGCCACTCTCGGACGATGCGCGGATAACCTGAATTGGTGAGTGAGCCGGGACCGAAATCGGTGGCCACGAAAACGCTGTCGATATCTCGCCAGCCGATCCGAGTCTTGGCTTCTTTCAGATAAAACCCGTCTTTGACGAAAGATTTGCTCGTGACGTCGAATTCGCGAGTGACGGTGGCGTCGGCGCCGCCACGCGAGAGGGAGAGCAGGCAGCGGTCGTACGACGGTTTAAGGAAGCTGCTCCCTTTCCAGACCCAGTTTTCGTTTTCGTCTTTGGCAAGCTGGTCGAGATCCAGAACGGTTTCCCATTCGGGTTTGCTTTTGCGATACTCGGCGAGCGTCGTCCGTCGCCACAAACCGCGTTTGTTCTTCGCGTCTCGCCAGAAATTGTAAAAGTAGTCGCCGGCCTTGCTGATGAACGGGATCCGCGCGTCGGAATCGAGGATCTTCAGGATCCGATCATTCAATTGCTCAAACGCCGGGTCGGTGGTCAACTCGGCCTGACTTTCGGCGTTTCGTTCCTTCACCCAACTGAGCGGCTTGTCGCCCGTGACCTCTTCGAGCCAAACGAACGGGTCGTCCGCTTCGTCGCCGCGGACCACCAGAGTCGAAATCATCAGAACCCCCAGAAGGCAGAACCGACTGCAAAATCTGAACATAAGCGCTGTCCGCCGTGCATTGAGATTTATGACCAACAATGGGATGACGCCGCGGATGGTATTCTACGCATTTGCGGTGAGAGGGATAGTGTTCCTTCGGTCCTGCCCCGGCCCCCCGACCCTCGGAGAATGCGCGGGTTGACGCGGGACGATTGTTCGGAGATTGTTTCATCTGAATTTTAATTCCCTGACCCGAGTCCTGTGAGTGCTCCCCCATTGAATGATTCCGCGAGCGAATTGTCGACTCATTTCGAGTTCGGCCGCAACTGGTCGAGCTACGCCGGCCTGATCGACGAAGAGCGGGTCGCCGAGGCGGTGCGCGGCTTGGAACGCCTGGCGGGCGCCGGAGGCCTGGCCGGGAAGACATTTCTCGACATCGGTTGTGGTTCGGGATTGCATTCGCTGGCGGCGCTCCGGCTGGGGGCGTCGCGGGTGCTGGCAGTCGACCTCGACCCGCATTCGGTCGCCACGACGCAGCAGGTGCTCGGGCGTTACGCCGCCGACAAGCAGTGGGAAGCACGCGAGAAATCGGTGTTCGCCCTCGACAGCAGCGAGTTGGGTCACTTCGACGTCGTGTACGCCTGGGGATCGCTACATCACACCGGGGCGATGTACGATGCCTGGCGGCGCGCGGCGGGCATGGTGGCCCCCGGTGGTATGCTGATCGTCGCCCTGTATCGCAAGACGCACTTGTGTCCGTTATGGAAAGTCGAGAAGTACTTTTACAGCCGCGCGCCGAAATGGGTGCAGCGGGCGATGCGCGCCTGTTATGTGACGGCGATGCGGCTGGCGTTTTTCCTGGTGGGCCGCGATTTCAAGAAATACCATGCCGACTACGGACGTTCGTTTCGCGGGATGGATTACGATCACGACGTGCACGACTGGATGGGAGGCTATCCGTATGAATCGGTCTCACCAAGACAGGCCGACAAGTTTCGTGCCGAGTTGGGCTTTGAGCCGGTCCGCACGTTCGTCCTGAACCGCACCCCCGTCGGCATCTTCGGCAGCGGCAACGACGAATACGTCTGGCAGCGGCCCGCTTCGTCAAATTCGCGGTAGCGAGCCGTAGGGTTTATCCCTGCGGATTCCGGATAGATAGTCATCTGACCGTCAAAAGGCATGACGACATTGCCGGAATCTTCGTGATGGAAGACTCTGCGATGCGAGCGGGACTTGCAACGGTGCTCGCGCCCTGCGCTACGTCGTCTTGGCTTTTTATCCTGATACCGCAGGGATAAACCCCGCGGCTCGCTGGCGCGAGCAAAGCCTCAGCTTGTGACAGGTGCGCTACACCGAGTATAGTTGCATGGAGAAGTGTTGATCTGTCACAGGATCCCAGATGCTCGATTTCGGCGGATTTTCTGCTGGCACTTGCAACGGCGTCTCGCGACGCGCGTTTTTGAAGACGGGCGCGTCATTTGCGGCGGCGCTGGGGATCTCGGCAGCGGCTGATCTTGCGACCGCCGCGGCGGTCGTGCGGGCCAAGTCGGTCGTGTTCGTCTGGCTGTGGGGTGCGCCCAGCCATCTCGATACGTTCGATCCCAAGCCCGACGCGCCTTCCGAATATCGCGGCCCTTTTGCACCGATCGCCACGCGCACGCCCGGTTTACATTTTACGGAGCTGTTGCCGCAACTGGCCGAGCGGAGTCACTTGTTCAACGTCATTCGCTCGCACATCACGTTTGCGCCCGGGCATCCCGACGCGGGAACTTATGGCCTGACGGGCTTTGCCGAGCGACCAGAACCGGTGCAGCCGAACTTCGGTTCGATCATTGCCAAACACCGCGGACATCGCGGCAGCCTGCCGCCGTTCGTGTCGCTGGGGCGAGGCATTCCGCGCGACGTCGTGCGGATTGTCGACGGCTACGGTGGCGGCAAGCTCGGCAAATCCTGCGATCCGTTTCAGATCAGTTGCGATGAATATGGCCAGGCCGAAATCCCTTCGCTCAAATTGCTCGGGGACCTCAATCCGGCCCGCGTCCACGACCGCAACACATTGCTGGCCACGCTCGACCAGGCGCGTCGTGAGCTCGATCGATCTCAGCTCGGCGAATGGGACCGCACCTACGGCCGCGCTTACCAACTGTTGACGCGCCCGGAAGCTCGCGACGCATTCGATCTGACGCGAGAATCGCCATCGCTCCGTGATCGGTACGGAGCAACGGCATTCGGCCAAAGCTGCCTGATGGCGCGACGGCTGGTCGAAGCGGGGGTGCCGTACATTCAGGTCAACTGGAGCGAATACGTCGAGTGCATGACTCCTAACACTACAGCGCACTTTGCGCACAAGTCGTTTTGGGATATGACTCCGCCGTATTCGTCGTTGGACGACGTTTTCTCGGGGAGGGTCAAGGATGACAGAGCAGCAGATACTCGGTTTGGGCCGGGAATTGGCCACGTTT
>DASYAR010000737.1:0-5194 GCA_036501235.1 Planctomycetaceae bacterium
AAACGTGGCCAATTCCCGGCCCAAACCGAGTATCTGCTGCTCTGTCATCCTTGACCCTCCCCGAGAAAACGTCGTCCAACGACGAATACGGCGGAGTCATATCCCAAAACGACTTGTGCGCAAAGTGCGCTGTAGTGTTAATAGCCAGGGGCGTCAGCCCCTGGAACCGCGAAAAAATATTTTTCAAGCCCCGGTAGGGGCGACACGTTCCTGTGCGCTTAATCGCGAGCCCCCCGAAAATACACCAGCGTGTCCCGCGACGGCTTCTTCAACACTCCGAATTCGCTGAACGCGACGAGACGGTCGGATTGGGCGAGCAGCAGCATTCCGCCGGCGATCGTCAGGTTGCCCCCGCCGTACAGCCCGTACTGCTGAACCAGGTCGATCTGCCGCAGCACTCGGCCGGTCGAGATTTCGACGACACGGATTTCTTCGCGGCGGGGCCAGTAGACGCGGTCGCCGGCAAGCAAGCCTCGCCCCCACGTCGACGCTTCCGGGTCAGTTCGACCGTCGCGCCATAAGACGCGCCCGGTCTCCACGTCGAGCGCCCACAGATAATCTCCCGCGGCGATCAACTTCGACTTGGCAGCACCCAGAAGCTGCGGAACTTTGCCTCCCACCTCGTGGCTCCATTTGAGAATGCCCGTCTCGGCGTCAAACGCCAGGATGTGCTCGCTGTCGGTGGGGGCTGCGAAGAGCTGTCCGCCGTGGAATACGCATGGATTCGGCCCGTACTGCTGCCGCTTATTGAACGCGGGAATCGTCTCGACTTCGACGCGGGAATATGCGTTCACCCAGCGGATCGACCCGTGTCGAGCGTCCAGCGAAGCGACCGTCCCCTGATTCGTCACGTAGTACAAGCGCTCTTCAGCCAGCGTGAGCAACTGTTGACGGACTTCATCGACGTCGCCGGCAAGCGCCTCGACCCCGCTGCAAACTTTGCGATTCCAGAGGAGCCGAGCGCTTCCCGCGTCGAAGCAGGCGACATTCAATTGAAGCTGCGGGTCACAGCGCCGCAGCGCCACATACACTCGCCCGTCGGAGGCGACCGGCGCGCCGTCGAAAGTCCATTTGCCGGCATCGGTTTCCAAATCTTCGGATTTGACGATCCATTGCAGATCTCCCTCACGGCCAAGTCCCAGGCACACGAGCGTATTTCCGGCCTGGCGAAATCCGCGATTGCGACCGGACGGCGCCACCCCCGAACCCAGTCTGGCGAAGAGCTGACCCCCATCGACTGTCAGCGTGTAGCGCGGTAGACCGGCCCGCGCCCGAATCGCCTGCGGCAGGTGATCGAGCTCCTGCGGCAAACGATAGATTGACGTTTCCGAGCCCCACGCAGGCTGGCCACCGCGCGCGGCGCTCATGTCGATCGCGTAAACGTCAGTTTCGTCGCAGTAAAAAGCGTAGTTTTTCCAGGCGACGGGGTAGTAGCTCAGCACCCGCATGGGGAGCATGGCCGGGCCGCGCTCGGGACGCACATCGAACGGAAGCTCCTCATGCCTCGCAGAACGGTCGACGCGCGTTTCCTTGAGCCGCACAGACCAGAGCGGTCCGCCGACGTCAAAGTCGCGCGGCTGCACCTGGTTCCGTTCGAGATTGCCCGCGTAGGTCGTGGTCTCGAGCATCGTCGGGTCGCTGGCGGGGCGTTGCGCCGTGGCGATCAGTCCGTCCAGGATGTTCACCAGGTTGCCGGTGCGGCCTGCCAGTCGGCCGGTCGCCTGCGGAGAAGCCTCACGAAAAGCCGCGAGATCGTCTTGGGCGCCGGCGACGTTGCCTTGATACAAACGGCACAACACGAGCCGCGCTTGGATTTGTTCGGCCGCGATTTCGCTGTCGGGATATTTCAAAACGACCGGCAACTCGCCGGCCTCCGACGGCGCGGTCAGCGGAATCAGTTTCTCCCAATAGCTGCGGGCGCGGGCCAAAGAACCTTGTTCCCAGGCCAGATCACCGAGCAGTAGCAGCGCGTCATCGCCGTAGCTGCTGAGGAACGCCTTACGCACCACCCTTTCAAGACCTTCCGCATCGCGGTCTTTCTTGGCCGTTTCGAACCAGCGCCGCGCCTGCGGGTCGACCTTGGCCCGATACAGCTTGAGTCCCTCGGCCGGCAGGCTGGACAGCAGGATATCCGCGCTCATCTGCACATTGACGTACCTTCCCGGCTCGATCGCCACGAGCCGTTCGCCATGTTGCTCGGCCGTCTGCCGCAGCAAATCGATGGCGTCGGCCCATTGCCGTGCGGCGAGGAAGTCTCGTGCCGCCCCGAGCATTTTGGAAGCCGCCGGGTCGGTGTCGAGCAACACGCTCGGCGCAGGAGAAACCGTGAAGTCGGGCTGCGCCTGCGCTGGCGCCACGAACATGGCGAACGCGAAGAGGGCCGGCAGAATCGTCGCTGATTTCACAAGCATCGTATTCTCATTGCCCCCCACCAGTCCACGGGTGGTACCCCGCGGGTCCGCAATTTCAAACTGCGATCGCACCGCCCCGCGTCACGGTCTTCGCATCACCTGTCCCACCATGAAAATCACGATCGCCAGCACCAGGCACGCCGGCATCAAGATCAATGGAAAGCCGAAGAACAACTGCCAACCGATGAGCAGCGGCAGAAACATCAACACGAGCGCCTGAATTGCGAACCCCACCTGCTGCCGCACGCTTTCACGCCTCCGTCCATCACACCCTGACGAATCCGCACCTTTTCAATTATTATACGAACGCGCCCGACGAACGCCACGGCGGGCTGCATGAGGTCGGGCATCATCAGGCAGTCCCCTCACCACCGTTCGCAAATTCGATTGGTCATCGGGTGCTCAACCAGCCGAGAAAGCGGCTATTTCGGCTGAATTGCAAAATCGTCGTTTTGTCGTGCATAATTCGACGGCCGTCAGCGTGGTCTTTGTGGGAGACATTGAAAGACGCGCCAGGATGCGACGTGAACAATGACGATCTACCAGGGGATGGTGGACATGCCGGAGCGCAGTTGGCTGGATGAGCTTTATCGGCGCCAGCGGCAGCCGTTGTTTCTGATCGCCTGGAATGTGCTTCGTTGCCCGACCTTGGCAGAGGATGCGGTCCATTCGGCCTTCGTGCGGCTGGCCGCATTGCCGGCGGCTCCTCGCGAGCCCAAGTTGTATGTGTTTCGTGCCGTGCGGAACGCGGCGATCGACCTGGCACGGGCCCGAGGTCGTCGGCGCGACCAACCGGCGGATGCGCTCGAGAGATACGCGAAGGTCGACGCGCCGGCGGTTGATGACGAATCACTCGTCGCGGCTCAGGCCGCACTCGAGCAGCTCGACGAGGGGTCGCGCGAGGTCGTCGAGCTGCATCTGCAGGCGTCGCTCACGTTTCAGGAAATCGCCGGGCTGCTCGATCAGCCGTTGCCCACGGTGGCGTCGCGCTATCGGCGGGCGCTCGGAAAACTTCGTGAACTGCTGGAGATCTGCCATGAATGACATTGAACGACTGATTACCAGGCTGCCGCGCCCGTCACCTTCGGAGGAGTTAGACGCCCGCATCGCCGGATTGATCGATTCGGAAAACGGTCTCGAGACTGGTGCAGACGGGCCTCTCGCAGCTCGCCCCACTCCTCTGCACTCGCCGCCAGCCGACGGCGTTCGCGCTGCAAATCGCCGGCTGATCGTCACGGTCGCCAGTACGGCGTGTGCGGGGCTTCTGGGTTTCGTGATTGGCCGGCATTCGGTGGCGCCGGTCGTCGCCGGTCAGGCCGCGATCCCGGGCGCGACAGTCGGAGCAGTCGCGGCTCCGGACGGAACTCCAGACGTTTCAAATCCCGCGGTGTCGTTGCGCCCGGAGCGGAACATCGTCAATGTTCAAGTTCCCGAGAGTGAAGCGCTGGTGCGTTTCGTGATGCCGGCTAAACAATCCGTGGGATTATTTGGCAGCGGGCCGCTCGAGGAACGGACAGAATCAACTCAGCTCGAATAACAGGAAACTTCAATGCGTCGCATCATTTTCACGTTGGGAGCAGGGCTGTTTGTGTTGTCGATAGGAACGGCGCTACCGTCTCACGCAGACGACGCCGAGCCGGCCGCGCGACCATCACGGAAAATCTTTAACCGGGCCAGCGGGGCGATCGTCGTGCCGGCAACCGCTAAGTCGGACGCCGAAGCGGATGTGGATGCCGCCGATCAGATTCTGATGAATCTGTTGATCGTCGAACTGCGAGGCAACGTCCAGCGGGCACTCAAAGAAGCCGATTTTCACGAAGCGCCCGGCGGCCATCGTTACACCTCGGCGACCGGGCGCAGCTCCGGGGCGGGATCCGATTGGCAGTCGATGCAGCTCAATTCCATGAAAGCCTACGCAGAAGTCGATGTTCTCAGCCGGCCGCAGGTCAGGTCGCTGCTGGGCCAGTCGGCCGAAATTCAAGTGAGCGGCGGAGTACCCGAGATTGCCTATCTGGTCCGCACCGGAAAGAAGACATTTGAATTGAAAGAAGCGGTGGCCCAACCGAAGCTGGGAATAGCGATCCACTTGACGGCCCAGGCAGTCGCCGAGGATTCCGACCAGATCGAAATCTCTCCTCTCACGATCGCGACGACGACGTTTGACGGCCGGGAGCCGATTCCCGGCTTCGATCTGGATGTGGGCAAGCCGATCATCTCCACGCGCAAACTGGAGACTTCGATCACGTTGACCGACGGCGGCGAGACCAGCGGCATCATGCTTCCCGGCCCGACTGGACGACAACCAATTCTCTTTATCAGCGTGCGGCGCGTGTCGAAAGACGGCCGTGATATCTTGCCGAACCCGGTGACCGATGTGGCTCCCTCGCCGGTTCCGAGCGCGACGTCGAAACCCAAGTAGGTCAGGCTTTCCAGCCTGACAACAGATACCCGCGCGCCAAAACGTCACCACACTGCCACGGAACAGAGATTCGTTTAACCGCGACTCGGCAGAGGAGCGCGTATCGAACGTCGACTTGCCCTCAACGCTCGAATACGCCCGCGATTCATGTTGCCCACAACACGCGCTCCCAGTTGGATCGCGGTTAACCAGCGCGGCCAAGGCCGCAACCAAACGTGTTCCCCCGCCGCGACGCGGCGGCGTCCTGCGGCTTCGCCGCAGGCGAAAGAGATCGGAATCGTCTGCGGCTGGGGCGAAGCCCTCACTGTGGCCTTCGATGCCCGAAGGGCATCGAAGGGATCCTTGATTTTTGAAGACGTTGCCC
>DASYAR010000738.1:0-2259 GCA_036501235.1 Planctomycetaceae bacterium
AAACGTGGCCAATTCCCGGCCCAAACCGAGTATCTGCTGCTCTGTCATCCTTGACCCTCCCCGAGAAAACGTCGTCCAACGACGAATACGGCGGAGTCATATCCCAAAACGACTTGTGCGCAAAGTGCGCTGTAGTGCTAAGACGACGCGTGTGGCGGGGGCAGAGCGTGAATCATACAGGGCCTTGCAGCTCGGAAGACTTGGCACCAAACTGCGAATCGTCGGAGCCGGACATCCAGCGATGGCCCCGACGAGTCGGACGATGAGCAAAACGAGCGCGTTTGGGCCATGCGGTCAGGGCCATCGCTGGCGGTCAATGTGAACCTTGTTAAAACAAGATCGGAATGCCGTTCCTGCGCTCGATGCTCCACCTGATTCGCGCGCTCTGACCCTGCCACACCAGCTGTCGCATCGACCTGACCCCATTTTTGTTCAACTCGCTGATCCGAAAAGACCAACCGTGCTGATTCTCAATGCTGCCGAAGTCCGCCAGGCGCTCTCGATGCCGCAAGCCATAGACGCCATGAAGCAGGCGTTCGCCGCATTCAACAGCGGCAAGGCCATCGTCCCGCCACGCACCCATCTGGCCGTACCGCAACACGCGGGTGTCAGCCTGATCATGCCGGCTCTCGTGAACGATGCCACTCCCAACCGCGAAGCACTGACGGTCAAAGTCGTATCTGTCTTCGACAACAATTCCGCGCGCGGGCTCGCGCGCATTCAGGCTGCAGTGCTCGTCGTCAACCCGGCGACAGGCCAGCCCCAGGCGCTCCTCGAAGGATCCACCTTGACCGCCATCCGCACTGCCGCCGCTTCCGGCGCGGCGACGGATCTCCTCTCTCGACGAGGTTCCCAAATCGTGGCGATTCTGGGATCAGGTGTGCAGGCCCGCACGCATCTCGAAGCGATGTGTGCCGTGCGCACGGTTTCTGAAGTCCGCATCTACAGCCGCAGTCCCGCCAATGTGCAGGCCCTGATGGCCGACTTCTCCAATCGGCCCGACTGCCGCGCCAAGTTGGTGGCGGCACCCACGGCGCACGCCGCGATCGATGATGCCGACATCATCTGTGCCACGACGACCTCTGCCGTTCCCGTCTTCGCAGCCGCCGACGTCGGTCCCGGCACGCACATCAACGCCGTCGGTTCGTATACGCCGCAGGCCCGCGAAGTGCCGCCGGAAACGGTGATTCTGGCGACTGTCGTCGTCGACAGCCGGCAAGCCGCCTGGATCGAAGCCGGCGACTTGATCCTGCCCTTGAAAGCCGGTCTCATCGATCACGACCACATTCACGCCGAGCTGGGAGAAATCGTCCTCGGTCAAAAACCCGGCCGGACGGATGACCTACAGATCACTCTCTTCAAATCGGTCGGCCTGGCCGTCCAGGACGCCGTCGCCGCACGGTGCGGCCTCGAAAACGCCCGCCGTCTGGGCCTTGGCCACGAAATCACCTGGTGACGTTTCGATGCGCATTTCCAGCGGAGGATTCAACAATTATGTAAAAATCGTCATCGAATGCGTGATCCGTCCAGGGCATTTATGCGTTCTCCCCATCAGCTCAATGACAGGCTCGACCGAATCCGGCCACCGTCTGCAAATCGGTCGAAATATCAGCTCTATTTCCAGACACCAGGAGCGTCCCATGCTGTTGCGACTCATCAGATCAACCGTGATCGTTGCTGTCATCTGTTGTTTCGGACTCGCATCAGTCCAGGCCGACGAGCCGGTGCTGCTGAAATATAAGGTCGCCAAAGGAGACACGCTGCACTACAAGAGCACGCAGTCGATGAAGCAGGCGCAGTCGCTGATGGTCAATGGCATGACGATCAAACAGGACAACAATCTGAGCCAGGAAGTGTTCCAGACACGCGTCGCCGAGGAAGTTGGGTCTGACGGCAAAGTGACGTTTCGTTTGAAGGCCGATCGGCGGAAAGCTACCGCCGAGTTTGGAGCGTACGGCAAGGTCGAATTCGACTCCCGGTCGACCGAGCGCGACACCAGCAGCGCGATCGGCAGTGCTTTGACACCGCTGCTGGAGCGCCTCACCGGCTCGGATTACGAGGTGTTCGTCGACCCGCGGGGCAAAGTCACGGAAGTGAAAGGTTACGCCGAACTGATCGCCGACATTGTTAAAGCCAATCCTCTGGCCGGTCAGTTCGGGGGGAGCGACAATTCGTCGGCAGTGATGAACGAGCAAGAAGGCTTTGTGGTCCTCAGCGAGAAGCCCGTCAGCGTCGGCGACGAATGGGAAGTCCCCTTCG
>DASYAR010000739.1:0-7174 GCA_036501235.1 Planctomycetaceae bacterium
ATGCGACGCCTTCGCACTCCGGCGGATCGAAGGCCAGCCGGCCCGCGACTATAGCGAGCTGCTGCTAATGCTGGCCGCACGCCGGCCGGCGGGGCCGCGCTGGCGGGTCATGCTCCCCGCGTCGATCCTGGGCTTCCTGTCGTCGTTTTTCCGCAAGCGGGCGATCGGCAATCGGCTCAAGGCGCTGCGGTTTGCTGGCGTCACGCGGAACCGCTGGTACACCGCTGGCGTCACCGTGCTGCTCTGCCTGGTCGCCGTTTGTGGATTGACGGACGCCAGCACAGCGAAACCGCCGCCGGATCGCACACGCGAATGGCTTTTTCGCACTGACAGCGTCTGGAACATCTCGGACGCGGCGCCGCAGCGCGATCCCGCGCCGCCTGTGACGCGCACTTATGACGTGGAGAAAGCCCTGGCTCGAATCGCCGTAGACGAAGGGTCAATAGACATCGCCCACCAGACGCTGAACGGTATTTTGAAACACATCTTGCGGGGCAGCACCGGCCGGTTTCATGAGCTGACCGATGAATGGGCTTAAGAGAGGCTGACGCTCGACGATACGACACTCACGGTGAACGCCCCTCTCAACGTGCACGCCGAAATTACCCGGAATCTCGAAACTTGGGAACAGGGCGGCCTGGCCCAAATCTGCGTCGAAACTCAGTTCATTACCTCCGAAAAAGACGTCGCGGCGTCAGTTGGAATTTCGTGGCGATTCCTGGAAGCCTTTTCGACGGATCGGGCGGCGGATCTCACGCTGGAACCCGGATTTGGAAGGTCGATCATTCGGGCCGGTGCAGCGGTCGATGAGTATTTCCCCATTGTCGTAGCGACTCTCAACGACCAACAGGCTTTCCAGTTGAGGCAGGCCCTTCAGGGAGAAAGAACTGCGAATTTAATTCACGCTCCCAAGATAACTCTTTTCAACGGCCAAAAGGCGCAGTGTTTCGATGGCGTGAAGCGCCAGTTCGTCATTGGATTTCAAGACCATGGGACGGACGCTCCCCAGCCGAAGATCGTGACCATCGACCAGGGGACCAAATTGATCCTGCGGACCATCCTCACCAACGACGCCCGTCGCGTGCATCTCGAAGGACACCTCGAGCTGACCGCGATCGCGGACGTTCGCGCGGTCTCGACCCTCCTGCGCGATAAAGCCGCGGCGATTCAGATTCCTCGCGTCGAACGCCGCCATATCGACATCGCCTCCAACTTGCAGGACGGGGAATCGCTGCTCATCGGCTGCATCCCTACCTTCGACCGGATGGAATTCCTCTACGTGCTCCTGACGGTACGCCACATTTAAAGTCTGTAACAAAACCTCTGCAGCTGTCTTGATTTTGCGATAGCAGTACAGCCCACAACCGGTTTTGTTACGAATTCTTAGGCTCGCGGGGACGAGAGGCGGTGCTTGGGAATGAAGGGGAAGCCGGAAAATACCGGCCGGGGCTGGCCTTGACCGTTTCTGGCGATATGTCTATTCTCCCGCCCCTTCTCAAACTCTCACGTCATTCCAAACGCACATTTTCCCGGAAATTTTGCCGCGCATTTTGCCGCGGCAGTGAGCTTGCGCGCAAGCAGGAGCCTTTCACGCATGTCGACTGGACGCCGCCAATTCCTGTGCTGGATGCTGACATTGCTGGCCAGCGGGTGCCAGAAATCGAATCTCAGGTCGCAGAATCCCGACGATGACGACGACGTCAAGGGGCCCGAAACGCAGTTCATCAAGGACCAGGTGACTGTCTCCGGGTTGAATCCCATTACCATCGAGGCGGTCGGCCTCGTCCGCAACCTCGACGGCACCGGCGGCGATCCGCCCCCCTCGATTTATCGCACGATGCTGTTGAACGATATGCGTAAACGCAGCGTTCCCAATCCCAACACGATTCTGCAGGACCCCAACAACGCCCTCGTGCTGATTCGCGCAGCGGTTCCCCCGGTCATCGAAGTCGGCGACCGTTTCGATGTCGAGGTTGTCTTGCCGGAAAACACCGAGTCCACCAGCCTCCGGGGAGGCTGGCTGATGCTGGCAGACCTGTCGGAGAAGGCGATGGTCCCCGGCGGCCGCATTCGAGACGGGCACATTCTCGCCAAAGCCGAAGGGCCAATCATGCTCTCGACGGGCGAAGGCGAAAGCGCTTCGAGGGCCAGCGTGACGAAGCGCGGGCGAATTCTGGGAGGGGGTCGCTACGTCGGCGGGCTGACCCATAAGGGACGGACGCTGGGACTTTACGTCCGCAGCGATCTGCGGTCGGTCCGCACAACGAAAAAAATCGCCGACCAGATCGGCAAGCGGTTCCACTATCACGACCACGGCATCAAGAAGCCGCTGGCTGACGCCAAGACCGACCAGCACGTCGAATTGAAAGTGCACCATGCGTACAAAGAGAATTTCATGCGGTACGTGCGGGTCATTCGTGCGATCGCGCTCGACGAGACGCCGATCGAACTGCGCGAGCGAATGGAACGGCTGCGCAAGGCGCTCTTGGTTCCGCAAACCGCCTCGAAAGCGGCCACCGAATTGGAGGCCATCGGCATCGATTCCCTCCTGATCCTCAAGGAAGGATTGAAAAGTTCGGACCCCGAAGTTCGGTTTTATTCGGCCGATGCTCTGGCCTACCTGGGGGACGGCGCGGGGACGAAAGAATTGGAAATCGCGGCCCGGGAAGAGCCGGCCTTCCGTGTGTTCGCGCTCGCCGCGCTGACGACGCTGGCAACCCCCGAAGCCCGCGGATGCCTCAACGACATGATGATCAAGCCCACGATCGAAACCGTCGACGGCGCGGAGCAGGAAACCTTCAGCGCCGAGACGCGGTATGGCGCCTTTCGTGCCCTGTGGACGATCGACCATCATGACGAATTCATCGGCGGCCAGTCGTTCAACGAGGAATTCAACCTGCACATCATCGAATCCGAAGGCGAACCGATGGCGCACCTGACGCGGTATCGCGTGCCGCAGATCGTGCTGTTCGGCCGCGACCAGAAGCTGAAAACGCCGCTCAACCTGTCGGCCGGCCGCCATATCATGATTACGGCCCCCTCCAACAGCGATACGATCACGATCAACCGATTCCATGCCGATCGTCCCGATGAAAAGGTCATCACCAGCACGAACCTGGCCGACGTGATTCGCGCCATCGGCAACATGAAGGCGACGTATCCCGACGTGGCCCAGCTCCTCGTCCAGGCCGACCGGCAGTCCAACCTGTCGGGCCGGCTCGAAATCGACGCCATGCCACAGGCCGGCCGCTATTACCATCGCAAGATTGCGGCAAACGAGGCGGACGGCGAGGCGACTTACGGCGAAACGAAAAAGGTGCAAGTGGGCGAGCCGAACCAGGTGCCCAACATGTTCCCGACGGCGCCTCCCAAGAACCCGCGAGATCATGATCCGCACGACGAGTCCGACGGCGAAGACGGCGCCGATGATTCGGGTTCCGCCAGCGTCGCCGACGTCGCCGACGAAAGGGAAGAACGCTCACGTCGCCCCGGCGGACTGTTTGGCGCGTTCCGCCGCAGGCCTGACGGCGGCGACGACACCAGCAACTGATTCCAGCGACCCTGTCCAGGCGGCCGCCCGCCGTGTCGGTGCGGCCTGAGGTATACCGATGCTCAAGTCGCTCGATCTGTTCGGCTTCAAGAGCTTTGCCGACCGAACACGGTTCGACTTCGCGCCGGGCATTACTTGCGTGGTCGGGCCGAACGGTTCCGGCAAAAGCAACGTCGTCGATTCCATCAAATGGATCCTGGGAGATCAAAGCCCCAAGAGCCTGCGCGGCAAAGAGATGACGGACGTCATCTTCAACGGATCGGCAAACCGCAAGCCGGCTCCGCTGGCCGAGGCGCTGCTCAATTTCGACAACACCCGCCGCGTGCTGGCGCTCGACGCCGATGAAGTCCAGATCGGCCGCCGCATTTATCGCTCGGGTGAGTCGGAATACCTGATCAATCGCGTCCCGGCGCGGCTTAAGGACATTCGCGACCTGTTCCTGGGGACCGGCGCCGGCAGCAGCGCGTACAGCATTATCGAGCAGGGCCGCGTCGACCAGCTGCTGCAGGCCACCAACGTCAATCGCCGCAACGTCTTCGAAGAAGCGGCGGGAGTCAGCCGGTTCAAGTCCCGCAAGGTCGACGCGCAGCGCAAGCTGGAGCGCGTGGCCCAAAACCTGCTGCGGCTGACCGACATCGTCAAAGAGGTCGAATCGCAACTCACTGCCCTGCGCAGCCAGGCGGCCAAGGCGGCCAAGTTTCGCGAATACACTCAGGAATTGCGGCAATTGCGCATCGGATCGGCCGCGGACGATTACCGGTCGCTCAGCGCGCGGCTCGAAGTCGCCGGAGCGGAGCGCAGCGCGCTGGAGGTGGAAATCAACGCCTCTACGGCCGAGGCGCAAGATTACGAAGCGCAGCAGGCCGGGGCCGACAGCCAGCTCGCCGAGGCCGAAGACCGGCTCCGCGGAGCGGAACGCCGCGAGGCCGAGAATCGCGAATCGATCGCCGGCTTCGAGGCCACCGTCAAGCACCAGACGGCCCGCCGGCAAGAACTGGAAGCCGACTACCAGAGACTGCACAAGCAGCAGGCGGAGCTGGCGGCTCGCGTGCATGAAGTTTCAGGCGAGTTCGAGCAGACCGTCGGCGACCTGGAGAAATACAGCGACGAGTTCGCGCACCGCCGTGCCGCTCTGGAGGGGGCAGAAGCCACCGTCCGCGAATTGGCCGACCGCGTCACGCTGCTTCGCAGCAGACTCGAGCGCGAACGCCACGAGTTGCTGGAATCGGTGCGCGGATTATCGACTTATGGCAGCCGGGCGACGACGCTCGAAGCCCAATTGAGCGTGCTGTCGGACGCCAGGCAGGCTGCCAATGATCGCCTCACAGACGTCGAGCGCAAGATCGAGGCGTGCCGCGGCCAGTACGCCGCCCAGGCCAAACTGGTCGATTCGGCCGCGGCGCAGCAGAATGTGCTGCGCGAAGAACTGCAAGTGGTGCAGGGACGGCGCGCCGCGCTCGTCGAAGCCCACGCGGATGCGCAGCAGCGTCTGTCGGAACTGCGTGAACAGCGCGGCGCGGTGCACGCCCGCCGCGGACTGCTTGAAGAATTCGAACGCCGGCAGGAAGGTCTGGGCGTAGGGGTCAAAGAGATTCTCGCGCTGGCCAAAGAGGCGCAAGGGCCGCCCTGGAACCACGTCCGCGGCCACGTCGTCGAGCTGCTCGAAGTCGATCTCGAAAACGCCGCCCTGCTCGAAGTGGCGCTGGGCGCGAGGGCGCAACTGATCGTCCTCGATGAAGGGAGCCCGCTGGTCGACTTCCTGTCGGACGGCAAGTGCCGCCTGTCGGGTCGCGTCGGGTTTCTGGCGCTCGCCGAGGCGCCGGCCCCAGAGGGCGCGCCGGCCTGGCCCGCAGTCCCTCACGCTCCAGGCCTCGACTTGTCGGGCCGTCCCGGAGTGATCTGCCGCGCCGATCGTCTCGTCCGTTCGGCCTCGGGCATCCACCATCTTCCCGAACGATTGCTGGCCGACACGTGGATCGTGGCCTCGCTGGACGTCGCCCTGACGCTGGCCGGCGAGGCGTTCGAACCCTGCCGGTTCGTCACGCAGCAGGGAGAATTGCTGGAGCCGAACGGCACTCTGTATGCTGGCTCGCTGCGCGGCGAGACGGCGCTCGTGTCCCGCAAGAGCGAGCTCCGCGGAATCAAGAATGAGCTGGCGCGAATCGATCATCACATCGCCACGACGTCCGATCAATTCGAGCAGATGGCTTCCGAAGCGGCCGAGCTGTCGCAGCAGGAGCAGCAGTTTCAGTTCGATCTCGACTTGTGCGCGCATTCGGTTGCCGAACTGCGAACCACGCTCGGCGGCAAAGAGCTCGATCTGGAGCGCGTCGTACGGCAGCAGGCTGACGCGCAATCCGACCTGGAACAGGCGCTGCGGCGTCTCGACGAGCTGAAACCCGAGTGGGACGCGGCGCGCGAAGAACAGGCGCGGCTGGAAGCCGTACAGCATGAATTGCAGGCCCGCATCGCCACGGGCGAACAGGAATTGGCGGCCGGCGAGGCGCGACTGGGCGAATTGCAGAATCTGTACGCAGCCGAACAGCGCGATCTGGCAAAGTTCGAAGAACGGCTGCAAAACCTGGAAAGCGCGCGGACCCGACTCGACCAGGAACGCTTTCAGCGCGACCTGCATCGGGAAGAAGCCGATCGACGGTTTCAGATGCTCTCGGCCAAGCGCGATCAGATCGAGCTCGAGATCCTGAACACGAACGCAGTCCTGCATGACCTGGCGTCGCAAAAAGAAGTTTTGGCGGCCGATGTGGCGCAGCTGCAGCACGACCGCGATTTCGTGCGGTCGCGGCGCGGGGAGCTCTCCGAACGAGAGCTGCAGGTCCGCCATCGATTGCGGGACCTGAAAGACCGGCACCACGCCCTCGAAATGCAATCGACGGAAGCCCGGCACCAGATCGCCAGTCTCGAAGACCGGCTCCGTGATGAGTTCCAGGTCGAGCTGACGGAACTGGCCGCGTCGGGAGCGACATCGCGCCAAATCGATGCGGGGACGACAGAGGGCGAGCAAGCGCCGGAAGACGGCGAAACCGCGAGTGTCGGCGAAGGCGCTGCGGTTGGAGGAAATGGCGCGGAGGGCGTCGCGACGACCCCGCAGCTTTCCGACGAAGAGTACCGGGCGCAAATCGAAGAGCAGATCAACAAGCTGCGTCGCAAGCTCAAGTCGCTGGGACAGGTTAACACCGACAGCCTCCAGGAGCTGGACGAGCTGGAAACCCGGTTTGCGCGACTGAGCGGCCAGTTGCAGGACCTTGTCGAAGCCAAGAATACCCTCGAAGAAATCATCCGCCGCATCAATACCGAGAGCAAACGGATGTTTCTCGAGAGCTTCACCGAAATTCGCCAGAACTTTCAGGAACTGTTCCGCAAGCTGTTCGGCGGAGGCGAAGGGGATGTCGTGCTCGAAGACCTGGAGGACGTGCTCGAATGCGGGATCGACGTCGTGGCCCGACCTCCTGGAAAAGAACTGCGCAGCATTTCGCTGTTGTCGGGGGGCGAGAAAACGATGACGGCCGTCGCCATGCTGCTGGCAATCTTCAAGAGCAAGCCCAGCCCGTTCTGCATCCTCGACGAAGTGGACGCGCCCTTGGACGAGGCCAACGTGGGCCGCTT